>CAYSGM010000048.1:0-18552 GCA_964430595.1 uncultured Candidatus Cloacimonas sp.
CTTATCTATTCCGGAAGCCAGCACATTTCCTTCCCCAACATACCCTTGCCTGCCGGTGTGTATTTCTACAAGCTTCGTACTCCAAGTAGGACGGAAATGAAGAAACTCGTCCTCTTAAGATAAAGCCCCAAAACATACCCTCAAAGCGATATTGATCTCTTTAGTGCTTGCTTAAAATGGTAAATGACTTACTATATTATTAGGACTGACTACTAAACAGCTAATCGTCCCAAGAGAAGCTCGATACCCCTTAGGGGATATTGAACGGCTTTTGGGACTTTTTTAAAACCGTGAAAAATAGAAGATTTAACAAAGAGGAAAAGAGGAAAGAGGGCAGGTTAGATCATACAGATAAGGCATGTTAAAGTTCCATAACCAAAAGAGGATAAAATGAAAAACATAGAATTAAACACAGAGCAAGATACAATAGATCTCGCTGCCTACATCACTCCGTTACTCAAACCCGGGGATGTGCTGCTGCTTAGCGGTGATCTTGGCAGTGGCAAGACTTTTTTTACGAAGCAGGTAGGGCATTTCCTTGGCATCCAGGAGCAAATCGACAGTCCTTCCTTTGTGTTACTAAAAGAATACCATTGCGGTTTATACCCCCTCTACCATCTGGATTTATACCGCTTGAAGGATGAAGATGAACTGCTTGATCTTGGCATCTTCGATATGCTGGAAAGCGGCATCACCCTAATAGAATGGCCTGATCTGGCAGAGAAATTGCTTCCCTACTACACTATCAAGCTGGTGTTTCATTTCGATGGATTGAAGCGCAGCGTGGATATTATCCCCGTTCAGGAATACGAAGCTTACTTTTCCTAATAACCATATAAGGAGGATATATGCCAACATACTTGTGGCTTATCGTTATTACCGTTGTATTCGCAGTTTTCGAGTGGTTATTCACCGCCAAGGACAATGTCTCCGCCCGAACTTGGGCAATCGGGGGCTTGTCTTTCATCATTGGCTTAGGCATTCTGGGCTTGTTCCTGGTGCAAAGCCGGCAGAGCGAGACCAGTTTACGCGTGGTAGGATACTCCAGCAAGCTGTTTGAATCCGACCTGGTGAAATGGAACTTAACCGTGCAGCGCAACAGCTCTCCCGATGCCCTGAAAGAAGGATATAACCGCATGAGTGCTGATATAAGCGCATTTAAGCAGTTCCTGATCGAGAAAGGCATCCCGGAAAAGGAGATAAACATTCAGCCCATTACCAGCTTTCCCCAGAACGATAATTATGGCAACCTTACCTCTTACAACCTGAACCAAAGCGTATTCATCCTATCCCCCGATATCAAAAAGATAGAGGGGCTTGCCCTTAATCCGGAGTTCTTTGCCAACCGCGGGATGATAATGCAGAATTCCAATCTGGCATACCTGTATTCCAAGCTGCCGGAGCTGAAGAAGCAGCTTCTATCCGAGGCTACGAAAGATGCCGTTGCCCGTGCAGGAGAAATATCCAGTAGTGCCAAGACCAAGCTGGGAAAAATGAAAGAAGCCCGCGCCGGCGTGTTTCAGATCACCGAGCCCTATTCCACAGATGTAGCAGATTATGGTTACTATAACACCAGTACGCGCAGTAAAAGCATTTCCGTTACTCTTACTGCTGTGTTCAAGCTAAAGTAGCTTTATTTCCACACCTCCATCCCTGAAATTATCCACAATGAACTTGACATATAACTCTGGATTAAATAAACTACAGACGTTGGTTTAAAATAGGAGTATGTGATGAAGCCAAGCGTTTACCGAGCCTTGTTGTTGTTGTTTGCCTTGATGTTTCTATCGCTGGGGTGCGCCAGGAAGGAGAAGCCCGTGCTCCGAGTGGGCACTAATCCCGAGTACCCTCCCTATTCCTATTTAACGGGGGATATCCCAAATGGTATCGAGATTGAAATCGCCCAAAAGATAGCCGATAAAATGAAGCTGGAGATAAAGATTATCCCAATGGATTTCGAAGATCTGTTCTCCTCCCTGGCTTCCGACAAAATTGATCTGGCTATCTCGTCCGTTACCATCACCCCGGAGCGTTCTCAGAAATATGATTTTTCCATGCCTTATAGCGTTACCAATCAAGTGCTAATCACCAGGCAGGATTCCAAGATAAACTTAGACAAATTCGAGGATCTGGGCAAGTATGTAGTAGGCTCTTTATCCGGAACAACCGGGCACATGTATCTGGATGAAAACCTAATAGATAAAGACCTCATGCCCAAAACAAACCTAAAACTATACTCCACCGACATTGAGTCCACAGGCGATTTACTGGACGGCAAGCTGGATTTCGTGATAATAGACGAAGGTGCTGCTAAAGGATATGCCAAACAAAGACCCATCAAGATAGCCTTCACCATCCCCACTAACGAGCAATATGGCATCGCTATGCAGAAAGGCAAAGCCATAAACGAAAAGATTAACAAAGCCCTTAAAGAACTGATTGAAAGCGGTGAAGTGGATGCCATTACTAAAACCTATATGAAATAATACCAATATCATGCTTGCATAACTCTCCTTCCTTTGTGAGGGAGAGTTTTTCTTTATCCGCCCTTACTTGCCAAAGCAGATCCGACCGCGATCTGACCATGAGCTCACCATGATTTATCCCGGTGAGATCATGGTGAACCCAGTGTTGGTTCTCTTTCGGCAAGCAAGGGAGATCGTGGCAGAAAGCAGGGTTATAGAACCCAGATAGAGTTAGTTATGTAATGACTGCACCCTCGGCAAGTCTGGAGTCGATGAAGCCTCTCCTATCTTTATTACTACCTATATTTTAGTGGCTTCATGGACTACAGCGTCTCTCAACTAATTATCTTCAGGTTTATTCCTGTCGGGTTTACTGCGAGTAACGCTGTAGTCCAATCGACTAAAAGAGATAACTCTATTGGTATAGATTATTTAAGTCGATTCGACTCCAGACTTAAATAGTGAACATTGCCGAAAAATCCAGCCAAGATTAGCGAAATCTCACTATTACTATGCATAGAGCCTGACATTTACTTCCATTGGTTTAGATTATTGAACCGTCTCGAGCCGGAATTGCTTAGCAAAGAAGATTGAGCTTGACAGCAGCTTTGCCTGAATCAGACTGCCTTTGGGAATAAATACCCGCCTAAATACCTTGCAAAGGAGATTTATGCTGCAGAAAGCAGTTATACTTATTACCTTTTTGTGCTTCCTGACGATTGCGACAGCAACGGATGCGCAACAACTGCTAGATGAGCTTAAAATTGCCAAGCGGGACAACAAGCTTATCACCCAAACCACTATCCTGCTTAAGCTTGGAGATTATCACGTTAGTTCCAAGGAATACCTAAGCGCAGCGGAATATTACCAACATGCTTTTGAACTTGCTAAACAGCGTAAGCACCCGGACGACATCGTGTTCACCTCTGCTCAAGTGGGGAATGCTTACGACTTGCAAGGCGATTTTGCCCAAGCCTTGAAATGGTATTCCACCGCACTTAGCCATGCCACCAGCTCTCATGAGGAGAAAAGGCTTTCCTACCTGCATAACAACATCGGCAACCTGTATTTAAAGATTGGTTCTTTCGGGAAAAGTCTGGAGCATTACCAAATGGCTTTGGATATCAAACGGGAACAAAAGGATAAGCCCGGCATTGCCAACGCTTTAATGAATATGAGCATCCTGTATCTGCAAACCGGCAACCTTGCCAAAACCCTTGAATACCAACAGCAAGCTTTGGCACTACGCAAAGAAATTAACGATCAATACCAAATTGCCACTACCCTTAGCTCCATAAGCGTTACTTACCGCCACTTGAATGATTATCCTAAAGCCTTTGATTACAACCATCAAGCCCTTGCCATTTACACCAAGCTGAACAATCCCGCCAAAATTGCCAGCGCATACAATAACCTTGGGGTGCTTTATCTTTACAGCGGAGACCTTAATCAGGCACGGCAAAACTATCTTAAATCCTATGAGCTTAAGAAGGATTCCCGCGATTGGCATAGTATCCTCTCCACCCTGAACAACCTTGCAGATATAGCTTTGAAACAAAACAAGCTTTCTGAGGCATATCTTTACATAAGCAAGGCAAACCGTATCCAGCAGAACTCACAGTTTTACGAGCTCTCCCGCACCCTGTATAAAATCAATTCAGAGTATTACGAAGCCATCGGCAATCATCAAGCTGCGCTTAAATACTTTAAACAATACCACACCATCAGCGACAGTCTGGCTAACGAACAAAAGATTAAACAGATAAGCGAGCTGGAGATAAAGTATGAAGTGCTGGAGAAAGAAAAAAACATAGAGCTGCTTACCAAAAACAACGAACTATCTCAAAAAGACCTGAAGAAAAGCTCTCAACTGCGCAATTACCTGTTTGTGATTATCGGATTGATCCTGATTATCGTGCTAATCCTGATTGGCAGATACCGCAGCACCTTGAAGCTAAACAGAGAGATAAACGCCAGCAGAGATAAGCTTAACGAACTGAACCGCGAACTGGAAATGCGAGTGGAAACAGAAGTGGCACGGCGTCAGGAGCAGGAACAAAGAGCTTTGCGTCAATCCCGACTGGCGATTCTGGGAGAGCTGGCTGCCGGCATAGCGCACGAGCTGAACCAACCTATGCAGACACTATCCTTAACGCTGGAAAACATTATGCTTGCCATCCATGATAAGCAGATAAATGGTGATTATCTGGAGCAAAAGGTGAATTACCTCTTTGCCGATATATCACGCATGCAGGATGTTATAGAGCATATCCGCTGCTTCTCAAGGCAGGGGGACGACACCTCCCACAGTAAGTTTAACCTAAATCAAAGTATCCAGAATGCTGTTGCCATGGTGCAGGACAGATTCATAACTAAGGGGGTACGGATTGTAAGCAACCTCGCAGAGAGCGTCCCAGAAGTAAGCGGTAATCCCTATAAGTTCGAGCACGTTATCTTAAACTTGCTCACCAATGCCCGCGATGCAATAGGCGAGAACATGGAGGCATCGTTGCAATCCGATGGCTTAATTGAAGTTAGCACAGCTGTACAGGATGGCAAGCTGTTCGTGAAAGTAACAGACAATGGTTGTGGCATCCCGGAAGAGCTTCAGGATAAGGTTTTTGATATCTTTTTCACTACAAAGAGCCTGGACAAAGGCACAGGGCTTGGGTTATCCATATCCGCGGGCATCGTAAAAGGTATGAATGCCACCCTTGCCATTGCCTCCGCACCCGGCTGCGGGACAACCGTAACCATCAGCATACCTATGGCATAGGCACAGCAAGCAAAGGAAATATATATGGAAATTAGTGTTCTTATCCTTGATGATGAACAACGCATCATCCACGAGCTAAGTGAGTTTCTGGTGCGTAAGGGCTTTAGGGTTAAGACAGCGCAAACACCCACCGCTGCTTTCAAACTGTTGAATCAGGAGCAATTCGATGTGCTGATTCTGGATGTCCGCCTACCCGAAATGGATGGGCTTCAGGTGCTTAAGCTGGTGAAGGCGGATCACCCCGATCTGGAGGTTATCCTCATCTCCGGGCATGGCGATATGGATACGGTTATAGAGGCATTGCGCAGCGGTGCAAGCGACTTTCTGAAGAAGCCTTTCCGCCAGACAGAACTGATGATCGCTATAGAACGCACCGCTAAGTTTATAAATATGCAGCGCAACCTTAGCCGTTTGACCGATGATAACTCGCTAATCACCAAGGAATTGGAGCGTAGAGTGGAGAAGAACTTCATTGGCGAAAGCAAGGTAATCCGCAAGCTTCTGGAGGATACTATCCATCTGGCAGGCTTTGCCGATACTCCCATCATCATCAGCGGTGAGAGCGGAACCGGGAAGGAGATAATCGCGCGGATCATCCACTATGCAAGCCCGCGTAAGGATAAGAAGTTCTGCCCCATAAACTGCGCGGCACTGCCCGAATCACTGCTGGAAAGCGAATTCTTCGGGTATAAGAAAGGTTCCTTTACCGGTGCCATGCAGGATAAGAAAGGCTATCTGGAATTAAGCGCAGGTGGCACCATCTTTCTGGATGAGATCGCCGATATGCCTCCCAATCTGCAATCCAAGCTGCTGCGGGTGCTGGAGGAGAAGAAGTTTATGAAGATCGGGACAAATGTGGAAGTCCCCGTTGATGTCCGCTTTGTGGCTGCCACAAATAAGGATTTAGGCAAGCTGATCCAGGACGAAAGCTTCCGCAAAGACCTCTTCTACCGGCTTTCTGCATACCAGATAAACATCCCCCCGCTCCGCGACAGGACAGAGGATATAGAGCCGTTGTTACACTACTTTATCGGTTACTTCTGCAAGCGTAACGGTATCGACATCCCCAAAACCGATCCCATGCTGATCAAGGAGCTGGTGCTCTATCCCTTCCCCGGCAATGTTCGAGAGCTGAAAAATCTTGTAGAGCGCGCTTTGATAATAAACCGTAACGGTACGCTAAGCCCTGAGGACTTCCCCATGTTTAACAGTGACGACAGCCCCGTGGAATCTACCCTGGATCAGATTCAGATAGAACAGATAAAGAAAGCACTGCTAGAAGCGGAAAACAACCAAAGCCAGGCTGCCAAGGCATTGGGGATATCGCGCTTTACCCTGATGCGTAAAATACGCAAGTATGGTATCTGAGGCTATGCTGTGAGCCAAATCACATTAGGGGGGCAATACAGGGGAGGGGGTAAGGGTAACTATGCTCTTCAGGATAGCGGATTATAGGTTGTTGATCAATTCAATCAGTTCATCTTTGCGGATTTTGGAAAAATCGATCCTGAGAAAGAGGTCTCTGGCTTTGTCTTCGATATTCAAGATTTGATGATGAGTATCATCCCGCAGGCATTTGACCTCATAGACAATCACTGGTTGATTGAAACCTTTGATCTCAAGCGATATCGGCTCAGTGCATTCCACCAAATCACGCACATAGCCCCATGTTTCGTGGCTGATTAGAATCTGGTCTTCTGCAGCATAAGCCTGTAGCCGGGAAGCCAGATTTACAGGGCTTCCAATGATGGTGTAGTCCATCCTCTCCGAAGAGCCGAAGTTGCCTACCGTTACAAAGCCGGTGCTGATTCCCATGCGGATTTTCAGGGGGTAGGGATAGCCAAGTTCAAACCACTTTTTCTGCAGCTCAGTCATGCGGGTGCGCATCTCAAGAGCCATAGAAACACAACGACGCGCGTGTGTAAAATCATCTGTAAAATCCGGATCGCCAAAGAACACCAGAATGGCATCACCAATGTATTTATCCAGAGTTCCATGATGTTGGTTGATAATGCTAGTCATTTCTTCCAGGTAGGAGTTTAAAATGAGCGAGAGTGATTCGGCTTCCATGTTGGAGCTGTGGGTAGTAAAATCCTTGATATCAGAAAAGAAGACCGTCAGCTTAACCCGCTTGGTCTGGTTAAGTTCCACCCGTTCTTTGCCATGGGTAATCTTTTTATAGAGAGGTGGAGAGACATAGCGGCTAAGGCGTTCCAGCAGGTTGCCTGTGCGTTGCTGCTGTTTGTCGCTAAGACGGGTGAGGTTAAAGAATTGCTTCAGGATTTGCTCATAGGCATCAAGTAATGCTTTATACTCGCCAACCTGAATAAAGCCTTGAGTTTCATTGGCATCCAAGCTTTCTTTAGCCCGGTCTATCAGCTCTCTTTCTTTTTTAAAGATGTCGTCTATACGTGGGCTCATTGCAACCTAATAAGCGATTCCGATTAGTTTGTATGGAAAGTGGGCATCTTCCAAGAACATCATGCATTGTTCGCGGTAGTCTTCATCCTCAGCAGGATAATTCCATACGGCAGTAATCTCGTGACCTTGGTCAAAGTAGTCACTCAGCTTGGAAATTAGGTCTATCAGCATTTTACTGCTGCTGGTGTTCAGGTAGTCTATTTGCAGGTCGATGTCCAGCTTTGTCTCTGGATCGGCGAAAAAAGCATCAATCTTCATCAGCAGTGGTTGATACAATTGCAGAGCGTTCTCTGGATATGATTCGCCAATGATTTTTAAGCTGCTGAGTTTAGTGTCTAGTTCTATGTATGGCGTGTATTTAGTTGCTTCCAGTATGTAGCTATCCATCTCTTCAGTCCTCCACTCGTACATGAATCTTTATCTCAAAGAATATCTCACCTGAATTGATTTCCAAAAACTTATACTCCAAAGGACGGTTTGCACGGCGTGCTATCTCTATCCAGCCAAGTCCGGCACTTCCATCAGGTGTGATGGTGCCTTCTTTTAGCTGCTTCTGATAATGCGAGGCAAGTTCCGCCTCGGTGAGTGAATTGATGTAATCAATCCGGGCTTTTATCGCCGCCATCGCTTCCTGATGAATCAAGTTGCCCGAAAAGATCAGGAACTCTTTTTCGGCTACATTGCCGATTCCGATAATCCCTACTCCGGCGTCCTTACGGCGCGCCTCGTCAATGCGGCGTTCCGCATTCTTTACGCGCTCAACTTCAATTTCTGTCCTTTCGCTGGAATATTTCAGGATATTCTGGGCTGTCTCCACCAAAATGGAGAATATCCGTCGGATCAGTTTCTCGTCACAATCGTCTGTATGCAGTTTCTCTCTAATAGATTCGCCAAAGGATGTAAGGATATCCTGGGTTAGAGGGCCTTTGTAAGAGAACTGGATATTGTTGCTATGCATAGCCTGAAAAATGTCATAGGCACTAAAGGTAGCATTCATGATAAACTCCTTACTCTATAAGATACTTGATTTATTAGTAAAACCAATCCCGGATAGTGAACATCGGAGGTGCTAACTTATTTTTTTTGATTATCTTATAGGTATCCATTCAGCACACTGCAAAGACCTGCTTCCCGGGAGGAAAGATGCGCAAAACTTGCCACATGCTGACCATTATAATCCTAAGTATCCTCATCCAGAGTTCGGTGCTGAATCAGGAGATTAACCTGGCTCTGGAAGAATATAAACAAGTAGCAGCAGAGAATAGATCCTACAGGACTTACAGAGCAGAATCCGGCTTAAGGGGGAATTTATCATATCAGTTTTCCGACGCTGACGGTTACCGCTGGTATATGTCGTCTGAAGGTGGAACCAAGATATATCTCTTAAATGGCATCCGATATACTGATGTGATGTCTGCCGATCAGTTTGCTATCCGTGATACCCTGCTGGGAACCTTACTACAATCCAAAACTACCAAGACTGTATATTCCGCCGGGAGAAGAAATCTCTACCAATGGAAAGGTTACTTCTGGAAGCCATACGCTTTCCCCACCACAGATAAAATCCTAAGGTTACTGGGTTATGAGGATGATATCTATTGCCTGGGTGAACATGGCATCGGCATCCTAAAGAAAGGCATCTGGGATTATCAACCCTTCAAGGGAAGCATCAGTGAAACCGAAGCAAGACTGGCGCATATCGGCAAGGATGGAAGCGTTTTGTTTGCTGCTCTTTCAAATGCGCAAGAGGCAACCGTCAGCACCGGGCAGAACAGTTTTATCAGGGCACCGATCCTCACGAAGGATAATGACTTATATCTGAAGCTAGTTTCCCCTAAAGGAGCAAGCTCGCTCTTGGTTCTATCCGGTAAATCCATGTTTGATAAAGACATCGGTGCTGAATACAAAATACCCCAGACCTGGTTGGATTACTCCGAGGATATACTATGGGTTTTTTTAAGTAATACAGACCTGCTTTATAAGTATGATTTACAGCAAAACAGGCTACACAAAATAGCTTTGGAGCCTGGAACCAAGATACAAAGCGTTACGGGCACAGATAAGGGAACCGGCTGGCTGATCACCCAAAACTCCGGCTCTATCCAAGCCACAGAGCTGCTCCCCGGCTATCCCGCCACAAAAGGTATGTCTATCCGCTCCCAAACAATGGCATTCCGGGCGGACTATCTGGATTACTTGTATCTGCAGGAGCAACTGATACCTGTATTAGGGAAATACCGCCCTACATACAGCGATAAATACAGCCTGATTCGCATTCTGGAGCCAGACCCCGGCACGAGCACATTTATAAACAAAGAACTGGCTAATCCCTATCCGCAAAGCATCTGTAAACAAGTGTATAATATGGGTAACCTGTTGTTTCTGGATATGAAGCATGACATGTTTCAGGATGTAAGCCGTATCGTGATTATAGAATATCCTTTTAAGCAGACAACTACAAGAGATATTCTACTGGATTCTGAGATCTATACTCTGGCATACAACCGGCAAATGGATTCCATCATCTATCAGCGTAGCGGTGCGATAAGCGTGATTCCTCTGGAGATTATCTGCGAGGAAGTGTTCCAAGCTCCCATGCAGCAGAAACAGAGTAATTACCTAAGCATAACAAAGCTGAATGGCAACCGTTTTGTTAGCTATACAGACATAGGTAAATCCCAAAAACAGCTTTCCCTGGGCAGATTGCATGCAGAAGACGTGCAACACCTTGCAACAATCCCCTCTGCCAAGGTTATCGGAACCGACCTTGCAGCAGACCTCATCTATCTTAGGTCTAATGGTAATATGGCAAAATCCGAACCCGATCTTATAAAAGCTTATAGTTTTAAACAAGCCAAGCTGATTGAACTGGAAACCCTTAATGCCAATGCATCCTTTTCCCCCTTCCCGGGAGGCTATCATATCCTGAATGGTGATAGCATGAAAACAATCAGCTTTGCAAAGGATGCCAATTCCCCTGCTCTACCAAGTGAATCCCGTCCCCTTACAGCCTTTCAAAGGAATGTAGTAACTCCACTGAAGATTGATAACTTCGCCAAGTGGCAAGGTAAAGACCGTGGCAAAAGCCTCAGCAGCACCCTTCTTGAGATGGTGGATTATGTTGCTTTAGACAAGCAGTGGATAGGAGCGGCATACACCAAACTAATGCTCTCCAATCATGAGATTAAGCCATATCCCGGGCAGACAACCAGCAAATACAGAATCTCTGAATTGCCGGAACAAGTGCATTTTGGGGCTACGGATGGCAGGACACTGAATCTCCCCACCCATATCTACAATCTGCTAGATGACAAGATGTATCCCAAGCCATTGTGGATAAAATTCTTCCCGCCTTATCAGCAAAAACACTACATAGGTCATCTGGAGAAGCTATCCCACAAGAGATACCGATACAGAGTAAGCCAGTTTTCCTCGGGTAAGCTAATCCTGCAAACAGATGATTTCAAGCTGGATATTGCCGGTGAGTATGTTCCGGCTATCAACGCTTATTACAGTGACGCAGGGCAAATGTATAGTGATGGCAAGAACCTCTATTACAGGCTAAACAAATCCTGGCATACACTGAATATGAAACAGTATGAGCTCTACGGTAAGCTAAACAATGTAACTGTCTTTAACAAAGTAGTTTGGCTGTGTTTTACCCAGGCTCTTGTCCGGTTCGACACAGATAAACTAGTAAGCTATGCCTATACATCCAAAGAAGGGATTCCCAACGACCTGGAAGAGGTGTTCACAGAAAATGGAATACTGATGCTGAAGACCATGGATACAATATATTCCTTCAGCGAGTATAATAACGATTTGAAACTGGATATCCCGTATATTATTGTGGCAGATAGCATAAGAGTCGGAACCACGGGCAAGATTAAGCTGCCCTACAAGCATCGCAGACTGGATATACCGATCAGCATATTGGGTCCCTTATACCCCGAGCTCTGCCAGATCTCCTACCGTTTGCGCGGGTTTACCAACGACTGGGTTACCAAGCCTTATGTGGAAACCATTCGTTATGAAAAACTGCCCTATGGATACTATACATTCGAGGTTAATGCTGTGGCAGCAAATGGAGAGCAAACCCCGGTGAGAAGCATTCCTATAAGAATAAACCCTCCCCTTTACTACACATGGTATGCATTCGTGATTTACGCCCTTGCTTTTTTGGGTGTGATCTTTGCTATCATCAGATGGCAGATATACCGTTATCGTCAAATTAACCATCAATTGGAGGCTCAAGTGGCACTCAGAACCCATGAACTGCAAGAATGGCAGTTGCGTATGACCCAATCCATTGAATACGCTCTGCTGATCCAGAAATCCATCCTCCCCCAGGCAGACCAAATGCGCAAGGTTTGGCAGGAGTTTTTTGTTTTGTGGCACCCCAGAGACGTGGTGGGGGGTGATTTCTATTGGCTGCACGAATTGCCGGGGACAAAATCCGTTCTCTTTGCCGTGATAGACTGCACCGGGCACGGAGTCCCGGGAGCATTGGTTTCTATGACTGTCAATGCTGCCCTCAATCACATTGTAACCGAGCATGGAGGTGAAGCCCCGGATGAAATCCTTCGGCAATTACACGAAGATATAGGCTTAACCATGCACCAGGAAAGCGAACGTACGCAGCAGGACGGACTGGATATCTCCATCATCAAAGTGGATATGGCAGAGCATATACTCAGCTTTGCCGGAGCTGCTCTGGATATGATGGTGTATGACAATGCCAGCCATTCTTTGCAAGTGCTGAATGGCAGCAAATTCTCCATCGGCGGATTGAAACACCACAAGAACCCCATTTTTGATTCGCAACAAATAGCATATTCACCCGGCTCTAAAATCTACCTCTACACAGATGGAATCCTGGATCAGCCCAATGAAATGAAACCCAGAACCAAAAGGCTGGGACCGGAGAACTGGTTTAAGCTGATCAGCGTTATATCCGAGCTGCCCCTGATTGAGCAAAATGAGCATTTGGAAGCCAAAATCAGCCAGATGATGCTGCTGAGCGACCAAAGAGATGACATCACAATAGTGGGATTGCAGATATAGTTTGAAAGCGCTTGCTGGTGCATTCCTACAGCCACTAATGTGATAATGATGCACCTACGCATTCAACCCAGCTTCCTTGCTTGCCGAAGATGAGCCGACCGGGATCTGACCATGATCTCACCATGATTTATCATGGTGAACCCCCGATGAACTGCGTTGCGAATCTGCTGTGGATAAGCAAGGAAGCTGAAACCCGGATGCTTAAGGCATAGGTGCATCCTTCAAGCCTGGAGTCGATGACGCCTTCCCTATCTATTTCTACCTATATTTTGGCGGCGTCATGGACTAAAGCGTCCCCCAACTAAGTATCTTTAGGTTTTATCCCAGCAGTTAAACTGCCAATGTCCCTGTAGTCCAATCGGCTAAAAGAGTTAACTCTATCGGTATAGTTTGTTTAAGCCGATTCGACTCCAGACTTAAACCGTATTGAATTGTCTTGACGGCAAAATGCCCCAAAATAACTTAGCGACAAGTCTATGCGTAAACCGCTGAAGTTGTAATAAACAAAAGGGTTACACATACATAAATAACAAACATTACTCCCAGTGAGAAGGATTAAACCCCAAAATGAGAAACTTAATAATAATGGCATTATTGTCCGTGTTCGTTGCCTCTGCATTATTTGCAGCGGGACCTGGAGATATTAGCAGCGGCTTACAGATGTGGCTGGACGCAAATGCGCTTAGCCTTAACAACAACGATCCGGTTAACAGTTGGACGGACATGAGCGGCAATAACAAACATGCCACTCAGGATACATTAGCCTTGCGCCCGCTGTTTAAAACCAATATGATAAACGGCAAACCGGCGATTGTGTTTGATGGACTTACAAACGGCACCGGAGACTACCTTTCTATTGATGGAAATATGGTGGTAAATACAAACTACACGATCATCGCGGTGGTAAAGAGAACCTCCAGTTCACCTTCTTCGCTCCACATGTTTTTGGGGGGAAGCGAAAAGGCTCAGAACAAGAACCTGCACGTAGGGTGGAGAACGAATAACACTTTTACGCATGCGCAATACACCAATGATTATGATATGAGAGTAGGCAATTATGCAGCAGCAGCCCCGGCAAGCGTATTCACAGTCAGGCACTCTAACACCCTTGGGAATGACACTTACATCAATGGCGCATTGCGTGGCTTGAATATGAACGCCACCAGCAATGCCAGGCTGAACCATTTAACCGGTTGGCAGGGTGCAGCAATTGGCAGATACATAGACGGCAGCATCAATAACAGGCTGAACGGCTGGATGGCAGAACTGATCGTGTTTAATCGCTATCTGAATGAAACAGAGCGTAAAGCTGTGGAAGCCTATCTTGCCGATAAATACGCTCTTACTGTATTTAACACTGCTACGCCGGAGCATTACACAAATATGTTCGAGCTTACTGTGCTAACCACTAAACTAACTGAAACTAAAACAAGCGGTGGTTTAAGTATTAAAGGTGATTACCTTACCGCCACTGCCAGAGTTCGTGCCGGACACGATGCAGCAGAAGGCTTGTCCGCTACCTTCAATCCTGATGCGGGTGCCTACCCCAATTTCCTGAGGCTGAAGCGAGAGTGGTTTGTAGAGTACGGACTATCGAACATAAGCACGACATATAGTTTTGATCTGGAAACACTTCTGCCAGGATTCGGCACTCCTAACGGGAATCAATACCGCTTGCTATACCGAGCCGATAACAACAGTAACTATACGGTTATTGGTGGTAGTCCATCTGTAAACGGCAAGGTAATCTCCTTCACAGTGAGTCCGATGGTGCCTGTTACCAGCAGCGGTTTATATACAATGGGGACACTGGATAACGAGATTAGCACCCTTCCCGTGGAGCTCTCATCCTTTATGGGCATGATAACCCCTGCGAATAACGTGCGCCTAGAATGGATTACCCAATCCGAAACAGGTGTATCAGGCTTTTATGTGCTGCGCAATATTAGCGCGGATGTTACTACTGCTACGCAGATTAGCTTACTTATTCCCGCAAACAATAGTTCCGGCACATATCACTATGATTATACCGATACCGAGCTAACTGAAGATGGGACGTATTACTATTGGCTGCAAAGCCATGATCTGGATGGCAGCTCAGCTCAATATGGTCCGGTTTCTGTAGAATATCAAACAAGCGGAGATAACCCAACTCCTGAAATCCCTATTGTTACAGGCTTAACCAGTATATACCCTAATCCCTTCAATCCTTCCGTGAGTATTGCCTATACCCTGAAACAAAGTGCTGATGTGCAGATATGCGCATATAATGCAAAAGGACAAAAGGTTAGCCAGTGGGATATGCCTATGCAAAAGGCAGGGATTAACACTCTGGTATGGAACTCTATGGAGCTACCCAGCGGCGTGTATATGCTAAGTTTTGTTAGTGGAAACCACAGAGAAATCAGGAAAATAACTTTAGCTAAATAACCAGACCCAGCATCGTTAGAAAGGATATGGAGATGCACATGCTCCAAGATACTACAATCGCCAGGGTGCTCTATATGCATTAGACAAAACAGATTTGCTAATTACTTACACAAAAAAACCTTGACTGATTTCAAGTAACTAATTATCTGTGTTTCTGTGTTTAACATTCCAAAACCACTTGGGGGATTTATGGAAAGAAAAGCGTATCTTCGTTACTTAGAGCTTGCACATGCGTTATTCATAGCATTGCTACTTGTGCTTCCGATTGTGTCTAATGCGCAAAACACAGCAACCCTAAAGAGAATGTATTCAGTTCGGACATCTTATGAGTATAGCGGAATTGGACCAGATTCTCATGGCTATAACACCATTAGATTCTTTTATGATCCTGTCGATCGATTTCTCATTAACACATACCGCACTTATGGTGCACACTATGATTACGACGAACTGATATATAGTTGGGATGAAACCTACCCTTTTGCAGGATACACTCAACTAGACGCCGACCATTTCGCTTACACAACCCCCACCATGAAGGTTGGTTGCGCCCGAACCTGCGCAGTAGATAACAATGGGTACATTCTGGAGGATAACTTCGGCTTAGCAGAATCGGCACAGGATTATATAGTGACCAACCATTACACTTACAACTCCGATATGAAGCTGATCTCAAAATTGCGCTCGCACATACCTTCGGGTTTATATTGGAAAACTGATTGCACTCTCGACAGCCTTGATAGACGAATTGAGGAGATCAGTTACAAGTCCTTGGATTCAATAAACTGGACACCAACCAATAAAGTACAATATACTTACACGGGCGAGCAGCACATACCCCCACCTGAGTTTGAAAAATATAGTATGTACTTGCCGGATTATTCATTTTACCTTGCTTCAGCAGAATGGAATCGGGATAATTTCTTCGGTGGGCTGCCCCAGCCTCTCTATTTATGTGATAACTGGACATTAGGAACAATTACAATGAGCAGATACGAGAATCAGGAATGGATGCCATACCTGAATAGCGGTCTGAATCTGTCACACGGAGTTGATGGTTATTATGCTACCTTCCTGGCATTAGAGTATATAAGCTATCACTGGGACAACAATGGAACACCAATTAGTATCTCTGGTGCTGAGGAAGGTTCCAACACTTATGAATACTACTTTTCCACCCCTACCGAAATATCCGATCAGCACGAGGATGTTCCCTCTGCCTTCAGTGTTACCGCTTACCCCAATCCGAACCGGGGAGAAACACAGCTAACCCTACACACAGATAAGCAAGAACAAATCACAGTATGCACTTACAATATCCGCGGACAAAAAGTGAAAGATCAGACCATCTCTGCTATTCCGCATAAGGGTAATTCCCTTAGCTGGTCCGCCACGGATACGGCAGGCAAGCCTCTGCCTAATGGCGTTTATATATTGAAAATAGTTAGCCCAAGCCACAGAGAAACAAAGAAAATCACCGTGGCAAAATAGAATCCCTATCGTTTTATAATTGGGGCTTAGCAGGTATTCTCCAGCTAAGCCCCTTATAGTTTTATGCCCGGTATTCTTCCTCTATTTGCTCAAACACCTTATGCACGCTTACAATCTCATTATTCTTATAGCCATTCACTCCCGAACAGCACACGCCTTCGTCTATATGACCCGACTGTGCATTGATCAGAGCTTTGGCGATGCAGAAGGATACAGTCTTATAATCGCAGGTATGCAGGCATTTATAGTAGCAGGCTATGGGCTTATGCTCACCGGCAATAATGCTTTTTACGAACTTGGTCTTCAGCACGCGCAAAGGCAAACCCACCGGGCTGTGGATAACCGCAATATCATCCGGTGATTTGGCATTCAGGTATTGCTGTTTAAATTCCATACTGGCATCGCATTCGTCGGTGGTAATAAAGCGTGTGCCAATCTGCGCACCGGAAGCACCCATCTCCACAAACTTGCGGATATCTGCCCCGGTCTGCACGCCACCGGCTACGAACACCGGTATTTTCTTGTTATACAGCCGTTCGCATTCGTTCACCACAGCCAGAACCTTGGGAAGCTGCTGTTCCAGATCAAACTCTTTATCGCCCACTTCATCCATCTTAACGCCCTGATGTCCGCCGCTATAAGGGCTTTCCAGCACCACTGCATCAGGTAGGCAATTATAGCTTTTGAACCATTTGCGGATGATGATATTCAAAGCTCTGTCGGTAGATACAATCGGCACTAGCTTGGTTTTGCTGCTTTCGGGACGGTATTCCGGCAGGTTTAATGCCAATCCCGCACCGGCGATGATTATATCTATCTTCTCTTTGATGGCAGTTTGCACCATATCGGCGAAGTTAGTGAGGGCTACCATGATATTAACGGCTAAGATGCCTTTGGTAAGCTCCCGTGCTTTGCGGATTTCGTTGGCAAGGGCACGCATATTGGCTTCCCGGAAGTTGGTAAGGAAATCCGGCTCTCTGAATCCCGGAGCAACTGCGGAGATGGTTCCCACCCCGCCTTCCGTGGCAACAGCAGCAGCCAGACCCGACAGGGAAACGCCAATCCCCATGCCACCCTGGATGATGGGAATGTTTATCTTAAGCTCGCCAATACTAATCTTCTTCATCGAGCTGATTACTTCACTTAGGGCAGGAATTGTCTTTGCCATATTTTTAACCTCTATTCTATAATAAGATAATCACCTTTTAAATATGGGCATAAAGCTGTCAATCAGAATCGGGAAAAGCACGGTGTGCTGTAGTTGACGCAGAGGCACAGCACAAAAAAATACCGGAACACAAGTACCGGTATTATGTGTTGGTAGGAGATTAGCATGGGAGTGCTAATAAGTGTTAATCCTTGTGGTGTTTGTTCTTCTTTCCGTGGTGCTTGGCTGGCTTTTTCTGAACTTCTGTCTGTTCCACGATCACCACATTATTGGTAACGTTATCCACGTAGTAAACCTGTCTGTAGCGAACCCCGCTTACCCACACGGTTCTGTTGCGGTGCTGGGGTGGTCTCTGCCGATGGACAGTGGTTACGGAACAGCTACTGGTAAATGTGATCATAACCAGCAGTAATAAGCTTGCGAGTGTAGAAAGTATTCTGTTTTTCATAAACCCTCCTTTGTTGGGAGTCATACCTATATACTAATCCATATCCCTCCATAAGCGAACTATAATTAATTGTGTTACACTTAGTTAGCCTGCCTTAGTCAGTTGCCAGTATTGTATTTACACGAAGCAGAGATTTCCCGCTTACAGATTAAGCTTTGCTAATTGCCAAATAGAGACTACACTATAGCTATAAGTGTATTAAAAAGGTGGTGTTCACATGCCAAGACAAATAACTTGTTGAGTCCCAAATGTTGGTGTAAATTCCAACTCATTGTTTCTCTGGTTGTTT
>CAYSGM010000049.1:0-2179 GCA_964430595.1 uncultured Candidatus Cloacimonas sp.
CTGTACGTGGGTTAAAACCCACGCCTATAATCTGGTATGGGTTAAAACCGTTATAGTCAAAAAAAAGCACGGTTAGGTTAGCACTAGCTCAAGAGATGGTTAGGTTAGCATTTGCTCCAACCGCAAGAGGGGCATTTGAGGCAGCCTATCACCAAATGATTAAACGCCAATTGCAAATCCATCTTGACAGAAAGCAGCAGATATTTGCCCTTGATTCATGAAAAAACATAAAGCAATAGCCTTGTTTTCCGGGGGCTTGGATAGTATATTAGCTGTTAAATGGATGCAAAGCCGGGGTTATACGGTGTATCCTGTCTTTTTTCGCGCACCTTATTTGAAAGAAGAAAGAGCTATTCTTTCCGCAGAACAAAACGGCATCAAACTGGAAGTAATAGATGTTACTGATGAGCATATGTTACTGTTAGACAATCCGGTTTATGGCTTTGGTAAGCGGTTGAATCCCTGTATAGATTGTCATGGTTTCATGTTTCGCAAAGCTGCACAGTTACTTGAGGAGAAACAGGCGGACTTCCTGATTAGCGGAGAGGTTTTGGGGCAGCGTCCCATGTCGCAACGCAGAGACGCTCTGGACAGCGTTTCTAAGCTTAGCGGAGTAAGAGACTTGATAGTCCGCCCCCTTTGCCAGCTTCATTTGCCAGATACTCTGCCTATCAGAGAAGGTTGGGTAGATAAGAGTGATTTGCTGGATTTCCACGGACGTGGGAGGTGCTCTCAAATGAACCTGGCACATACATTGAATGTGAAGGACTATCCACATCCCGCCGGTGGTTGTTTACTTACTGACCGCAACTATTGTCTCCGTTTGAAGGATCTGATGGATCATAGCGAAGTTACCAAAGAAAATCTTGAACTACTATCCTATGGCAGGCATTTTCGGATCGGGGAGGAAGTGAAACTGATTGTGGGTAGGGATGAGCCGGATAATGACGCTTTGGAAGCTCTTTTCACCGATGGTTACAGGCTGCTTGCCAAAGATATGATGGGTCCTCTGGGTTTGATAATATCTGATAGTATAGGACAACATGATTTGCATACTGCTCTGGATCTGTTTCTTTATTATCATCCTAAAGCAGGAGCAACGGCTGATATTGAAGTGACAAGGTTTGTTAGCGGCAAGCAGATTGGCGAGACGCAGGATTATACCGCCAGCAAAGCTACGTCCGAGACTGCAAAAATTTACAGAATATCATACGATTGATAAAGGGTAAAACATGTTTAAGATAGAATCGCGAATACTATTGAAAGAGTTCCAGATTAATACCTGGTTGCTTTGGGATTCAATAAGTATGGAAGCTTTGCTGATAGATCCGGGTGCGCCATCCAGCAAATATTTAGAACATCTGCAAAGCCTGAAAGTGAAAGTTAAAATGATCGTTAATACCCATGGGCATGGGGATCATATTGGCGGAAACAGCTTTTTTGCTAAGGAACTAAACTGTCCTATCGCTATCCATTCCCTGGATGCAGACATGCTAACCGATAATAGCAAGAACTTTAGCGAACTAATGGGGCTTCCGCTTGCGCTGGATGCAGCTTCGCATATGCTTCAGGATGGTGAGATTATTATGCTTGGTAATAAGCAAGTTACCGTTATTCACACGCCGGGGCATACACAGGGTTGTATATGCCTGTTAGCAGATAAATTCCTGATAAGCGGAGACACTCTGTTTGAACAAAGTATTGGGCGTACAGACCTTCCGGGAGGAAGCAATGCAACTATACTGCGGTCTATCAAGACGAGGCTTTTTGTTTTGAATGATGATGTGCTGGTGTTTCCAGGACACGGACCGGCTACTTCCATTGGGCTGGAAAAAGTAAATAACCCTTTTGTGCGTTAGGAGATATACGGATGCATAGCAAAGTTCTGATCCTGGATTTCGGTTCTCAATATACACAGTTGATTGCCAGAGTGGTGCGTGGACATCACATTTACTGTGAAATCCATCCCTATAATATGAGCTTAGATTGCATTAAGCGATTTGCTCCCGGAGCGATAATCCTCTCCGGTAGTCCGTTTAGCGTTACAAATCCCCAAGCTCCTTATCCTGATATTGGTATCTGGACTTTAGGAATCCCCATGCTTGGTATATGCTATGGGATGCAATTGGTTGCCGCTCATTGGGGAGGAGAGGTTCAACGTGCTGAAAAAAGGGAATAT
>CAYSGM010000049.1:2189-18468 GCA_964430595.1 uncultured Candidatus Cloacimonas sp.
GCTTTGCGGAGCTTAATATGATAGGCAACGATGTATTCTTTAATGGATTAAGCGATTGTGAACAAGTATGGATGAGCCACGGAGACGCATTGGCGGTTTTACCGGTATGCTTTGATATCCTGGCAAGGACTGAAAATTCTCCTCATGCAGCATTTAAGCATAAGGAGCATCCTATTTATGCACTTCAGTTCCATCCGGAAGTGGTTCACAGCCCGGGTGGCAAGCTTATGTTGGCTAATTTCCTATTTGGAGTAGCAGGGCTTGATGCAGATTGGACGGCAGGATCATTTGTTGCAGAAAGCATCCAGAAGATAAAAGATCAGGTGGGGAAGAAGAGGGTAATCCTGGGGCTAAGCGGAGGAGTGGATTCCTCAGTAGCGGCAATGCTGTTATACAAAGCCATAGGAAAGCAGCTAATCCCCATATTTGTAGATACCGGATTAATGCGATTCGCGGAAGCAAAGAGAGTTAAAGAGCTTTTCGCACCTTATCCGGATTTGAACATACGCTTTGTGGATGCTGGCGACACTTTCTTTGCAAAACTAAAGGGAATAAGTGATCCAGAACAAAAACGGAAGATAATCGGAGCAGCCTTCATCGAGGTATTTGAAGAAGTAGCTGCTGAGTTTTCTGATGCTGAATTCTTGGCGCAAGGCACCTTGTATCCAGATGTGATAGAAAGCGTATCCTTTGCAGGACCTTCAGCAACGATTAAAAGCCACCACAATGTGGGAGGCTTGCCGGAGGTTATGAAACTGCGCTTGATTGAGCCTCTACGGGAGCTTTTTAAAGATGAGGTTCGAGAGGTTGGTGCTTGTTTAGGCTTACCGGACAATCTGGTGCATAGGCACCCCTTTCCAGGTCCAGGTTTGGCGGTAAGAATAATAGGAGCAGTGGATAAAGATAAGGTTAGTTTACTACAATTAGCGGATGAAATCTTCATTAGTGAGCTTTATGCCTGCAACCTATACAACAGCACGTGGCAGGCTTTTGCAGTATTATTGCCTGTCCACAGCGTTGGCGTAATGGGTGATGAGCGTACTTATGACCAGGTGTGTGCTCTTCGAGCGGTGAACAGTGTGGATGGCATGACTGCAGATTGGACAGAACTACCCCATTCCTTTTTGAAAAAAGTGTCCAACCGTATCAGTAATGAAGTGAAAGGCATCAGCAGAGTGGTATTTGATATCAGTTCTAAACCACCTGCAACGATAGAATGGGAATAAAATGCAACATCATAGTGGTATGATAGAGAGTCTATTAGAAGGGTTTTACAGAGAGACAGCCCATTTTTATCTTGACAAAAAATGGGTATTGCAACTTATGGCTCCTATCCATGCAGTTTTGAACGCGCTGGGGGCGTAGTTCAGTTTGGTTAGAACGTCTGCCTGTCACGCAGAAGGCCGCGAGTTCGAGTCTCGTCGCTCCCGCCATTTAATAATAGACGCCTCAGGGCGTCTTTTTTCATGGACAGGAATATCATGAAAGCTATCTTTACCCTCTTCAATACTCTTCTTGAGGCAATAATCATCCTCTTCTATCCTATCGTTTATATCATCTTAAGGCTACGAAACTACCTTCCGGCGATTATTGCCGAGGGAAGTGATACGCATAAGGGAATTCTCTTTCATGCTGCCTCAATGGGTGAAGTTAATTCCATTAGACCCTTAGTATTGGAGCTTTTAGATAAGCATCCTGATGCATCAATATGCATTACTACCAGCACAATGACTGGATTGAAGCTTGCTAAAGGGATTTCTCCTCGGATATGTGCTTATCTTTCTGTCCTGGACGTACCCCATTTACGTAAAAAACAATTAAGCTTGATTAACCCAAGCTTGATCTGTATAGTAGAAACGGAGATATGGTTAAATATGCTGTCTTGGGCTTCAAAGCATAATGTTCCGGTGTTATTCTTAAATGCCAGGATGTCGGAAAAGTCCTTTGGGAAGTATTACCAGCTTCGTAACCTACTAAGATTGGTTAGTAAATCCATTGTTGCGATCCACGCTCAGAGTGAAGATGACACAAGGCGATTTGAGAAAGTGCTCAGCAAACCGGTGTATAATAGCGGAAATCTAAAATATGCGCTTAAGCTTCATGATTATAATCCAGAACAGAAACGGGAAGAATGGGGCTTTACAGCCGATGACTTTATCCTCTGTTGTGGTTCATCCCGTCCGGGAGAGGAAGCTCTAATCCTTTCAATGTTACCTAATCTTCTCAAAAGGATTCCTAAGCTAAAATTGATTATTGCTATTCGGCATCCGCAGAGAACTAGTGAAGTGATAAGATTGTTTGGCGAAGTAACCTATCGACTTTACTCATCTTTGATAGGTGGTCAACTGCAAATGGAGAGTGTGCTATTGATAGATTGCCTTGGTGTGCTTGAACAGGCATATGCTATTTGTGATCTTGCCATAGTTGGAGGTTCATTCTTTGATTTCGGGGGACATAATCCTCTTGAACCAGCTTATTATGCTAAACCCATCATTATTGGAGAGTATTACCATTCTTGTAAGGATTCTGTGAAGAGACTATTGGTAGGAAAAGGGATAGTGGTTTCTGATGTTGAAAAACTTGAAAAAGATATTTTCATGCTTGCTCAAAATGTAGGGTTAAGAAATAGTCTAGGGAAAAGTGCTAAGCAAGTGCTACAAGATAACTCACTGGCTTTAGAGAAACAGCTACATGCCATAGAGAGCTTTATAATATGAGAGAAGCTATATACTATACGACGGATGGCAATCAGGTTTCCTGCACTCTGTGTCCAAGATTGTGTGTGCTCCATGAAGGGCAAACCGGATTTTGCAGAGGAAGGCAAGTTGTTAATGGTAAGCTAATGGCGGTAAACTATGCAAAGTGTGTATCAATATCCATAGACCCCATCGAAAAGAAACCGCTTTACCACTTTAATCCGGGATCAAGGATTTTATCTCTTGGCCCAAACACATGCAATCTGAGCTGTGCCTTTTGCCAAAACTGGGAGATAAGCCAGGAAAAATGCTATACTAAAGAAGTTTCCGTACAGGAGTTACTTAGTATTGTCCAATCGCAAAATCCACTTCAGGTAGCTTTTACCTATACAGAACCGCTGATGTGGTACGAGTATATCCTGGATTTCGCGCTAATAGCTCCGAATATTGATATTGTATTGGTAACCAATGCCAGTATAAACGATGTACCATTCAGGGCTATACTTCCTCATTTGGCAGCAATGAATATCGATCTGAAATCCATAAGAGGGGAGTTTTACACGGATATATGTAGGGGTGATGTTGAAATAGTGAAGCATAACATCCGCAGTGCTTATGATGCCGGCGTTCATCTGGAGATAACTAATCTGCTTATACCGGGCTTGAATGATAGCCCCTCTGAGCTAAAAGATTTAGCAAAGTTTATTGCTTCTGTTGATACATCTATACCGCTTCATATTTCCGCCTACCATCCCAGTTATAAATTAAGCATCAGAGCTACACGTCCGGACGAGGTGGGAAAGGCTTGTGATATCGCATCCCAGTACCTGAAGCATGTTTACGCGGGCAATGTATCTATTCCTAATTATTAGGAAGGGTCGGATTCATGTGGGGGAAATTGTTTTGGAGGGAGTTACGCATCGCGGATGTAATGCTGATTATTGTTATTCTTGTCTTTATAGCAATAAGTGCTTATCGCTTATCCAACCATGAAAGAGAAAAGAGTGTGTTTGTGTACAAGAACAACCAGCTCTATGGCGAATACCCGTTATATATTGATGCTACAATAGTGATTGATGAGCACAACACCATCGAGATAAAAGACAAGAAAGTGAGAATGATAAAAGCAGATTGTCCCGACGAACGCTGTGTGAAGCAGGGCTTTAGTAGCTCATTGCCAATAATGTGCGTCCCAAACCACGTCATAATTGAGATAAAGGTTAAAGATGCAGACAGAATGCTTATCCTGCAATAAGGAATAATATGCTTAGAATAGCCCTCTATGTTTCAAACCATGGCTTTGGTCATGCCTCCCGGATAAGTGCTTTGGCAGAACAGCTAATAAGCTTTGGAGTTTACTGTCATATTGTAAGCGAGAAGCCAGCATTCTTATTCTCCAATCTGGAACCACAGTATTTTACGCAGCATTTACGCTCTGTTGATAGTGGGGTAAAACACGGACAGAACCTTGTTGTTGATATGGAAGCCACTAAAAACGGGATAATCGACTTAATGGGTGACAGAAATAGGATTCTTACTGAAGAACTGGAGTTTATCCGGAGAGAAGAGATTAATCTCATTATCTCTGATGCCCCATACATAGTGTCTGAAGTTGCACAATTTGCAAGTGTCCCGGTGTTCACAGTTACTAATTTCGATTGGTATTATATCTATTGTGACCTGTTTAAGAACGATGCTGTGTTTAAGCCGGTGATAAATTCAATCTGGTCTATGTACAGAAGTATGGATCGCAGTTTTCGGTTGCCCTTTAGCACTGATGCTTCGGTATCTGCCTTGCCAAATGCCGATATTTGTGGACTTCTGGCAAGGAAGAAAAAGAGCTATTCTAATCTGCGCAAGAATCAAGGATGGAGTCCTGAGACACAGATACTGCTGGTGATGTTTGGTGGCGAAGGTGGCATGGAACTGGATTATGAAGCTCTGTGTGATGCTTATGATGGAATTGTTATCTCTAACTGTGCGGGAGTAAATGCATCCAATCACTTCCAGGTGAAGTTTAGTGACGACTACCTGGATTTAATCTACAATGCAAACCTAATCCTATGTAAACCTGGATATAGTACCTTAGCAGAAGCAGTTCAATTTGGCAAGTTCATCATGTATTGTCCTCGTGGTGCCTATCCGGAAGAGAATGCTTTGGTTGATGGCTTGAGAGGCTATCCTAACAGACTGGAACTGCACAGCATGAATAATGCTGTTAATCAATGGAAACAGATTTTTTCAGGTGTTCATACTCGGAAAGTTACTTCGCCGAAGTTTAGAAATAGAAACAAAGAAGTTGCCTCTCTCATTATCCAACGGTACCTAGAAGACAAGCACGAGTGTGCGAAGCTCTTAAGCGTATATGATATGGGATCAAATAGCCTGAACTATGCTTTGTGGGATCTTAGCAGCGGTACAATGATCCATCAGGCGCATTGCACCACTCATCTTGGGAAGAACTTCTCTAATAATAAGCTTGCCACTGCTAATATTAACTTTGCAAAACTAGCCATTTCTCCAATAATGGATATTGACAAGTGCATTGCATCCGAGAAAGTTTTAATAGCAACCGGTGTTTCAAGGATAGCTACTAATAGCAATGAGATACTCATATGGGCAAAAGCTAAGTATGGCATCAATGCAAGAGTGATCTCTGAACAAGAAGAGACACGCTATGTTTTTCACGCGGCAAAAGATTTAGCAGGTGGGGAAGAGGGGGTTCTGGCTATTGATGTAGGGGGAGCAAGTACTGAATTCGTTAGTTATGGTAACTCTGGGAAGTACATGGGTAAAAGCATTCCTGTTGGTTTGCTGACGCTAAGCAAGAGCAGCAATAAAGGCGAACCTGAAACAAGAGGCATATGGGATTCAGAACTAGATGAGATACAGTGTATAACCCCACCAAGGATTATTGGAGTGGGGCTAACTTATACTTACCTAGCCTCTGTAGTATTTAAGACACATAGCTCAAACCCGCATGAACACCATGGTAAAGTTATCAGAAAAGCAGCCTTGCTGCAGCTTGAGGATGATATCATGAACCAACAACAAGATCATTACTTGCCCTACTTGCTGGATGAAAGTTATCTTCCGATCTTATCTTTAAGTGTTGCATTCTCAATATCTCTTCTGGACAAATTCGGTATGTCTGAAATATTAGTCTGCGCTGATGGCATTTCGGGTGGTTATGCTAAATGGAGATTAACTAATCCACCAAAGAAGCTGATCTGAATGGCAACAGCATAACAACAATATGAGTATCGAGGCTTAGATAAAGTGAACTTTTACATAGAGACCTATGGTTGCCAGATGAATGTAGCTGATAGTGAACTGATAACTTCAATTCTTATTTCAGCAGGACACATGTTAGTCCATAGTATGGACCAAGCGGACCTGATCCTATTTAACACTTGTTCTGTTAGATCTCATGCGGAAGAACGTGTTCTGGGACGCATATCCAACGAACAACATAGAAAGAAAGCCAATCCCAAACTCAAAATTGGTCTTTTGGGGTGCATGGCTCAGAGAATAGGGAAGAGGCTGCAGGAAAGCAACATCGGTATAGATATTGTGGTGGGGGTTGACCAGTATAATATGCTGCCGGTGCTGATTGCTTCGGACGAGGATCACCCGGTGTTGCTTGAATTCGACAACAAACAAGTTTACCAGGATCTTATGCCGGTTCATCAGAGCAATACTTGCGGTTTTGTTACCATAATGCGTGGTTGTAATAATTTCTGCAGCTATTGTATCGTCCCGCACGTAAGAGGTAGAGAACGCAGCAGATCTTGGAAAGAAGTGTTTGCAGAAGTAAAATTGGCTGGTGAGCAAGGACTAAAGGACATAACTCTTTTAGGGCAAAACGTAAACTCATACCGTGATGGAGATGTTGACTTCTCCAAATTGCTTATAGAACTGAATACCATAGCTGAGATTAACCGAATTCGCTTTATTACCTCGCATCCCAAGGATTTATCGGATTCTCTGATAGAAGTAATGTCTTCTTCTGATAAGATATGCGAGCACATACATTTACCGATGCAAAGCGGTAACAATCGTATCCTACAAGAAATGAACCGGAACTATACTATAGAACACTATCTTTCGCGGATAAGCCAGCTGAAACAAGCTATACCAGGTGTCTCAATCACCACCGATATCATTGCCGGTTTTCCCTCAGAAACTGATGCTGAGTTTGAGGATACATTATCAGTGATGCGGGAGATAAACTTCGACTATGCTTTTTGTTTCAAATACAGTCCCCGTGAGGGTACTGAAGCAGCACTAATGATTAATCAGGTTCCCGAAACGATTCGTCTTGAACGATTACAACGAATGATTGAGCTACAGCGAGATATAACTCTCCAGAAGTTCAAGGCTCAGATTGGAAATACTGTAGAAGTGTATATCGAGAATATGAGTAAGAAGAGTGATAGTTTTGTTTCCGGTAAAACCAGAGATTTTAAAATAGCAGTGCTACATGGCACGGAATCTGATATCGGTAGCATGAAGAAAGCTACTGTGGTGGATGCAACAGCAGGGACGCTAATATGCGGATAGCAGTCTATATATGTGTTTGGTTAACGCATGTTATGTAAACTATCTGTTGTGGGCGCTAACATGTTGATGTTCAGAAGACTCTCCCCTGCCCTTAGCCCCACAATAAACGAGAATGATTAGTATGAGATTGGAGTAACGATGAAAAGCATGACCGGTTATGGAAGTTCAAGAATTAGTAATAATGGCATAGATGTTGAGTTTGAGATCAAGTCCGTGAATTCCAGATATCTTGATTTACGTCTGTACCTCCCTCGTGATTTGAACTTCTTCGAAGCGATTATCAGAAAGCGTCTTCCCCAGGTACTGAGTCGAGGTGCCATTGAGGTGAGACTAAACTTTAGTGACCACCGCGAACCAAAGCTTCAGTTAGATGAAAACAAACTTCTGAAGTATAAAGAATTAGCTAACTCAGCGGCAGTTCTTTTGGGTATTGACTCTTCAGTATCCATTGAGTTCCTGCTCCAAGAGCCTGGAGTGATAGATAACATAAACAGCTTAAGCGAGGATGATTTATTGTCCGGAGTCCTTATAGAAGCACTAGATTCAGCTCTTAATAAAGCTAAATGTTCTATGGAAGTGGAAGCACTCCAGATGAAGGAAGTTCTAAGAAGCTCAGTCCTCAACATTTCTAAAGCCATCGCAGCAGTACAAGAGTTATGTTTGCCTTTTAAGCAGGAATTGTATCAAAATATGCTTAGGAGAGTGGAAGAAATAGTGGGAACATACAAGCTGGAGAACATTGAGCAGCGCATAGTTCAGGAGCTAGCTGTTTATGTGGATAAGTATGATATTGGCGAAGAATTAAGCCGACTTAAAAGCCATATAGAGACGTTTATACTTACTCTGGAAGAGAATGGGGACAATGGAAAAACCCTGAACTTTATAATCCAAGAAATGCAGCGTGAAGCCAATACACTGGGTTCCAAGTTCTCTACTTCCAAGAGCTTTCCATTGGTGTTGATTATCAAGGAAGAGATTGAAAAATGCAGGGAGATAATCCAGAATGTCGCTTGATCCAATATTACACTGGAAGTCATGGCCATTTGTTGAACGCCCGTATACATCCGTGTTTTTACTTTCCTTTCTTTCATTGTTGGCTGTTCTTCTTTATCAAATCACCGTGTTTTCATGGGGACAACCTCTGTATTATATTCTGGGCATGTCGCTTGTGCTAATGAACCTAATACCTTACTTCATCCCCACCTACTATAAACTATTTGACGATAAGTACATTGTTTACTACCTATTTGTAAAAGTAAGCAGACCATACAGTGACTTTGGCTGTTTCTACCAAGATAAGCACGGCATTATGTTAAGTACGTTCAAAATGCCAAGGCGTCTGGATCCCTTTAGAGGTCAATCCCTGCGTTTTTCCAAAACCCGCTCCGAACAAGCAGAATTGGTGCAGTTTCTTACCACCAAGATAGGTAAGAAGTACTAAAGAGAAAACCATGAAAAACAATACGATAACCCAAAGACTATTAGACCTATTCGCACAAAATGCTAATACTCCCCTATCCTATAATGAGATAAACAACTCCCTACAGCTAACAAAGAAAGAAAAGTACCAGCTTAGCCAATCCCTTTCAGATTTGATCGTATGCAATACTCTTAGTAAAGTGCGAAAGAAATACCATCTTGCCAAAGTTATTAAAAGCTCTCTCCCCTCCCCTATACCTATCAGTTCAAAGCTAATTGAAGGCATATTCGACGCCACTCCCCTATCGCGTAACTTTTCCTTTGCCTTCGTACGTACACCCGATAAAGACTATTTCATCGGTGCCGAGGACACCTTAAATGCTTACCATAACGATGTTGTTGCCCTCGAACCAAAGCTCCGCCGTGGCAAACAAGAATATGGCATTATCCGCAAGATAGTAAAAAGAAGCTCGGATCAATTAGCCGGTGATGTGCTGAAAGTTAAGAATAAGTGGACTTTTGTATGCAGCAATCCTAAGATACACAACTGGTTTGAAGTTTCCGATATTGCCGGGGCCAAAGAGGGTGAAAAGGTCATTCTGACTGTAACAAACTGGGGGAGCCCCCTGCTGGGAAAACTCCCGGTAGGCAAGATAACTGAGATACTAGGCAAATCAGGGGATCCACAAGTAGAGTTGTTAGCTGTTATCCGTCAATACAACCTGCCCTTGGAGTTCCCGGCAGATGTCATAGAAGCAACCAACCAGCTTTCAGAAGTGATACCGGAAGCAGAGATACGGCATCGGCACGATTTGCGTTCTCTGTTTACCTTCACCATAGATCCTGCTTCTGCCAAGGACTTTGACGATGCCATTTCTATTGAGGGTACCCCTCAGGGGTGGCGTTTATACGTCCATATAGCTGACGTGGCGCATTATCTTCCCGTGGGTGGCACTATCTTCACGGAAGCAGCAAAACGTGGCAACAGCTTCTATTTTCCCAAGAAGGTAATCCCAATGCTTCCAGAACGACTTTCAAACCATATTTGCAGCCTCAGACCCCTGGAAGATAAGCTCTGCATGACAGTGGAAACGGAGTTTACCCGCAAGGGCAAGACAGTTTCGCAGCGCATCTACGAAAGTGTGATAAATAGCGACGCCAGGCTTGCTTATGAAGAAGTGGATGAACTATTTGCCTCTGCCCAAACAGCAAAGCAGGTAGAAAGCGATCTCTCCCCTGCTTTGATTACTGCTCTATACGAATCCAGAGAGCTTTCACGCTTGCTAACCGTCAAACGAATGGCAGCGGGGTACATCTTCTTTGATCTACCCGAAATTGAATACCAGTACGATTCCGATGGCTTTGTGCATCGGTTGACCTTAGCCGAAGAAACTGAAAGCCATAAACTGATAGAAAACTTCATGCTAATCGCAAATGAATACACCGCTGAGAAACTTTCCCAACTCTCCCCCACATCCATGTACCGCATCCATGAAGACCCAGATTTCAATAAACTTGAACGCCTGATAGAAACAATCTCTTTCTATGGCTTATCATGGGTGATGCACGAAAACCTGAACAAATCCCTGCAATACCTGCTTTCATCCTTCCCCAGTCCGGAATACCACAAAGTCTTCGACCGCATTGTACTGCGCAGTATGAAAAAAGCACGCTACAGCACAGAGCATATCAGTCATTTTGGCTTAGCACTGCAAAACTACACTCATTTCACCAGTCCCATTCGCCGTTTATGTGACCTGGTAGTCCATCATCTCTGCAAGATGTATTTAACCAAAACCAGTAAACAAAAGTTAAGCCCCGGACAGGTGAAAACATACGCGCAGATTGCTTCGGATCAGGAGATACAAGCTGATCAGGCAGAACGCGATATCGAGCGCGTTTACAGCAAGACCTTTATGAAGGATAAAATTGGTGAAAGCTTCACAGGCATTGTCGTGGGTACTTCGTCAAGCGGTGTCCTGGTACGCTTGAATGAGATTCCTGTAACAGCTATGATGAAGCATGGTGAGTTTGGTGCCGGCACCTGGGATTATTTTGATAAAGAGATGCGTTATGTGAATCGCACTAACGGCGATTACTACCAGCTAATGGACATCCTGAAGGTTAAGATCATTGCCGTGGATGATGACGTATATCTTGAGCCACAGAAAGGCGATGATGCCCACAGACATGTGTTTGACAGAGATAAATATAAGCCATCTGCAGCAGCCCCTACCGGCCAACCAGGCTTCCATAACAAAGCAAAAGCCATTGACGCAAAAAGCCCACATAAAAAGCATGACCGCAAAGTTACAAGTGCAACAAAACACACGAAGAGGAAAAGATGAAGAAAGCAATTGGAATATTTGATTCAGGTGTTGGTGGTCTAACGGTTTACAAGGCTATCAGAGCTGCTTTCCCGGAAGAAGACCTGATCTATTTTGGCGATACCGCCAGAGTTCCTTATGGTCCCAAATCCCCCAATACAATCATCGAGTATTCCATCCAGAACTCCCGTTTCTTGTTGCAGCAAGGGATAAAGACCCTTATCGTTGCATGTAACACTTCCTCCGCTGTAGCTATTCCCGCATTGCAACAGCTTACAGATATTCCGATCATTGGCGTTATCGATCCGGGTGCAGAGCAAGCCGCCCGCAATACCATAAACAAGCGCATTGGCATCATTGGAACCGAAGGCACAGTCCGCAGTGAAGCCTATACAAAGGCAATCCAGAAGCTGATTCCAGATGCTTTAGTGTTTTCTCAGCCCTGCCCGCTATTTGTTCCCATAGTGGAAGAAGGGTGGCAGGATCATGCCATTTCCCTTAGTATCGCAGAAGAGTATCTGAATCCCCTTAAAAGCCTCGATATTGATACACTTGTACTGGGCTGCACACACTATCCCCTGTTAAGAAAGGTCATTCAGGACGTTATGGGGACATCTGTTACCCTGGTGGATAGTGCCGATGCAATCACCGCGTATCTTGCCAGGCTACTCCCATCTGATAGCGATGGTGTAAGCGGAAAAGATAGCTTCTTCGTGAGTGATAATGAAGATAAATTCGCTAGAATATCCCAACAGATCTTACATGACAAGTTTGGCACCTTAGCCAGAGTCCGTCTATTCGAAAGCTGGTTCAAGGACTGATCAGGTAATTAATGTATTTTATAAAACATATAGAGGTATCAATATGGAACCCATCATTTTAACCGCTGCCATTACCGGGGCGGAAACAACCCGCAAAGACCAGCCCAATCTTCCAGTTACCCCCAAGGAACAAGCTATAGAAGCCGAAGCCTGCTTTGCTGCTGGCGCCCGTGTGGTTCACCTGCATGTTCGGGAAGACGATGGCAGCCCCACCCAACGCATCGAACGTTTTCGGGATTCCATCTCTGCCATCCGCGATGCAGTTCCGGAAATGATCATCCAGATCAGCACGGGCGGAGCAGTGGGAGAGCCTTTTGAAAAGCGTTTAGCCCCCCTATCACTGAAGCCGGACATGGGTACACTTAACGCCGGTACGCTAAATTTTGGTAATGAGATATTTATGAACCATCCTCTGGATATTGTGCGTTTGGCAGAAGCTTTCAAGCAGTATGGTGTTGTCCCCGAAGTGGAAGTGTATGAATCCGGTATGATCGATATCGTTGCCAAACTGGTTAAGCAAGGCAACATTGTTCACACTCCCTTACACCTGCAATTCGTGCTTGGCGTTCCCGGCGGTATGAGCGGTAAACCCAAGAACTTGCTATACATGGTAGAACACCTAAAAGAAGAAATCCCAACTGCAACCTGGGCAGTTGCCGGTATTGGCAGGTGGCATTTGCCAACCGCGATGGTCGCCTTGGTAAGCGGTGGACATATTCGCTGCGGTTTCGAAGATAACATCTTCTATCATAAAGGGATCGTGGCGGATTCCAATGCTCAGCTTGTAGCGCGTATTGCCAGAATTGCGGATGAGATCGGACGTCCCATTGCTACTCCAGCTCAAGCGCGAGAAATCCTAGCTTTACCAAAACAATAGGCGGATAAATGATACTTACAGATAATGCCATAAAAGTACTGAACAAGCGCTACTTCCGCAAGGATGCCGAGGGCAACCTTCTTGAAGACTGGCACAAGATGATCTCTCGTGTAGCAGATAACATTGGCGGTGGTGACCCAGAACAAAGTGCTAAATTCTATGCCCTTATGGATTCCGGCTATTTTTTACCCAACTCCCCCACTCTGATGAACGCCGGAGGCGATCTGCAACAGCTTTCCGCTTGCTTTGTCTTGCCGATAGAGGATAGCATGGATAGCATCTTCGAAGCAGTAAAGAACGCAGCTTTAATTCATAAAAGTGGTGGCGGAACCGGCTTTTCCTTCAGCCGTCTGCGCGAAGCCAATTCCAGGGTACGCTCCACCAACGGTGTATCCAGCGGTCCCATCTCATTTCTAAAAGTGTTCAATGCCGCTACCGATGCCGTAAAGCAAGGCGGAACCCGTCGCGGCGCTAATATGGCGATCCTGAATGTGGATCATCCTGATATCATGGATTTCATCGTTTGTAAATCCGATACCCGCGAGCTAACCAATTTTAATCTCAGCATAGGCATCACCGAAGCCTTTATGCAAGCAGTTTCGCAGGATGAGGATTATGATCTTGTTTCTCCCCATACCGGTGAACGCAGAGGCAAACAAAATGCCAGAGAAGTGTTCAGTCTCATAGTGGATATGGCGCATAAAAATGGTGAACCCGGAATCGTGTTTCTTGACCGCATCAATCAAGCCAATCCTACTCCTGCCATTGGTAAAATAGAATCCACCAATCCTTGCGGGGAGCAACCCCTTTTGCCCAATGAAGCATGCAATCTTGGTTCTCTCAACCTTTCCTTATTAGTTGAGGGAGATAGTATTGATTATGCCAAACTGAGAGAAGTAGTGCGCGATAGCGTGGATTTCCTGGATGCCGTAATAGACCAATCCCACTTCCCTCTGCCCCAGATTGACGATATGGCACGTTCCAACCGCAAGATCGGGCTTGGCGTTATGGGCTTGGCAGATCTGCTCTATCAGCTCAAAATACCCTATGCCAGTGACAAAGCGGTGGAGCTTGCTTCTACCATTATGGAAGCAATAGATTATGAAGCCAAGCAGCGTTCTATGGAGCTTGCCATGCAAAAAGGCTCATTTCCGAATTACCCCTTAAGCAGCTATGCCAAAGGTGATATCGAGCGCCAAGCCATTGTAAGAAACTGGGATGAACTGCTCGCCAACATCCGGAAGCACGGAATTCGCAACGCTACGCTTACCACTATTGCCCCCACCGGTACCATATCCATGATTGCCGATACTTCCAGCGGGGTGGAGCCTCAATTCTCCCTTGCCTACGTGAAGAACGTGATGGATGGCGAAAAGCTTATCTATGTGAATAAACACTTTGAGGTTGCGCTTTCCGAGCGTGGCTTGTTAACTGCCGAATTGCTGGAGAAAGTGTCTCAATGCGGCTCAATCCTCCATCTGGAAGAGATTCCGCAAGACATGAAGGACACCTTCCAAACCGCGCATGACATCAGCCCCGAATGGCACATCCGTATGCAGGCTGCCTTCCAATCTTACACGGATAATGCCGTTAGCAAAACCATCAATTTCCCCAATAACGCCACGGTGGAAGACATTCGCAGTGCCTACGAGCTTGCCTATCAACTCGGCTGCAAGGGCGTAACCGTGTATCGTGACGGCAGCAGGGAAAACCAGGTGCTTTCGCTTGGCACCTCCACGCCGATCGGTTCCATTCCCGAAAAGAAGGTTGCCCCGCGCATGCGTCCGGAGATAACCCACGGCGTTACTCAACGTCTGGAGACCGGTTGCGGGCACATGTATGTAACCATCAATACAGATGAACAGGGTGCCTGCGAGATATTCGTCCAAATGGGAAAGGTAGGCGGTTGCGCTTCTGCACAGTTGGAAGCCATTGCCAGGCTTTCTTCTTTGGCATTACGTTCGCATATCAAGATAGATGCCATCATCCGCCAGCTTAAAGGGATCCGCTGCCAATCCCCCATGTGGCACAAGGGGAAAATGATTACTTCTTGTGGTGATGCGGTTGGCCAGGCACTGGAGAATTTCCTTACCCTGCACCGCTCCGGCGATTTTAAGAGCATCCGTTTCCAGATAGACGATACGCTTTCCGACAGTGAAACCCCCACCCGACGCAGTGCTGCCCTTTGTCCAGATTGCTCATCTACCATAGAGCACGTGGAAGGCTGCCTGAAATGCCCGTCCTGCGGTTGGAGTAAGTGCTAACCCACCCGGGAAATCAGGTGTAATTCAATAGTATCCTTTATCGGCTTAATACTTCATGAAATGCTGAGGTAAGCATCTGGGGAGTAATCTGATTCATGCAGTTAAAGTGACCAAGTGGGCAGGCTTTCTCGCCATGTAAAGAACAAGGCTGGCAGGGTATATTGGCGCAAACTACTTTTGCTAAATCATTTAAGGGGCGGAAGCCCAGGCGTGGATGCGTCCCTCCAAAGATGGCAATTTGTGGTTTGCCTAGTGCAGCAGCCAGGTGCATAGGACCCGTATCCCCGCTTATTACTAGTCGGCACTGCCCCATTACTTGGAGCAATTCAAGGAAGTTATGTTTACCTGCAAAACTGGTGCAAGCAGCAGTTACTCCTGAGGCAATACTATCGCATGCTTTTATATCAGTATTGCCTCCTAAGAGCACGTATTGATGTTGAGAATTCAGATTAATAAACTCTATCCATTTGGCTACAGGATAACGTTTTGTAAAGTGTGTAGCCCCTGGAAATAGGGCAATTGCATTATCCAAACTCGGCAGAGCTAATGCAGATAGTTCCTTAAAACTTGGATATTCCCACGCAGCATCTATCCCCAGTTTCTTAAGTATTCCTGCGTATAGCTGAATTGTGCTATCTATGCTCAGATTGTGATTTCCCTTTACAATTGCCTTCCTGATTCCACGTTGTTTGTTGTATCTAAGCTTTATCTTTGCTTTCAGCATTAGGCACAGGAGAATAGAGGCAAGCTTGCCATGCAGATCAAGGACTATATCGTAACCTTCTTCACGCAGTTTCAAATGAAACTTTAGGCTTTTCTCGTAAGCAATCACCTTCACCGGGGTGGCAAACATAGCAGGAAGCTGAGTATATTGCTTCTTACAAACAAAGTGTATCTCTGCGGTTGGGTATGCCTTATGCAGCAAGGCACATACCGGCTCGGTGAGGACAATATCGCCCAAAGAACTTAAGCGGATAACCAGAATTTTCATTTACATGGACTTAATTATATCCGGGATATCTAATATAACACTTGGGATTCTATCCAGTGCTTTCCCGCCTGCCAAGGCAGAATCGGGACGTCCCCCGCCTTTACCATCCAGTTTCCCGGCAAGTATCGCCACCAGCTTTCCGGCATGATACTTAGGGATAAGATCAGCGCTTACCACACACACGATATTCAGCTTACCTTCCCAGATATTGAGTAGCACTGCTATGCAATTCTTACACTTTGCTTTAAGGCTATCGGTTATCTGTTTCAATTCGTCCATGCTGCTTATAGTGGTTTCGGCGATTAAGAGATTCTTCCCCTC
>CAYSGM010000050.1:0-18292 GCA_964430595.1 uncultured Candidatus Cloacimonas sp.
GCCAACGGCAATAACCTTGATGATAGTGGATACTTAAAAGGGTTTCATTCCATGTTACATTGCTATCACAAGTTCCTAAATATCTCCACCCCTCTTCCTTGCTCGATGATGTTAATAACTTCTTCATCCCCCCTTAATCAAGCGTTAACAATTAACGCTTGATTAAGGGGGGATGATCACTTGATTAACGCTTTGGAGTATGGAAGGCACAAGGAAGAAGCAGGTATCAGTTTATATGCTAACCAGTTACTCCGTATTGGAGATTTGGGGAGTTTAGTGCTGATTTATTGCCAGGTAACAGCTACCGGTTTCCGTCGGGGAATGGCTTGCGGAAATATAGATGGATAGCCAAAGAACAGGGCATAAGCCACTTTCTTGTTATCTGGCAGGGATATCGCCTCCTGTAGCGGTTTGTAAGTATCGACCGCAAATCTGATAAAGCCAGCCCAACATGCCCCTATCCCGTAAGCCGGAGCATGCAGATCGAAGTGGGTAAGGGCGATAATCCCGTCAGTCCTATCATCAACAAAATCATTCTTGGGCAGCAAGGCGAACACAAGATGCGGTGCATTGTGGCAAATAGGATCTACTCCCATATCCCAGGCACCGATGATTCTCTTCACATACGGGGATAGCGGATGAGGTGTGTCTATTATGGTGCGCATCCAGTCCACGGTTAGTCCTGCTATTTTCTTCACTTCCAGCGGATCGTGCACCACCAGCCAGGTAACGGTTTGAGAGTTTCCGCCGGAAGGTGCATAACTTGCTGCTTCCAATAGCTCCTGGATTATCTCCTTACTAACGGTTTGCTTGGTGAAGTGGCGTATGGAACGGCGGTTCTTGAGATACAAAGCCAGCCTCTGTGGTTCAATTGAAGCCATATCCGGGGTGCAATCGATTTTGTTTTGGGGATTGAAATCCAGAACTAAGGCTTGCCGGGGACAAAATGCTTCGCAGTGTCCGCACATCATGCAATAGCCTTCTTTCTCCTGCAGGATCATAGGGTATGTATCTTCCAAAGCCTCTGCAATTATGCCCATTACACAGATCTTGCTGCATAGATTGCACTTGTTGCACGTAGCGGTATTCACGATTATTTTCGGCATGGGTGTCTCTCCTAAATAACTATCCTGAATTTCTTACTTGTCGGTTTTAAAGCCAACTGGTTTGTTTTCGTTTTGCCCCTGCACCTTGATTTCACCAAACTGGCTTTCGTAGGTTTCTATATTCTTTTCCAGCAGTTGCATAAGCTGTTTAGCATGCGATGGGGTCATCAGGACTCGGGTGTAGATTCTGGCATCTGGAATACCGGGAAGGATGCGTCCGCAATCCACGATAAATTCGGAAGGGGAGTTTGTAATCACGAAGAAATTGGCATAAGTTCCCTCGCCTACTTTCTCGTCGATTTTAATCTGAATCTGGTTTGGTTGTGCTTGTTGATTGGCCATGGTTATCTCCTTGGTTGGGGTTATGGTTGTAGTTGTGCTATTGCCTCAGCAGCATCTATAACAATGCCCTGCGCAGCAATAAGTTCTATAAGATGGTTGTAATGATTCGATTTTTGGCAGATATCAGGATTGCCAATAATTATAATCCGTTGTTTGGCACGGCTGACAGCGACATTCAACTTGCGATCTATGAAGCCATCATCCGAGATGGATTCGATAAGCCTGAGATCACTTTCACCCTTCAGGGGAAGGCAGAGGATGATGTTATCACGTTCTGAACCCTGGAAGCGCTCCACAGTATCAATAGTGATATCTTGCTGCAATGGCGATATTGCCTTACGCAAGGCATGGATCATCGCCCTGAAGGGGGCTACTATACCGATTTCCCGGCTGGGATCATCCACCGCTTTAGCTTGGATGAGCTTGTTTACGATAAGGGCAATCAGCTCCACCTGTAAGTTGTCAAAATGCGAGGTTTTACTCACCGGAGTGGAGATCCACACGCTGTGGTGGTTTAGGAAAGCAGGAAGGGAATGGTTTATGGGTAAAACATCCATTTGGTTCGGGGTGGCACAGATAAGCTGATCTTTGTAATAGTGACCAATCAAACCTGCGATACTGTCGTGCATGCGAAAGTGCTTCCTGAGCATTGCAATATTGCCTTCGCCATTCCTGGTTTGGTAGATGTGGTGCAGCCGTTCCATCAGGGATTGGTGGTAACTGCCGTATTGAAGGTTTTGTAACTCAGGATGGGTAAATTCATAAGGCAAAGAGCTTTGCACGCTTATGGGAGGAAGCTGGTTCTGGTCGCCAATCATGATGGTTTTAGGGGATTTTGCCACCAAGCCCAGGATGCTGTTTTCAATAATCTGGGAAGCCTCATCGATGATAACTTCATCAATCTTCACAATCCGCAGCATGTCCTGATACCAGGCATTGGCACTTTGAACCGTGGATATCCAGATCCGGTTCTCACGCACCACCTTATCAATGTCTTCAAATCTCTTGCCTTCAATTTGGGTGCTTAGCAGTTGCTCGTGGATTACGGAAGAATTACCAATCCGTAAAAAGGGAATGTGATTACGTAGCAGACACATGCATATTTCATCTACGGCGCGGTTGGTGAAGCTGAGGATAAAAATGCACTTCTGGCTTTGTTCATACAATTGTTTAACGTATGTTCCCAGCAGTCCGGAGGTTTTACCTGTGCCTGGCGGGCCTTGCACAATGAATAGTTCTTTTGCTGCATGCATCCTTGCGAGTATGGCATCCAGAGAGTGTTCATTATCATGTTGGCGAGATGCTGCAGAATCCGGAAGACTGATCCCCATCATCAGGTTTCTGATTCTGGTGTCCGATGAGAGGAGATTAGTAAGGGAAGCCAAAGGTGAATAGAGGGAAGTCTCTAAGGTATCGTGTTCAATAGCCCACTGGCTATCTTTAGACAAACGACGGCTGTTTCTAAGCCCGCCGCGAATGCTGATTTCCAAGTGCGTTTCATCTAACTGGGTGATGATGCCGCGTAGTATCTCTTGTTTATAGATCTTTGCATCCCTACGGTAGAGAACTACAATGTCCCCCTCCCTGAAATCGGCAATCTCATCGGAAGGCGGGATGCTGAAGCTGATCTGCTTCTTGTTGTATGAAGTGGGTAGCAGTCCCGTGATGATCTTGTAAGCTGCCTGCTTTTCGCGCTCTCCCTGCTGCCAGAGGGCGTTGTGCCCAAGGCTGCTTTCACTCCGGGAACCATTATCACCTGTTTTTACGAACCAAATCTCGCGTACAATGCGCTTTACCTGCTCCAGCAACCATTCGTATTCGTAAGCTTCAAGCCTGTCTATCAACGCTTTGAAACGCAAGAGTCTGGCTTGCATGTGCTGGCTTGAGGGTATAGCGGAGTTGTTTCTAAGCCAGCCGAAGAAGGTGCCGGGATTTTCCGTGAGCAAATGCATTATACCCAGAATGCGGTTGCGGCACATGATTAGATCTTGCTCCAGAATGGCTATATTTACCACATGACGGATGGGGTTTTCCTTGCTTATGGAATATAGGATGGAGGAGCTGCTGATCCTGCCAGCCCCATATACGCTGCGGACAATCATATTATAGGCAATCGTCTGCATCTGGTGCCCTTTCCATACGTCGATCTGAGGAGATTTACCGCTTTTCAATTCCAAGATACTATATTTATCTTCCTTCTGTCTCAGCATGTCTAAGCGCCCTTGTAGACCATATTCGGGGCAAATATATGAAGGCTCTAGCAGGATTTCCTCATCCCCCATAGTGCTTATGTAGCTTAGCAACTGTGGCAGGTGATCCGCGCGGACTTTATCATAGACGCGTTTAGCAGCATCCATGCCAAGAGATACAAAGGCAATAGGCATGCTTGCCAGGCTATGTTTAAAAAGCTCAAGATACTCTTCCTGGGGGGTGAACACCAGTTCGTCCAGAATGTTGTTTACCACCAAGCCCTGAATCATTGCTTCGGTAGAAGATTCGCTAAACAAGCGGTTAAGGATGAAGAAAGCAGGATTACCTATCCCATTATCGAAGCACTCTGCAATGGCAGATGCATCCACCAGGAAGTCCGGCTCTAACACTACTATAGTGCGGGGATTGGATTGGTAGAAACCTTCCCTTCCGGCTACAGCAGATAGATCGTGGCAGTGCAGGCTAGCATACTTCCAGAGAGACTTTCCAAGCTGGGTGTAAATGCGTCCATCGTGTCCCGCTTGTTTGGAATCGTTCACTAACAGGATATGGCAGCCGTTGCCGTCCTCGAGGATGGCGTTTATTGCAAGGGATACCTCTCCCCTCTCGTCTTTGTTCACTTCCCAGGATTCCACCACACAGATAAAGCTGGTTTTTTGGCTTTCCTTCATGGGTGTGAAAGCTTTTATGTTCTTGGAGGATATATATTCTGTGAGTGGTGTGTTTATAAGAGATGGGCAAAAGCAGTGCAACAGGCTATCTACAACCTGCAGGGAAGTATCAAATGTTTGCGGGGATATCTCGCTTACTTCGTCATGGGCGATTTTATTGCATAAAATGCGGAGTTGGTTGCTTTGAGTTTGCAAATCCTGGCTTAGATTAATGCTATCATTCGCATACTGCATGCGGGCAAACAGACCGTTGAAACTTATCTTGGTAGCCTCAGTGATCCCTTTGTAGATCTGCTCCAATAGCTGCCTGAGCTTAAGCATCTTGTCCGTAATATTGGTATCCGCAATGCTAAGCTCATATAGCCGTTCAGCAAGCTCTGTGGCTCTGTTATTGGATAAAGAAATCAACTAATGCCCTTATCGCCTATACTAGTGCCATAGTGATATGGACTAACAGCCAGTTCAACATCAGGATTTGTGTTTGGGTTTTTTGCCCAGGATATTACTGCGAATCCAAGACCAATTCAGGTAGATATGGATCAATGCTACAAACAGGAACATTGCTCCGGAGAATTCATGCAATCCACCAAGTGATTCTGATCCGCGCCAAGCTAAAGGTCCAAACTTGTATAGCGCTACAAATGTGAAAGTAAGAAGCAACAAAAGTGCAAGAATTGGGTTTATAAACTTCAAGGCTTTGTTTTTCATAAGGTCTCCTCATCATTATCTTGATCTTTAGTAAAGAAGGCTTTAACAAAATCTACAATGCGGAATCGCATCAGATCATCAATCCCTTCGCCAACTCCCAATAGCTTAACCGGGAGCTTCAGATTGTGTCGCAGGTTAAACATGATCCCGCCCTTGGCAGTGCCGTCGTATTTAGTAAGGGCAAGACCGGTAAGGTGGATGGATTTATCGAAGTTTACGGCTTGGGATACGGCATTTTGTCCGGTTGTGGCATCTACCACCAAGATTGCTTCATGAGGGGCATCGGGGATTAGCTTCTTAATGGTTCGGTCTATCTTACCAAGCTCTTTCATAAGCTTCTCTTTGGTGTGTTGGCGTCCGGCGGTGTCTATTAATACTATTTCAATTCCCTTTGCCAGGGCAGAGCTAATGCCATCATATATCACGGCAGAAGGATCGCTGTCCGCCTGAGCACGCACAATCGCCACATTTGCTCTATCTGCCCAAATTGCAATTTGTTCAATAGCAGCAGCCCTGAATGTATCACCGGCGATAATCAGCACTTTCTTACCTTGTTGAGCAAATTTATAAGCCACTTTGCCTATCGTGGTGGTTTTACCGGTTCCGTTTACCCCAACAAAAACGATTATATGCGGTTTATGCTCCGGTTCACCGAAGAAATCCGGGGCATCCATGTCTTCCCTTACCAGTAAATCTTGCATGATGTCTGTAAGGGTAATCTGGGCTATCTCAGCATCGGTAATGCGCTCAATTCTTATCTCTTCCCGCAAGCGTTCCAGAATGATATCGGTCATTTCCACGCCGGTATCACTCTTAAGCAATATATCTTCTATCTCTTCCAGCAGTTCTTCATCAACCTTGCCGCGCAGACGCACCGCATCGGCAATCTTGCCCAGAAATCCGCTCTTAGTTTTATTCAGCTTCTGTCTTAAGTTCCTTACAATACTAAGCAATTCGCATTCTCCTTATATATCAGGAGCCTGTAGAAATCAAGCTCCATTCCCACCCATAATGGGGTATTTCACATAGCCATAGATGATTATTATTGACATAACATGTATGTGTGATAAGTTTGGATTAACGGCATAGACGTCAATAGAAATCTAAGCCACATACAGGAAAGGATATATATGGAACGACTTAAGTTAATGCCCAGGCATATCTTGCTTTTGGCATTACCGGTTCTTGCAGCTATGTTGGGGGGATTACTAACCTCAGGGAGTCTGCAAGCTTTTATGACCCTGCCAGGAGCTAAAGGGATAAGCCCTGCTCAGTTCTTTTTTGCGGTTAGCATGCTTGTGGGTGCCATTGCCTTCAGCTGGCGTTGCTTGCCAAGAAGCTTTACTGCTGCGGTGGTGTTATTCTTCCCGCTGGCATATAGCATAGTAATGTCCAGAACCTTAGGTATAAAATCCAGCCTCTTCTTGGTATATGGCTTAAATCTGGTGTTTTGCATCTCCCTAGCTCTAACCATGTGGCTAACCTTCTTTTCCAAGCTTATGATCCGCATCCGCACGGCTGCCTTTGCAGCAATTGCAGCTCTTATGCAGACTTTATACTTTCAGGTTCTATACATGCTGCTGGGCAGTTCATATACCCGAAGCAGCATCACTACCAATTATCTGAGCGCATTCTTCCTGTTCATCTTCATCGGCTTTGGTTTATCAATTGCCGATATAGTGATCATCCGTAAAGAAGTGGAAGAGCTGCGCAAGGAGCATCAACGCATGGCAGAGGACGATGATGATATCTGACCATGATTACTTCATGCTAAATGTGGATAGGGATGCTGAGGGTTGCTATAAAGCTATTGATTGCAATGCCATCTTCCCTGTTCAACAGCCACTTTATCTTGAAATAGGAGCCGGAAAGGGTGAGTTTATCTCCGCTTATTCTATCCTGCATCCTGAAAGCAATATCCTCGGCATTGAGGCTGCGCATAAAAGAATTAACAACATCTTAAAAAAACTCAGCCCGGAGAAGCACCCTAACGTTCGCCTCATGCGTTTGTTTGTGGATTCATCCATAAAGGATATCTTTGCCCCCGAATCAATCTCCGGCGTTTTTATCCAGCATCCCGATCCCTGGCCTAAACGCAAACATCACCGCCGCAGATTGATTCAGGAAGACTTCCTGGATGCACTTGCTCACATCCTCAAACCTGAAGCTCAAGTTCAGGTTTCTACAGATCATGCTGAATATGCAGCTTGGATTTTGGAAGCGTTTCTTGCCAATCCGTGTTACATATCAGTTTATGATGATCCCTTGAGAATGCAATCTACTTTTGAAGATCACATCACAACTTGGTTTGAAGCCGAGCAACGCCGCTTGGGCTTCGATCCCCACTTCATGCTTTTTAAGCGCATATAGGAGCTTTTAGTTTATGAATTACGATTTTAGTCCTAACCAGAATGTAAATAGAATGCTGAACAGTGTTGTGCAGAATATAACGCACTTAGCAGAAGAGCAATTAGCGCATATAAAACGTCTTACCCGGATTGGTGAATCCCTGTCTTCCGAGACTGATCTGGACAAGATATTCGATATGATCCTGGAAGAAGGGATCGAGTTTACCCTTGCTGATGCAGCCACGATCTATAAGGTTAGCGAAGATGGTTTGTTTCTGGAATTTGAGATTTTGTACAATGCTACCCTAAATATAAGACAAGGAGGTAGTAGAAATCCTACTACCTGGGCTTCAAAGATTCCACTTTACACCCCTGAAGGCGAGCCAAGCCTCGGTTACATTGTCACTAGCGTCTTCCACAAAAAGAGCAGCCTCAGTTTCGATGATGTTTACGAAACCAAGGATTATAATATATGCGGAACCATAGATTTTGATACCAAGAGTAACTACCGCTGCAAATCCATGCTTACTATCCCACTTAAGAATCACGAAGATGAGGTCCTGGGTGTTATCCAGTTCATCAATGCCATGGACACGCAGAAAAACATCGTTTCCTTCACTGATGAACACAAAACCATGCTGTCTTCGCTTGCCTCTCAGGCTGCTATTGCTCTTTCCAACCGTAAACTTATTCAGAGTTTAGAAAATTTATTAAACCAGTTTGTTCGCTCTATCGCTACTGCCATTGAGCGTAAATCCAAGTATTCGGGTGATCATATCTCCCGTGTAGCAACCCTTACCGAGCTTTTTGCCGATAAGATAAACATGGCAGATGAGCATTATTTCGGTGGACGTCGCTTTAATGAAAACGAGCTGAAAGAGCTCTCCATGGCGGGGTGGATGCACGACGTAGGTAAAATTGTAACCCCTGAATTTGTAATGGATAAAAGCACAAAGCTGGAAACTATCTTTGATAGAATTGAGATGGTTCAGCTTCGTTTCGAGAAGCTGGAGTTATTCCTCAAACTGCTTCAGAGCAAACTTAGCATTACTGAGTTCGATGCTTTCGTGAAAGAGCATATAGACGCCGGGACAGATGCCAGCAATGTCTATACATTTATCTCAGATGCATTAGCCTTCACCCAAAGATTAAACTTTGGTGAGGAATTCGTTGCCGAAGAAGACCTTGCACGCGTAGAGAAGCTAAGCAGTATTGATTTCGAGTATGAGGGACAGCACTATTTTCTCTTTACCGTGAACGAAAAGAAGAACCTGCAAATCAAGGGAAGAGGTACCTTCACCGGAGAAGAATACCAAGTAATGAAAGATCATGTCTCCATAACCTGGGAAATGCTATCTCAACTCACCTTCCCCAAGAAATTTAAGAATGTTGCTTTCTATGCTTCCACGCATCATGAAGCCTTGAATGGTAAGGGTTATCCTCGCGGCTTGAATGCGGAGCAGTTACCCTTGCAATCCCGGATTATTGCCGTGGCAGATATCTTCGAAGCTTTAACTGCCGCAGATCGCCCCTACAAAAAGCCCAAGTCCCTCTCCGAATCCCTGGATATCATGGCTACCATGGTGAAGATCGGGCATTTGGATAAGGACTTGGTGGATTACTTTATGGATTCCGGGCTATATCTTGAATACGCCAATCGGTTCATGAAACCTGAATACATAGATGAGGTAAATATCGATGCGCTGAAAAGCAAATATGCTGCTGTATAAACAGTAGGATAAAGAAGCGCAGCTTGATAATAGAGAATACCACCTTATCACCCTTGCTCACTAAGCTCTTTCCCGAAACAGGCAACCTAAATCCCATTTTCCTTGCCCCTCTTGCTGGATATACCGATCAAGCTTTCAGAATGCTGTGCAAAGATAGCGGAGCCGAGGTATTGGTAAGCGAGATGGTAAGCGCAGATGGCTTAACCCGCGATTCTGCCAAAACCATTAAATACATTATATTTGAAGATGTTGAACGCCCCTTCGGCATCCAGATATTTGGCAACGATCCCCTTGTTATGGCAAAAGCGGCTGAGTTCCTTCTCTCCTACGCCCCAGATTTCATAGATGTAAATATGGGCTGTCCGGTTAAGAAAGTTATACGTCGTGGTGCCGGAAGTGCGTTAATGCAGACCCCATTGCTGGCAGAATCCATTGTTAGGGAGATTAAGCGGGCAATTGGCAATACTATCCCTCTAAGTGTAAAATTCCGCAGTGGCACAGACGCCAACAATATAAACTTCCTTGAGTTTGGCAAGCGCATGGAGGATTCCGGTGCTGATTTTTTGTGCCTTCATCCCCGAACCGTGAAACAGATGTTTTCCGGGAAGAGCAATTGGGAGCATATAAAAGAACTAAAGTCTTCTCTTAGTATCCCCCTAATCGGCAATGGCGATATCCTTTGCCCGGAAGATGCACAAAAGATGCTGCATGAGACCAATTGCGACGGGATTATGATAGGACGTGGAGCATTGGGTAAACCCTGGCTTTTCTCGCAAATCAGGCAGTTGTTATCGAATGGCAACTATAACCCGGTAACCCACACCAGCCTGCTAAGCACCATTTTGAAGCACATCGATTACGCCCTTAGATTCAAGCGTGAAGCGGTAGTAGTAAAAGAAATGCGCTCTCAGCTCTGCTTTTACACCCGAGGATTGCTTGGTGCAGCAGAGCTTAGAAACAAGATTAACCACACTGAGAGTATCAGTGAGCTTATCGCTATATTGAACAAAGCTTTCTCTCCCCGATGATACTTTCGGGGTATTAGGTCATTGCTTCCCAGCCCAATAGCCCTTTTCACCATTTAGTATTCTATCAAACGAGCCGTTACTATCTTGTAACAGCCTCCTTGCTTACCGATACCGAACCGAAGGGAGACTGACCATGAGATCAACGGGCTTTCGCCCGTTCAGCCCCCGATGAACCCCGCTGCAAATCGCGAATGGAGAGCAAGGAAGATGTAGCGATACAATAATAGATTTTGATCATGTTCGTGGTTGATATAATACGATATTCTAATGAATGAAAACGAACCGTGCTTTTAGCTTGACATTCCCACCCACTCTCATAATATTAGCTTCATGGATTCATTGGTGGAGATATTATGAAGAAAACATGCTTTGGCATCATCATATTGCTATTGCTTTGCACAATGTTATATGCTGTGCCGCAGCCATTACACACAGTTCCTGCGTTGAAGGGTAAAGAAGGAAATTTTGGAGCAAATAAGTTCCATCTCTGGGGATCTAACATATATGCGGTAGATAACTCCACCGGTAACATAATGGTATGGGATACCAATAAGATGGCATTCAACCAGCGTGTCTTTACCAAGCTTCCCGGAGGAGTGAAGGCAGATGACATCACCGGCGACGCAAATTCGCTATATATACTGGATTCCAAGAATAGCAGCATTCATGTTTACAGCCTGGAAGGCACTCTCCAACGCACCATATCATCTAAGGGAGCGCCTGATATCCAGTTTAAGAAAGCACTTCGCCTGGCTGTGAATCAGCAAGGCTATCTCTATGTACTGGATGCAGGACGTAGTGAGCTTTTAGCCTTCACCAACGAAGGGATGTTTGTAGGTAAAACTGCAATACTGAATCCTATTTCTATGTGCCTGGGGCAAGATCAGCTACTTCGCGTATTATCAGCCAAACCCACTTACTCGGAAGTGCAGATATTTGATCAGGATCTAAACCCCAAGAAGGGCTTTGAATTGCAGACAATACAAGATAAAAAGGATACAGTAGCCGATATCGCGGTTAATCAATACAATGAGCTATACGTTATCTACAGTGGAAGCACGAAAATTGGCAAGGTGAATTCTGAGGGACGCATCATCTCCAAATCCACTTGGGGAAACAAAGATAAGGGTAATGCGCCAAGTTCGTTCTTAGCCCCGGCAATCGTGCATGTATTCCCCTGGGAGAGCGATGTGTTGTTGGCTATCCTGGATAGTAAACAAAGGATTATCCGGCTGTTTAAGGATACAGAGTTTTCCAGTAAGATGCTGCTGCCAATACCAGAATACACCATGCGCCCGGCTTTGGAAACATCGGATACCCCTCCCTTGTATGATTACATTGTTAGCGATAGTTTGGAGTATTTCGTACATGATTCGATTATTTCCGGGACAAAGCTGACTCGCAGTATTACCTGTAATGCTTATGGCAAAAAGCGCTATAGCATAAATGCAGTTACATTTGATAAGCAGGGTGTGAAGAGCTTTGATGCCATTGCTATATATAACATGAAGCTGTTTGTTGCCGACAGCAAAGCACACAAGATCTTTATATTTAACAAGCTTACGGGTGCATTGCTGGATAGTTTTGGTATGAAAGGTTCTAAGGAAGGTCGGCTGAATACGCCTACCAGCCTTGCCACCACAAGTGATGGCTTGTTATATGTGGCGGACAGTGGAAACTCACGTATCTCCATATTTAACGAAAACTCTATGTTTATAGGCAATATAGAACTTAAGGAAAGCAAGCTGGTACCATATCAAATACGAGTAAAAGGCAACTCCCTATATATGCTTGCTAACAGTAATGCATTATATGAGATACCTTTAGCAAGTCCGCACTTGAGAAACCTTATAATCCAGGACAGTGCGATCAGTGCATTTGATCTGATCTATGAGAACCGAATTGGGTATATAAACGCCATTTCTCAGCAATTGGTTATCTTGAATGGAACCAAGGTTGAACACATGTATTTCGCGAAAAACCCTAAGGCTGTGTTCCCTAATTTCGCCGATATCTTTCAGATTAGCTATAATGACTGGGAAAAATCCCTCATTGTCAGCGATACAGGCGCAAGCACCGCACGTAAGTTGCGCTTTGTGTATTGCCCCATTAAACCTCAGACAATTCAAATGAAGCTTAATAAGGATGCCCTGGCAGAAATATGCTGGGCTGTTCCAGAAGGGATTAGCAAATGGCTCGTTACTAAAACCGGCGATGGAGAAATTGAACAATATCAGGTTTCTGAACCAAGATTTATAGTTAAAGACCCTCAGCAGAGTGTTGCAAGATATTCAGTTTCTTCCCTTTCCTTAGATGGGAACAGCGGCTTACCCAGCATGGAAGTGGAAGACATCTACTCTCATGCCCGCTATCTTGCTGCAAACAATATGTTCTCGCAGGCAGTGGATGCTTATAAACAGGCAGCAGTGGTTTTAAAAGACCCCCGTATAGATGAAGAAATTGTGAAAAGCTATGTTTCCGAGGCGAAATACTTCACTAGTTTGCTTGAATACGAGAAGGCTTTGGTAAGCATGGAAGCCGCTATTGTAATGGGTGGACAAAGGCTGGAATTTATCCTAGAGACCGTGAAGATATACAAGCTAATGAAAGAGTACCGTCAGGGAATTGCATACCTGGAGAAATTCAAAGCAAATGAAACCCAAGAGATCCAGATTCAGTTAATCTCACTATACTACTTGAACAATAACTATCCAAAGGTGCTGTCTCTTGCCAATGCATACATAAACAAGTTTCAAACCGACGCGAACATACAGCAATACCTTGCCTGGGCAAACGAAAAACAGGGCAATTATGATGCTGCCCTGGCAAACATGCGCGAGTTATTGACTATTGAAGATAGCTTTCAAAGCAATGTAAAGATTGCTGAATTGCTAATCTTAGCTAACAAGAATGATGAAGCCATGACCCTTTTACAGCGTTTGTTAAACCGCTTTAAGGATCAAAACCTGGATATGGTGTATAAACTATTGGGTGATATCCATTTCTCTACCGGCAATTTTGCCTATGCTGAAGACTATTATAGCAATGCAGTGCGCCAGAATCCCGGAAAGGCAGAGCATTATTACTGGCTTGCCAAAGCTTACAGTGAGAGCCGGAAAAGTAGTGAAGCCCTAACAAACTTTGCAAAAGCCTGGGAGATAAATTCTGAAGAAGTGCGGTTTGGATTTGCGTATGCAGATGCATTAAAAAAAGCAAACCGCTTTTCCGAAGCTTTAGCTGTGCTAAATGCAGCTAACAAGTATATTGAAAGTGATGCATCCACCACCTCCTTCCATGAGTTATATGCTGATTTGTTGACCATTGAACAACGCTATGATGATGCTCATCGCGAGCTGCAGATTGCTGTGAATTATGACCCCAAAAACACTGTTCTGCAAGCTAAGCTGCGTGATGCAGCAGAAGCTAGGGAGTTCTATAACAAAAACAAAGCTGAAGTGGAAATAAAGGCATATAGTTTTCAAAACCTCTATCCATCTTTACAGGAGTTTTACAAAACCCATCCCCTTGGCAGCGTTACCCTCTTTAACAACCGTAATGTCCCCATTCAAAACGTGAAAGTAAGAGTTTCTGCACCACAGATGACAAATACAGCATTTGAAACTACCATACAAACTCTGCTTCCTAATCAGGATCATGTAGTTGATATCATTTTACCTGTTAACTTAAACATCTTTACTCTTTGCAAAGATACCTCTGCTCTGATACCTACTGAATTGCAACTGAGCTATCAGTGGGAAGGAATAACCAAGAGCACCACAAAAGAGCATGTAAGTATAAATGCCCTTGCAGCAACATCTATGAATTGGAATAACCGCAAGCAGTTCGCCAGCTTTATTAATCCTGCTGATGAAAGTATGCGTGACTTCGTTAGTACAATGGTGGTTCAGCTCTTTGCTAATAACTCCTCCCGCCAATTGAACAAGAACTTGCAACGGGCTATTCAAGTCTGGAGCTTCTTACGTGCCAATGGGATAAGTTATGTTTCGGACAATACTAGCAGCAATGCCACGGATAGCGAATTTGATTATGTTCAATACCCTTACCAGACACTAAATCGAAAATCCGGGGATTGCGAAGATTTGCTTGCATTAATGGCAACAATGCTTTCTGCAATAGGTGTGGATTGTGGCTTTATTGACTTCCCTAGACATGTTATGCTTGTGTTTGATTCCAAATATACAAAAGAAGAGGCCACCGAAAGCGGGATTGAGCTTAACCACTTCATCTTTATGAACGATAAATACTGGATACCGGTAGAAACAACTCAATTGGGAAAGAGCAGTTTCTCTGAATGCTGGCTAAATGCAATTCATTACTATGACAAAATGCTGGATCAAGGAATATTCCCAGATTTGATAGAGTTTGCTGATGCTCATAAGCTATACCCTCCTGCCAACTTTAGTGAGCTAAATCAATACCGCCAGTTTGGCAAGAATAATGAAACGATAGCTTTTTATAACAGTGATGTAGAGAATATCTCCATTATGGGGCAGCTATCCCGCGAAGAGGAATTCCGCCAAACCCTAGCCAAGTATCCGAACAATATATCCGTGATTAATCAGTATGCTATCTGGGCTGTGCAAAATAACAAAACTGAAGTTGCAATAGGTTTATGGGAAGATATTTTAAAGCTTGATCCCAATAACTTATCTGCTTATGTGAATATGGGTAATCTCTACTTCGAATCAAGTCAGTATAGCAAAGCTAGGAGCCAGTATCTAAATGCGCTCAGAATTACCAAAGAACCGGATTTGATATTAAGGAATCTTTGCATTCTTGAATACCGCCAAGGAAATCTTAAGAAAGCAAAAGAGTATTTTGACCAACTTGGTAATAGGGACATTATTAAGAACCTAGATGTTAAGATATACTCAGACTTACTAAACCAGGGGGAATAAATGAATAGACTTGCTCTAATCATCTCAGTATGTATATTCAGCATTCAGCTTGGAGCTTCTCAAGTTGGCAAAATCCGCTTTATCCTAGGAGAAGTTCAATACAGACAAAATCAAAATCAGCCATACAAATCTGCCACTCTGGAATTACCCGTTGCTGAAGATGGATTCTTAAAAACCGGTCCCGATTCTTCTGTGGAAGTCCTGTGGATAGGGGGTGGGACTACTACCGTCCCTGCTAACAGACAAGTTGGTATCCGTAAGCTGCTGGAAGAAGCTTCAGCCAAGCAGAATTGGAAGAACAAACTGGAGAACAAGGTAGGCAATCTTAAGCTTCAGAACAAACGCCGCGCATCAAGCACTGCGGGAATAAGACGTGATGAAGCAGAAGTTAGCAGAGATAGCCTTCTATACTGGTATATAGATGAACAACAGGATATTGCTGAGCCTATAACGCTATATGAAACAAAGCAATATAACAAAGCTATAACGCTTTTCGAAAAAGTGATTTATCAAGCTCCCTTAAAAAAGGATGCAGAGCTGTCCCATGCCTATTTAATACTCATATACGATGCATTAGGTGATACTGCAAAGCTTAAGAAGCATGTTGCGCTTTTAAAACAAGATTTCCCTGAAAGTACTACTTTGGATAGCCTGCCCACAGACAAATAGATTGCTGATGCGTTTACATTTACGCTATCTCCTTATTGTCCTGGGGGTATTGCTTGGGTCTTTTCTACTCCTAAATCTGCCCATCTCCAAGCAATTGCTGATAATAGCGGACTTAAGGATTTATGATACCATCGTGGATTTCGGAAACGCACTTTCTAATAAAGACATGGAAGGCGTTTACGATGATATCTGTATTGTGGATATAGACGAAAAAAGCATATCCGCACTAGGTCAGTATTCTACATGGAAGTCCTTCCTATTCGCTGATTTGATAGACATCATGTCCGCAGATGAGCCGATAGCTATCGGGTTGGATGTCTTTTTTACAGAGCATGACAGCATCTCAGGTTATACAAGAGACAGATTGAATGATATTATGGGGCTTCCTAAGAATGAATCTAATCATCTTATCAACCTGCTTAGCACCGATTCGGTACTAGCCAAGTCGATAGAGCGAGCAGGCAACGTTTACCTGGCGATGTATAGCAGCGATGATAACACCCCACCCAAAGCTATTCCTTCCATAGTCAGCACATGGGATGTAAGACCACGAAGTTACATCCCTTTGAATAATATACACCCACCCATTGATGAATTTGCCAATGTTGCTGCCGGAGTAGGCTTCGCCCATATATTGGCAGATGAATCCGGCATTATTCACGACTACCCCCTGTTTCTTGGCTACAATGACAAATTCTATCTTAACTTCAGCTTTCAGATGTGTCTCGACCTCTTAGGGATTGACCGTATAGAGACTTCAGATGTCTGCAATCTATATTCCGGTAAAGACTTGGTTCGTAGAATACCATTGAGCAGAGATGGTTTAAGCTATTTGAAATACTATGGTGCCAAAGGTGCTTTCAGGTACATATCTTTCTCGGATGTTTTACTGCAACGTATCCAGCCCGGTTATTTCAAAGACAGGATTGTGCTTATCGGCTCTTCTGCATCGGGGCTAAGAGATATAAAAAGCACTCCTCTGGATTCTAACTTCCCGGGTGTGGAGCTACATGCCACATTTATTCGCAACTTACTTGAATCCTCTCACGTCCGATGGCTAAACATTTGGTGGATAGTGGCTATTGATGTAATGCTCCTGTTAATGCTTGTACTTGTTATCCGACATGCCAAGCCCTTGTTTTCTATAAGCATGTTTGTAGTAATCACAGCAATGTTGTTTCCAGTGTTTTACATATTGTTTGTCTCATTCGGGCTATGCTTATCCTATTCTGCGATCCTGTTACCCTGGATTATTGGGTTTACTAGTATCTTCAGTGCTCAATCGCACTTTTCTACCATGGAGAAGAAAAAAGTGCGCAACGCTTTCGAGCATTATGTATCCCGAGACGTGATCAGCCAGATCATGAAAGGTTCGCAAAGCCTGTCTCCGGGGGGCGAAAAGAAAACTGTAAGTATCATGTTTGCGGATGTGCGCAACTTCACATCATACTGCGAGAAGCTAAGCCCTGCGGAGATCACCGGCTTTATGAACCGGTATTTTAATGAAGCAACTAAACTAATTGTAGCCAACCGCGGCTTACTGGATAAATACATTGGTGATGCTGTGCTTGCGCTTTATGGTGCACCTCTTCCCTACCCCGAATTTGCCTATAATGCGGTTAAAACTGCGTTGGAGATAAGAGATCTATCCTTTAACTTAAAAGAGGAATTCTCCCAACACCCTGTCCTGAGTGACTTTCGCATCGGGCTTGGGGTGGCAACCGGAGAAGTAATTGTCGGCAACATTGGCTCAGACAGCATATTTAACTACACCGGTATCGGCGATAGAATGAACTTCTGTGCCCGTCTGGAAAGCCTGAACAAATACTATGGAACTTCTATCATCATAGATGAATGCACTTATCAGTTAGTTAAAGAAAGGTTCCTCTGCCGTAAACTGGATCGGGTAACCGTGAAAGGGAAAGAGATTGTTTCGGATATATATGAAGTAATAGACTTTATCGATGCGAACAATACCGATGCACGCCGGAAATCCTGCTACCGTACCTATGAAACAGCCCTAGCTTTGATGCACTCAGGGAATCATACGGAAGCTAAAGCACATTTATTGGAAGCTCTGAAACATAATGAGACAGACAAGCCCAGTATGATTATGCTGGATCGTCTGGACATGATTAACTGGGACGAATGGGATGGAGTTTGGCAGCATGAGTGTAAGTAGCATAGTTCAAGCACAGATAGCTCTATCAAACCTCACCCATACCTCTCTTTGTGAGGTGTGAGTGAGGTTTGATAGAGGTTTGCATGCAAGGAAGAGATAGAAATTGATTGACAGATTGAGTAGCTTTTAGAAATTGCTTTACTGGTGTTTTGCTTTCTATATTATTATCTTTTCCGAATTTGAAGATGAGCAGGGATTATGCACAAATATTCTGTGAGCGAACCGGTTCTGGTGGTGGATATTGGGAACACAAATATTGTTTGTGCCATTTACCAGCAGGGCAATGCGGTATGGACGTCCAGTCTCCAATCCCAACGAGAAAGGACATCAGACGAATACTACAGCTTATTATCCGGGCTGTTAAGAGACATTAGTCTT
>CAYSGM010000051.1:0-18197 GCA_964430595.1 uncultured Candidatus Cloacimonas sp.
ATTAAATGACTGAAGTGACAAGAGCTTCATTCTCACATTCACACTCTATAAACTGAATAAAGATCTGAGTGACCGTCTCCAAATTTGCTTTGTCGCGATCACGTTTTGTCAGATAATCTAAGCCCTGCTTTTTTGTCAATACATATTTTGCGTGGAATCTCTACGCTTAGGACAGCAGCAGTGCGTAAATACCTAATTTTGCATTGCGGTGCGAAATGTGAAGATTTCTTAAGAAAATCCTGATTATCGGTTACTTTAGCGAGTGCTGATTGACCTCACAAGTCAAAAATACCCTCTTACCGGATCTCAAAACCTATGTTTCAAGCTTTGTTCAGCCACTTACAATCCACGTTGAGAGTAATGGATACTGCAGGTTCACAAAGATATTGACGCGAAACAGGGCTATTATTACCTTGCTTGCAGATGAAAATTTGAGGTGTCAGTGCTGAATAGAATTATTGTTACTTTAGCAATTGTGATGGTGGTAGCCACAGCAATATATGTTTTCAGAACTATGAACGAGCCTTACTACACTATACCGGATGGAGAGGACAAAATCGACATATCCCTTGATCCTATCCAAATTGCCAAACCTGATACCCTAATCCCAATCCTGCAAATCGCCGGATGCAGATACACTATCCATCCGGAAGCAAGCTATAGTATGTCTGCGATGGTCGTAAGCACCAGGCGTTATCGCAAGGGATTTATGAGTAAGCTGTCCCCGTATGACTATGCCACCATCTGGGGCAGAGCTCCGGAATACTTACCATATCTGAAGTTTGATCAGATTGTCCGTTTCTGCCTGTTCAACACCAAGCATCCAGAGCTTGTGGACATCCCATATCTATCTTCGCACATGACAAACAACCACCTGATCCCGGCTACTGACAACATCCGTAAAGCCCTGTCTTTAGCAGATATCCACGATCTTGTAAAGATTGAAGGATACTTGGTGAACGTAACGGGGCAGGATAAAAAGAACAATTTTAGCTACTGGAACACCAGTTTATCTCGCGAGGACAGGGGCAATGGGGCATGTGAGATAATCTACGTATGCAAGCTTAGGATTAATGACCAAATATACGAGTAGATAAGCAGTATTCATCTTGCTGATAATCTGCTATTAACTGCAAACCAAACGGCATCCCGAATTCATCAAAACCATCCGGGATAGTAATAGACGGCAAGCCTGCATTCGTCCACGGTAAGCTCATTACAGGCGAACCCGTGGATTCCAGCCCCAAAGGTGCAGTTGTAGTGGTAGAAGGTGTTATCCACATATCTATACCCTCGTCCATCATTATCTGATGAATCCTTTCCCTTAGTTGCAACTGAGCATGTTTCAAATCCTGAAGCTCTATGCTTCCCACTTTTAAACCATCAGCATATAGCTGCCTAGAATGCTCTGAATACAGATGAGAGTATTTTTCATACAGTGCTTTGTGATTGTTAGCGAACTCCGCTGCTATCAGTTTGCGGTGCATGGCGTTGATAAGTTCGATATCACCAAAGGGATCGTATTTAATCAGCACCTTTCCTTGAATCTTGAGACAATCTACCGTCCTCGCATAGTTCGCCCTTACTGATTCACTCGCCTGCATCAGATAAGTCCCTGTTACATATCCCAAACGCGGTTCGGGTTGTGCAAGACAGACTTTCCAGTCCTTAAGCAGATACTTAGTAAGGAAGGAGAGATCATCCTGTGAACGGCAAATGATACCCACATGATCAGCACTTTGGGAAAAAGGAAATACACCCTCGGTAGAAATACGTCCCCAGCTCGGTTTGAAGCCATAAACACCGCAGTATGAAGCCGGGCGGATAATCGAGGCAATAGTCTGGGTACCAAGTGCCACATGGCAGTAACCAGCCGCCACAGCGGCAGCAGAACCGCTGGAAGAACCACCGGGAGTATGCTTTGTATTAACGGGATTGCAGGTCTCCCCCGGGCTGAAATAGGCAAACTCAGTGGATACGGTTTTCCCTAACACAATAGCACCAAGTTCCTTAAGCTGGGTAACCACCTCTGCTTCCTGTCCCGTAAATGCTTCTGCCGGTAACTTTGAACCTGCCCTGGTGGGCATGCCATCCACATTGAACAGGTCTTTAACTCCCACGAGCAAGCCAAACAAGGGTGGGCGGCTACAAGGATCGGGATACAGTTTTAACAGTTTTTCAGCCTCATTCAGCAGCCTGTCCTTTCTGTTTACTTCCGGTAGGAAAGCATGAATAGCAGGTTCTTTCGTCTCCATAACTGCCAAAGTGGTCTGGATATACTCATCTAACGGTATATCGCCATTTATCAAGCTATTACAAAGCTGTGCGATGCTAAGTTCATTATATTTGTTATCCATAATTCTTCCTTCTTCCTTGCTCGTATTACTTATGCATTACGCATGCATTACGCATGCGATCCGTATTTCATGCGTAATGCTAAGGTGTTTGGAGCAAGAGAAAAGCATAGAGTTGTAAGTGATTTAGATTACGCCTAGTATCTTGAGTTCAACTAATTCAGCTTCGCTAAAGCCTAACCAGCCACCATAGATTTCGCCGTTATGCTCGCCTATCTCTGGCACTTTCTCACGGGTGGGGCGTTCCGGGACATTGGTCATTTTAATGGGATTACCGGCAATCTTAACCGTGCCTGCCAGATCATCTTCCACTTCCACAATCATGTTGCGGGAGAGCACTTGGGGATCGTTAATCACCGCTTCGATGTCATTTATGGGAGCACATGGTATGCCTGCTTTCTCCATGATTTGCAGCCATTCCCCGGCAGTTTTAGCGGTAAAGGCTGGCTCCAGAATACTGTTCAGAGGCCCAATGTTTTCCGTTCGTAAACGATTGGAGCTAAAGCTTAGATCATCAAACAACTCCGGATTGCCTAAAGCCGTGCAAAAGTTCTTCCACAGGTTATCATTACCCACTGCGATCACAAAATATTTATCGCTTGCCTTGTAAGCCTGAAATGGCGCAATGGTAGGATGCCTGTTACCGAGAGGTTGCGGAGAGACGCCATCCGACTGATATCGCACCAGAGCGTTTTCGAGGATAGCCACCTGAGAATCCAGCATTGATACATCAATCTTCTGTCCCAAACCGGTAAGCTCACGCTGGTAGAGGGCTGCATTGATACCTATGGCTGTAAACAGCGATGCAGTAATATCTCCCAGCGACATGCCTACCCGGGTGGGGGCAGCATCAGGATAACCGGTGATGCTCATTATTCCGCCCCTTGCCTGGGCAAGAATATCATAGGCAGGTTTCAGCGAATCAGGACCGCTATGCCCAAATCCTGTGGAGGCTGCATAGATAAGGCGGGGATTAACTTCCTTCAAGGTTTCATAGCCCAAGCCAAGCTTTTCCATGGTTCCCGGACGGTAGTTCTCCACTATTATGTCACAACGTTTTACCAGTTCTAGCAGTATCTCTTTACCTTTAGGGGTTTTAAGGTTCAGTGAAACGCTTTTCTTGGCACGATTAATGCTGAGGAAATACAGGGAACGGTGGTTAATAAAGGGACCGAAAGCACGTGAGTCGTCCCCGGTTACGGGTATCTCCACCTTTATCACCTCGGCACCCAGATCACTAAGCATCATGGTGCAATAAGGACCTGCCAAGACCCTTGTGAGGTCGAGAACCTTTATTCCATTAAGCGGTTTGGTCATTATTCATCCTTTGTTTACCTATGGTTTTGAGGTTAGAATATGCTTTAACTAACCTATGTTATATATTCTTGTATCAATGCGATAAGCTCTTGCTTTTGGCTATCTGTTATCTTCCAGTTATCAAACTCATCCGCATGCTTCCAGGGATCATGCTGATGGTCTGCTTCTGATTCGTAACGGGGGATTATATGCCAGTGAATATGCTGATCCCTATTCCCCAGACATGCGTGATTCATCTTCCATGGCTTAAAAGCCCTTACCACTGCTTGGGTGGCAATCATAAGCTCGTGATTCAGGGCTGTCTGGATATCGAGATCAAGTTCGTGCAGTTCCCGCACATGCCGCTTATACACTAAGACGCAATAACCTTCAAAGTATTGATGGTTTCCCAACAGCAGGTAAGAATTAGCAAACTCATGCACTAATGCTGCATCTGTGGCGATCTTATCCAGCCTGTCACAAATAGCACAATTATTCATTTGTAGCCTATTGCTTCTTACGGTTTAGGTAAGCCATTGCAACCTTTTCCGCAGTAATGGGCATGGATTTTATACGCAAGTCCAGGGCATCTTCCACGGCATTGGCAATCATGGGAGCAGCTGGCAGCATGGTGTGTTCGCCAATCCCGCGCGCACCGAAGGGACCATCAGGCTGCGGCACTTCCACAATAATGGGGATAATCTCATCGGGGACATCCATGGCGGTAGGTATCTTATAATCCGTGAAATTGGGATTGAGCAGCTTACCCTTAGCATCATAACGCATATCTTCGTAGAGCACTGTGGCAAGCCCTTGCAGCATTCCTCCGGTTATCTGCCCACGCACCAGATCAGGATTAAGCGCTTTACCGGCATCTATTGCCAGAGCGGTTTTCAGCACCCGCATCTTGCCGGTGTCCTTATCTATCTCCAAAATCAAGGCTGCTGCGCCAACGGTGTAATGCACATTGGGATGCCCGCCCTGGCTGGTTTCGGGATCACCATTGGTGCTGGAAAACTCCGGCATAAACATGCCACGGGCATTGATGGGACCACCCTTGAAGGTGCCATCCTTAGTCATAATGCCATCCACTACAAAGTCCTTTAAGGGCAGGATAAAGCGCGGATCCTGGGTGCATTTCACAGCTTCATCCTCCAGATACAGCTCTTCTAATGGCAAGTTATACACCCGTTGCACCAGGCTTAGTATCTGCTCTCTGGCATCTATTGCAGCCTTTTTCACGGCATTACCGCTGCTCCAGGTGATGTGGCTGGCAACTGTTTGCCATTCATAAGGATTGCGGTCTGTATCAGGGGTTTCCACCCGTATCTTGGAAGGTGGAACAGAAAGGATTTCTGCAGCTATCTGCGCCATTACGGTCTGATAACCCTGCCCGATATCCATCCCTGAGATGATAAGGTTTATGCTGGCATCTTCATTAAACTTCAAAAAAGCCGATGAAGAGGCATTGGGAGGCATGGCAGGAGCTTTCCAGAACAGCGAGAAGCCCTTACCGATTACAGTATTGGGATTGTTTGATACCGGCTTATGCTCCCAGTCTATAGCTTTTACAACTTTATCGATGCACTCCAGCAGACCATTGGGGTTCATCTTAGCCCCGTAGGCTGTGGTGTCCCCTACTTTGATGGCGTTCTTACGACGGAATTCTATCTGATCCATACCCAGTTCATTCGCCACCCGGGTTACATGGCTCTCCAGCCCAAACAGCATTTCGGAATAGCCAAATCCTCGGTAAGCACCACCGGGAGGAAGATTAGTATAAACGCATACAGAATCGATGGATACATTATCAATACGGTATGGTCCAATGGCAGATAAACCTACGGCATTCACCACATTGGCACCGTATTCCACATAAGCACCCGCATCCCAATAGATCTTATGATCCAGGGCGGTTATCCTGCCTTCTTTGGTGACGCCCATCTTTAGCTTGGCAACCACGCCTAAGCGCTGGTAGGTATTGATAAACTCCTGCTCACGGCTATAGCGTAGCTTAACGGCGTAACCCTTTAGTTTGGTAGCAAGTGCAGCGGGAATGATCTCCATGGTTACACCTGCTTTCCCGCCGAAACCGCCACCCACATGAGGAGCTATCACACGGACATCTTTATGCCCAAGCCCCAGAGCTTCTGCAAACAGATGCCTTTGGGTGTGCGGAGATTGCGAACTGCTCCACACGGTTAAACGTCCCGAATAATCAAACTTGCCTATGGCAACATGCGTTTCAATGGCACAATGCGCATAGCGGGGAACAGTGTAAGTATCTTCAAGAATGAAGTCCGCCTCTTTAAATCCCCCATCCAGATCGCCTTTACGGGTCTTGCGCCAATGCGCTATGTTCGTTCCCGGCTTGGGGAAGAACCAAGGGACATGGGGATAGTTTTCCAAATCCGGATGTAGCAAAGTGGCACCATCTGCCAAAGCCTGCATCTGATCCAGCACGGCAGGCAAGGGTTCGTATTCCACCTTAACCAATGCAGCAGCTCGTTTGGCTGCTCCTGGTGTTCTGGCTACCACGGCAGCAATTTGCTCTCCTACAAAGCGCACCTTATCCTGCGCAAAGATAAAGCGGTCTTTCATATATAAGCCGAACTTGTAAGGGAAGTCCTTACCGGTGAATATTTTGTAAACGCCTTTAACTTTCAATGCTTCGCTAATGTCTATGCTCTTGATGATGGCATGCGCTTCGGTGCTGGATACCAATTCTGCATGCAGCAGGTTCGCCCCAAAATCAATATCATCACCATAGATAGCAGCACCGCTTATCTTTTCCAAGCCATCGATGCGGACTACATCTTTGCCAATATAGGTGTATTCCTTCATTTCCCCTCCTCTTTGGAAAGTGCCATAATAGCATCGAAGATGGGGGTATAACCCGTGCAACGGCACAGATTACCCGCTATAGATTCCTTTATTTGCTCCAAAGTGGGATGCGGATGCTGCAGCAGCAATTCCGTTACTGCCAGGATAATCCCCGGGGCACAGTAACCGCATTGGAATGCATTGAACTGAATAAAGGCTTCCTGCAAGGCACTAAGCTTCTCTGCTGAGATGCCTTCTACCGTTATAATGTTATGGTTTTCAACCTCGATAGCAAATACCAGACAACTCCGCACAGCTTTACCATCCAGCAATACAGTGCAGGCACCGCAATCACCACGCTCACAGCCACACTTAGGGCTTTTAACTCCCAGCTTCTCACGCAGGACATCTAACAGAACTTCATTAGCATCCACTAAGACGGAACGAAGCTCGTTATTTAGGGTAAAACATATCTCTTTCACGCTATACCTCCCAGTAGCTTGGCAGGTTCAATCTCTTTGCCAGCCAGCCTTTCCTTAGCCGCATATAGCCCGCGTTTCAGCATCACTCCGCTTACATGCAGCCGATATTCTTTACTGGAACGTATATCTGTGATGGGATTAATCTCTTGCGGGATAAGGGCAACAGCCTCTGCGATAAGCTCTTCAGATAGCTCTTTCCCATTTAGTAAAGCCTCTATCAGAGCTGCTCTGGCTGGAACAGGAGCAAGCGCACAATGAGCAATGCGGTATTGATTGGCTTTATTCAGCCAAATACCCCATCCTGCTTGTGCCAAATCCTCTCCCCCATAGCGTCCAAGCTTCAGATACACGCTTGTGCTTTCCTCCTTGGGGATGGTTAAACTAATCCCGGTTACCATTTCATTATCTTTAACAGCTGTTTTCCGGGGAGCCAGAAACCACTCTGATATAGGTATGTTACGTGTCCCTTCCATGCTTGCACAATGCACTACTGCTGCGTAGCACAATAGCGGTGTGGCAGCATCCAAGGACGGAACAGCCGAACAGATATTCCCCGTCAGTGTAGCACGTGACCGAACCCCCGTGGAAGCAACTGTTTTACATGCGTCATGCAGCATCGGACATGCCTGCTTTACAAACTCTGTATCAATCAGCTCTGTAAAGGTTATGGCTGCTCCGATATACAAAGTGCAGTTATCCAGGCACAGCTTATGCAGTTCCGGCAAGTCCTTTATATCTATCAAGAGTTCAGGCTTTACCATGCCTTCCTTGATATTCACCACCAAATCTGTGCCACCTGCATATATGAAAGCCTTATTACGAAAGCTGTCTTTCAGTTCTAAAACCGCATGCAAATTCTGCGGTCTTTCATAGTTAAATTCATGGGCTATTGCCATATCTCCACCTCTTTATTATTCCGCTGTTCTTTATGGCTCAAGGGCAATAATCCTGCACATAGAGGATTCTAACTCTATCCCTCTTAAGGGGAACAGCCCGATCCAAGCCCGTTTATTGGAAAGCTTATCTATTTCTCCGCCCAGGTTTTCTGCGTGTACCAGCTTCTTGGGGAATAGCTTAAGGTGCATTACCTGGTAATATTCATCCGGCGGGAACATCTCATCCCAGCCTTTTCCATGCTTCTCCATCAGCTTGGCTTCGGCTTTGATAAAGTCCTTCGGATGCCAATTCCTGATAATGGTATTCATGGGATGATCCGCTGAACCGCAATCCACCCCTATCCACTTTATCTGCATCTCCAAAGCCCACTTATGAAAGCTTGGGTCAGGACCGGGATGCTTTACAAAGTAGCGCAATTCATCGCTCTCAGGCTGATCCCAGGCATACTTATGATAACCGGTATTGATAATCAGGATGTCACCTTTCTTTATCTCTGCCTTGCTCATCAGCAGCTCCGGACTATACAGATCATAATCTCCCACGCTATCAGAAATGTCAACTACTACCCCGGGACCCACCCATTCTGCCATCGGGACTTCACCAATGGTGCGTCCGCTGGCATGGAAATGAATCTCCCCATCTATATGGGTTCCTACATGGTTACTCGTGGTGATAATCTGACCATTTGCCCCTTGCCCCATATGTGCTCCGGCAATACGCTTGAAATACTGTATCCCCAACGGCATATAGCTGGGCCAAGGTGGAGTATGAATACTTAATCTTTGCGTAAGATCATACATCTTAAGGTTCTGCATAAAACTGAAGAATGTGTTGTTATCCATTTTGGACTCCTTTATATCTTATCTTGTTGTAATAGGAACACGGATCTTGCGGATTTAACGGATTCTCACGGATCATCAGATGTAATTGCACCATGTTTTCCATTACCGCAATAACCTCTTTCTCTCTTTTCCTCTTTTTTAGTCTCTTTTCTCTTTAACTCTTTGTTTAAGTCAGCATTCCTGCCAACGCCTCGTAAGCTTTTATGAACGGCTCTACCGGTGCTTTCACCACGCCGGCACCAACTTGTCCCACTCCCGGATTCTTATGTGCCACACCGGTATCGATTATGGGAACCACACCATTCTCTATCACCTTCACCACATCAATCCCCAAAGGCGTTCCCCGGAAGTCCAAAGCAGGTATCTGGTATTTAACGCTTTCACCATAACAAATCTCATACATGGATTCCGTATAAGATAACGCATCAGAGGCATTCCCGCCAACAAACTGCACAATTGCCGGGGCTGCTGCAATGGCAAAGCCTCCCAAGCCCCCTGTTTCCGTAATAGCGCTATCTCCAATATCCGGGTTAGCATCATCTTTGCTGTATCCCGGAAAATACAATGCATCCGGAACCAGCGCAGCCCCAGTGAACCATTTATTCCCTGTTCCGCTTAGCTGCACCCCAAATTCCGTCCCATTACGCGCCATCACCACCGCAATGCTGCTATTGGGAATATTCCGCGCTGCATCCAGCACACACTTACATGCCGGCATGGAAAGATTAAGAAAGAAGTGGTCATTCCCATTGATAAACTCCAGCACCGCCGTGGTATCCTCCACCTTCTCCATGGTCTTTAACAGTGCAGGCGCAAGCTGTCTGATGAGTAGTGACGTTCCTGCCCTATTACGATTATGCACTTCATCACCCATATGTAGTGCCTGAGCGATCAGGCTTTGCAGATCAATCTGTCCCAAATGCTTTATAGCACGGCTCATCACGGGATACAGCACCCTATCCATCCACTTTAAGCGTTCAATAACTTCCGGGCTAAATGCACCATAACGCAACACTTTACCCAAGCCTTCATTCTGCGTGGCATAAGACAGATTGCCGTAAGTCTCATTCTTTATTACAAATACAGGCATAGATGCGCTTATTATCCCCGCCATGGGACCAACCGCACCATGCTCATGACACGGTTCATATTTTATCACACCCGAAGCTGCCAATGTTTCCGCTTCCTCCGGTGTTTCCGCCCTGCCCTCATACAGCAAAGCCCCGATTACAGCTCCCCGCATTGGACCACACATCTTGTCCCAGGTGATGGGCGGTCCCGCATGCAAGATTAAATCCTTATACATCCCGGGAATCGTGTCCAAAGCCAGCCTCATGCCCACCAGCACAGGCTTGCCGTTGTTTATTATCTGTAAAGCCTCTTTATTCGCTTTATCAATCAAAACATCATAGTTATCATTTATCTTTGCCACAGCCTCTGGCAACACAAGCAAAGGAGGTTTCCAAGCCACTTGCTGCACTGCCACACCTTGCGCTTCCAGATCACCCGCAAAGCCTTCCAAGCCCACATTTATCACCTTTATACTGCCTGCTTTCAAATTCAGCTTTTCCATCTTAGCTCCTCACCTGTTTTAACAAAGCAAATGCCTCATTTACTGCCGATAAATGCGAATTGAAAACCCTTGCTCCACAAGCTGCCAGCTTGTTTAACTGCTCTTCCATATGCTGCGGATCATCATCTGTCCCCAGTACATGGCACACCACCGCCACATCTTTGCTTAAGGCGCACAGCACCGGAGCCAGCTCTCCCGCGGGGTCATTATTAGCCCCATAACCCAGCACCACATCAAGCAGAATAACTGCCACTTCCGGGTCTGCTGCTTCATCGGCTATCTTCTTTAAACGTAAACTGTAATCTATCATTGGATGCGGTCTGCCAACCGTGAAATCATCCGCCCCCATATCTATAAAGCAATCGCCTTCGCTGTGCCACACATTTGCCAATTTGCTCTTCTCATCCGCCGAGATATTGCTCTTAGGCAACTCTCCAAACTCCCGTTTATAAAGCTGTAACGCCTCATAGCACAGGGTTCCCCCGCTGTAAAGCCCCCTTATATACCGCCTTCCCTTGCCAATTGTGGGCGGTGCAAACACATAAGCCAACTTCCTTGTCACCACCGGAGCATTATCCTTCAAAGCCACACAAGCCTGCTGAGCAGTTTCTTCCAGTGAGTTGCAATAGCATAAATTATCCAGCTCCGGCACCTGCATGTCCCTAAGGAAGTTTACCACCACCGGCTTAGCTGTGCTGCCAATCAGCTTCCACAGCTTATCCAGCACCACGCTATCCGGTGTTTTCCCTATCAGCACGATCACATCCGTATTCACGTCCTGTATCAAATACTCCATACAGGCACACAGCATGATCCCGCCAATCTCTTTCTTGCCATCCCTGCCGCCTGTACCAAAGGCTTGAGATATGCCTCTGCCCCGATGCGCAATGCCTGTACTTACTTCCTGCAAGCCTGTTCCTGAAGCCGAAACGATCCCGATCCTGCCCTTGGGCACCACATTGGAAAACGCAAGCGGAACTCCATTGATAATCGCAGTCCCGCAATCAGGCCCCATCAATAGCAAGCCCTTGCCAACAGCCTTTGTTTTCAGCTTCAGCTCATCTTCCACGCTCACATTATCCGAAAACAGCATTGTATGCAGCCCCAAGTCCAATGCTTTCTCCGCTTCTGCCGCAGCGTATTTCCCCGCCACAGAGATAAGGCACAGATCCGCCCCATCCATATTCAGCACAGCACTTTTAATCGAAGCAGCAAGCTTCCCTTTCCCTGCCCGTTTTGCCACCGGAGCATGCAGCAAGGCATCTGCTTTATCCAGCGCAAGTTCCGCCTCAGCATCGCTTTCTGCCTTCACCACGATCACTATTTCGCTTTCTTTCGCGTCCATAATGGCATCGATAAGCATATCCGTAGCCGCCAAAATCTCTCTGTTTTCTTTCGTAGCCAAAATCGCCACTGCGTCCTGAATCCCATCACAAGCCCGCAACTCTTTCGAGATAAGCATCAGCTTCACCGAATCCAGATACAAGCCTTTTATAATCCTTGCCTTCGCTATCATCATACTTCCTTTTCTGTAAAACCTGTTATATCCAAGCCAAAGCCCGTGCCAAACACCGCACACGCCAGATAAAACCCGCTAAGCTGGTCTGCTCCGCTGCTTGCCCCATGGCTTAAGATCGCTTCCAAGCCCGGCTCATACCTGCCTTCTGTTGCTGCCAGATTGCCAAGGAAATCCGCCCAATCTGCATCAAGCTCCAGCGTAACCGCCTGCATCATAAATGTTCTGATTAACGCGTGTTTCACATCGGATTCATGGAATATCAAGTCCATGATTTTTGACAACTCTTTTTTTTGCACACGCATCAGCCAGCCCATTCCCAGCAGCATCCCCACCAGGAAATCGTCACCCGCAGGAGTAAGCCCCAAGCCTCTGTGCCGGTAACACTGCACCCCCTGCGCGTATTCCTGCCTGACAAAATGCCCTATCCCCCGTTTGTAAAAGCTTGCCAATGCCCGCAACACTCCGGATTCCTGCGAAGCAGCACCCCTCACCAACCCGATAATGCTTTCCGGCACCGCCTGCTGTATAAAGGCAGCATAGCTATTTAGCACATTCTGCCGTAATGCATTAGCATCACAGGCATCGCTAATCTCCCTGGCATGATAGCGCATCTCCCCGGTTATCGGCAGAAGTATATCGCCATTCAGCACCAGCGTGTCCGCCTTTAGCTCCACACGCTTAATCCACTGCACGTTATCAGTATTAAACACTATCCGATACGGTCCATAGCACAGCCCGGATGCACCTACCGACAAAATCAATCTCCCACACCAAAAGTTCAGCACCCGCTCATGCGCGGAATACATATGCTGATAAACCCTCACAGGCACTTTATCCCCAATGGACAGCACGTTTACTTCATTTGTTATTCTCATATTGATAAAGATACCGCAATTACCCCTATTTACAAATTGCATTTGCATATCCTACTAAATCGGTTAGTATTTGGGTAAACCATATAAATCACATAAGGAGAAAAACATGAATAATCTTACCGACAAACCAGGCATGCCCCTCTTGGGAGACCGTTTCCCGGATATGAAAGTAGTAACCACACGGGGAGAGATCAGTTTACCCACCGATATGGAAGGGAAGTGGTTCGTGCTCTTCAGCCATCCCGCAGATTTTACCCCGGTATGCACCACCGAATTCGTCGCCTTTCAGAATCTTTATCCCCGCTTCAAAGCCCTGAACACAGAGCTGATCGGGCTTAGTGTGGATCAGGTATTCGCCCATATCAAATGGGAAGAATGGATAAAGGAAAACTTAGGCGTAGAGATCGAATTCCCCATCATCGCCGATACAGGCGCAGTAGCCGATAAACTTGGCTTGGTGCATCCCGGCAAGGGCACAAACACCGTGCGTGCGGTATTCATTGTGGACGCCAAAGGCATTATCAGGATTATTTTCTACTACCCTCAGGAATTGGGCAGAAACATGGAAGAAATCCTTCGCGCTGTGGAAGGTATGCAATATAGCGATACTAACGCTTGCGCCATGCCTGCCAACTGGCCCAAAAACGAATTGATCGGTGATAGAGTGATCATCCCGCCCGCCAAGGACGTGGAAACCGCCAACAAGCGCAAAGAAATGATTAAAGCCGGAACCATGGAAGGCTACGATTGGTGGTTTGCTCACCGCAAAGCCTAAGCCATTACCCCAAAACCACATTATAGCGTAGGTGTGAAGCGGTTTGGATACCGGTAATAGGGTGTTCTAAACCGCTCACCTAACGTCTAACGCCTAACGTCTAACCCCTCGCCTAACGTCTAACGTTTAACGTCTAACCCCTCGTCTAACGCTTAACGTCTAACGTCTAACGCTAAACCTTCCCCCTACCCTGCTACTTCCCCTTGCTCTTCCAAGTCCTAATCCCCACCCCAAAGGCAAAACTATCCAGCGACGTATCATGTCCATTTTTAACCGGAACAAATTCGAAACCGGTTTCTGCTATTATATAGACGGGTTTGTAGCCTATCTTCACATTCAGCTTGGTGCCTCTGTGGTTCAGGGTGATGTTATCGTATTTATGTCCGTTATAAGTCTCTTCATAGAAGTTCTTATTAAACTTTTGCACCACGGTGAATGCTATATATGGGTTGGGTTCGTATGTTCCAATCAATTGCAGTTCATAGCCCAGGCTGTGATAGTTTGCTTTTTCAAGAAACGCAGAATCATCTTGCCACAATACAAAGCCGCCTCCAACTGTATTGCCATCCACCACGTTTACCGAGGGTAACACAGAGAAAAACATCTTATCCTGGTTCCAAAGATTCACCTTCAGCCCCAGCTTATAGCCCCTTGTGGCAGATTTGTTTACGTTGTTATCGTTGTAAAGCATGGCACCATAGTATTTACCGCACAATTCAAAATTCTTATACACCCCGATATTTGCCTTATACCCGAAGATCGTCTCCCCTCTGGCATCCAGCTCCCGATCATGAGAGGGAATGTAAGACTGCCCGTTTTGCTCCAGCACCACGGCAGAACCAAGCTCCAACCCGCGCGCTACATAGTTCGTAACCTCCACATTACCCGGCTGCAAAGGCACCGCCGTTTCCATGGAGCTTACATCCATCACCGCGCAAGCAGATAGGTAAACAAGGCATAAGCCCCCAAATATCAATCCTAACCAATTCTTCATTTATCACCCCGATAGTTTCATGCTGGCAATTACTTGCAAATATTATTCCCTATTTCCTGCAATGTGCACCTAATGTGTTTATTGTGGATATTTCTGCTTTTCTCCCTCGTCATTCCAGCTTCACACACCCGTCATTCCATTTTTTCACCCACGTCATTCCAGCGCAGGCTGGAATCCAGTTCTTTTATAACCGGGCTGGATACCTGCCTCCGCAGGTAAGACAAACACTACCCCTAACCATTAACTACTAACATCTAACCCATAACGTCTAACGCTACAGCTCCTGCGTAAACCCCTCATACCCTCTAACCGCCGGCAACAGCCTCGCCTCCACCGCTTTTTTCACGCAAATGCAGGGCAAATCACGTGTATAAATCTCTTCCCGGGTTAATGTCTTCAGGTTGATGGTGGGATCTTGTTTCGCCATGTCATACATCAGTTTCACGTATAGATTGCTCCAGGAGAAGATGCGTTTATCGCTTCTGCGCAAAGATTTATATTGCAGCAGATAGAAATACATATCATCCTTATAGCCTTGCGAGGGTTGCAGCCCAAACAGATTTCCGCTGATGCTGCCAATGCGCTCGTTTTCCGCGGTTAAGGTAGGATATGCCCGCTTACGCGCATATACCGTGCCCAAATTGCGATTGTAACAATACACAATCTCACCCGAGGTTCCCGAATAACCCCTTATCCCATTCTGTAAGCCGACTTTCATTTTCTCTCCTTATTACGTTATTCCAACCTTTTTTTTCCGTCATTCCAGCTCCCACCCTCCGTCATTCCAGCGAAGGCTGGAATCCAGCCCCTTAAAAACCCCTTTCCTCATCACATCATCACTTTGTTACATCGTCACCACATTACCCCTTACATATATATATGCTGTTTTCTGCCCCTATTTTGCTGTTTTTTGCATAAATAACTTAAATATCTCACACCCCTTTAAGTTAAACTATACAAACACCAATGCCTTACGATGAGATTCCCGCCTTTTTCCCGCGTTTTATCCGGGAATCTCGCGGGAATATGCCCGCCGGAGATTGGTGGTTATTAGGTTTATCAGTAGTGGAATATAATTGTTGACAAGAAAGCTATGTTTATTTTGCATTATTTTCGTTCCGTCATTCCAGCGTAGGCTGGAATCCAGTTCTTTGATTCTTTTCCGTCATTCCAGCGCAGGCTGCAATCCAGTTCTTTTAGTCTTTCACACTCTAACCACACAACAATGTATCCAGCGAGGTAACCATGCCAAAGCACTTCTACGTTTATATCCTTGCCAGCAGTCGTAACGGCACACTGTACACGGGAATGACCAGTAACCTTCCCAGGCGCATCATGGAGCATAAACAGCACCTCCTAAAGCGCTTTACAGATAAATACAACGTAACGCAACTGGTCTTTGCGGAACGGCACGAAACCTTTGCCAGCGCTGCCACCCGTGAGAAACAAATAAAAACATGGCAGCGAAAATGGAAGCTAAGGCTGATAGAAGAACTAAACCCGGAATGGAAAGACCTGGCGGAAGAAAGCGGATATGAGTGGGATTAGAAAAGAACTGGATTCCAGCCTACGCTGGAATGACGGGTTGATTGAGCTGGAATGACGGGTTGGTGGAGCTGGAATGACGGGTTGGTGGAGCTGGAATGACGAGTGGGTGGTGCTGGTATGACGGGTGGAAGAAAGCGGATATGTGTGGGATTAGAAAAGAACTGGATTCCAGCCTACGCTGGAATGACGGGTTGGTGGAGCTGGAATGATTGGGTGGTGGAACTGGAATTGAGGGGTGTAGATGTTTGGATATTAGAGGAGTTGTGTGGCAATTTCGTCATTCCAGCGTAGGCTGGAATCCAGTTCTTTCAGTCTTTTTCGTCATTCCAGCGAAGGCTGGAATCTAGAGCCTAAATCTCTTCCTACAGCACCAGCACCCCCATTCCATCATTCCAGCATCCCCATTCCATCATTCCAGCACCCCCATTTCGTCATTCCAGCGAAGGCTGGAATCCAGTGTCATTACCTTTTCCGTTTAATCGGAGTATCGCTCCAGTAGCATCTCATGCGGATAACAATATGTTCGCAGATGTGTTCTGCAAGTTCAGGGTGGCTTTCGTGCAATTTTGCGCAGAATTTCTGTACGGCGCGGTAAATAAGTAGCTGGTGTTTGCGGTTTACATTATCCTCGTGTTTGATGTTACCGTTCTTGCTTACGCTGGTGGATAGGTAATACCACAGTTTAGTCAGTTCGGTTTGGCAATAGGCTTCCAAGGTTTCATCCCCATCCTGCCTGGCATTGTCCAGGTTTATCATCATTGCTGCAGCCATGCCTTTGATTTGTCTTACCGCCTTTCTATCGGTTAGCGGGATAGGGATATTGGGGCTGTTGCAGATGGTGTAGCCTACTTCCGGCAGGAATACAGGTTTAAGATCGGGGCAGGGATCGGGCAGCTCCGACCAATGCGTTACACAATACAGCTCTGTGGGTGAGAGTGGGTTCTCTGCATGTTCCCAGATCTCTTGCACGTATCTAAAGCCGTTCATACTGCGAAGTTCCTTACTGATGTGGTGGAATTCGCGGTGGAATCCCTGGTTTGTTTTAGCCTCATTCATACGGCACCTCCTTTGGTTTTACGCAGAATGTAAAACATAAAATACTTAAAACATAGCGCAATGCAAATATTAAAATAGACAGTTGCGTTTATGTATGCTCTTATCTGCTATTGGCATGGCAGATGTATTAGGGGTGTTTATAGCATACCTGCCATTTTGTTGCTAGTGGATAACTGCACCTGTATTTGATGCTTATGTTAGTCATATGAATATCATTCACTGTCTTTTAGAATTATTTTTCCTAAAAACAGCAAAAGAACGCCCTAAAACAGCATATATACAAGTAAGTACCCGAAATGGGACGGTGCAATACCAGTCCCTGATAAATTGCTGGCTAAATTACCAAAGGAGGTAAGTAAAATGAAAGTCGGTTTCGAAAATGCAGTGGCGTACTACAGTGGAAAGTATGATGAAGTGGTGTATCAGGATTGGTTCCATGGCAAGCTTTGCTTTGCGCGTAAGTATGCCTATCCCGAGCTTGGTAAAGTGCATGAGGATATGAGGCAGATTGGCTTGAACCTATCCTCGCTGTATGATGAGGCAGATCCGCTGTATATCACCGATCTGAAAGCGTATGCCAAGAAGAACTACAATCAGAACAGAACGTCGATTAAGAGGTTGATGCATAAGATGCCTTCCTCGAAAGCCCTGTTTATTCATTGTATGTGGGTGTGGTATAAGAGCGATCCTACCCATATTGACCTGAAAACAGTTACGCTATCGGATATTATGACGCTTGATTCGCCGGTGCAGACGGTAGCCAAGTGTGTTACTGCCAAGTATCTGAAGCGTGTGGCTGGTTATACGGCTTATACACACCCGATCGTGGCAACTCCTTAAGCCGTGGTGGTATGTGTAATGGGTGCAGGGCGTGGGTTCTGCACCCGGCTTTATTGGCTTTCCAGCGCTTTCTTTTCGTCATTCCAGCTCTCTCTTTTCGTCATTCCAGCGAAGGCTGGAATCCAGTAAATGGTCTGGTTTACAGCCTTTGTGGGAATGAAAAAGACCTGGATACCAGCCTTCGCTGGTATGACGGATGGTAGGGGCTGTTACGAGGTACGGGGTGAACAGGCATGGTAATCCGTGTTCCTATTCCCCTTATTGCTCATTTTTAAGGCATACCCTCAGAAAAGGCAGATAATAAGTTTGTAATCACTTGCATC
>CAYSGM010000052.1:0-18115 GCA_964430595.1 uncultured Candidatus Cloacimonas sp.
ACCGAACCATGGCAGATCAAAATCAGGCTGGTATAAAAAATGGGGGAATGCCAATTCCAATAGAAGTTGACAGGCAGGGCGTTAGCAGTGCTGCTGCCTGCCAGATCCCCCACTAAAGGCAGATATGTGTCCGCACTATGCACCACCGCAGGAGTATAACTGCTGGTGTTATTACTAAGGTTTCCATCTGTTTCAAAGACAAGGCTGGCGTAGAGACTGTATGCATCGGCAACGGACGGCACCCAGGAAATACTGTGAGTAATGGTTTCACCCGGCAGGATAGGTGTATTTACCAACAGCGATGCAAGCTCCGAGCGTCTATCCTGTGCCATCAGCTTTATGATGTAGTTAGTCTGGGTAGTGAGTCCATTGTTCATCACGCTTACATCGTAAGTAATGCTGTTGCCCACCGCTCCAATGCCAAAGCCGCTAATTCCGCTGATCCCAAGATCGTTATTCAGCAAGGCTTCAATGCGGAAGTTATCCACATATATGCTTCGATAAGTGCCACCTAATCCGTGTTTCAGGGCTATATAACTGTCTGTCCCGCTGTAGGTATCCATGGGGACGGTGTATTCGATATGGGCGTCGGTGAGGCTTAGGGTGCTGATGGGCGTAAAAGTTCCGCTTCCATCGGCATTGCTTACTGTTCCCACCATCAATTGATACCCGGTGGAACCGCCACGTGCAGATAGCTTTATCTTGGCACCGGCGATGGGGACAAGAAGCTCTGGCGTAACCAATCTAAGCTCTGCTGCGCTGTCGCTGCTATTGCTTAAGGTTACGCTATTGGTGCCATTGCTGGGATAGCTGGTGGTGCTTACTATGCTGGCAGATGTGGTGGTGGAGCTTACGTAAGCTCTCCATCCCAAAGGCAGGGATGGAGCAGGAAACATGTCGAAACTTTCACTATAGGGTAAGGTGGCGATTCTGGGATCCACTCCGCTGCCACTAAGGCTGATAGCTCCGCTGCTGTTGCCTTGCACCAGGATTTGGGCGGTGTGATCTCCCGCGGAGGTAGGCAGGTATCTAACCGTAAAGCTGGTGGCTTGACCAAAGCCTAAGCTCACCGGGAAGCCGGGTAAACCCAGTAACTCGAAAGCCCCACTGCCTGAGACGCTAATAGAGCTTATGGATAGTGCGGTAGCACCGGAATTATATAAGCTGATTTGTTTGGTAATAGTGGAATTCAGCTCTCTGGGTCCGGCACTCCAGGCACTTATGGAACTGCTTAGCGTGGCAAGCGATGGCTTTACCTTCACCGCGATGTTATCCAGAAACAGATCATTATCGGCATTGCTGATGCTGGATGCACCGTAGAAAGCGATGTATCTATACCCGGGATATGCGCTTAGGTCTAGATAGACCTTTTCCCCGGTGGCAGAAATGTTGTTATACACATAGGCACTGCCGGCATTATCCCACTTACGCACCAGATTAGCGCTAGTCCAAGTGCTTCCGTTACCAATCAGGATGGCAAAGATATCATCCGTGCCGGTTAATCCGAGGGGATCGGTGGTAATGGCATTACTGTTTGCGTAATCGGTAAGTGCCAAGTCCAGCTCCAGCATGGCATTAGCAGGCAGCTTCAATAGCGGACTTACCAACCATCCATAGCGACCGGTGCCGTAGATGTTGTTTCTGGCAGCGTAGTTTAGGGGTGAGCTTACGGTGTTTGCCCAATCGTCCTGAACCCACAGTCCGGTGTTGGCAACCAAGCTGGTGGTTTCGGTTAACTGCCCGGCATATCGTGTCCAGTTGCTGGGCGGGAAGCTTGTTCCGCTGCTGCCGAATGCTTCTGTTAATGGGAATACGGATGTATCCGTAAGCGTGCTGAAGCTCCAAACTGGGCAGTTGCTTGCATCTCCGCCTGCGTTGGTGGGCACTACCTTCCAATATATGGTGCTTCCAAGCGTTAAACCCGCTGCGTGGCTGTAGGACAGCACATTCCCCAGGTTGGTGCCATTGATAATGTTTGTGGGCGGGTTGTTGGTGCCAAGATAAAGCTTGTATGCGCTGGTGTTACTGCTTCCGCTTGCCCAGCTTAACACGGTGGAGAAATTCTGATCTGTGGCGAGGTTAGCCGGGCTGGGGTTTATCGCTGCACTGGGGGGAATAACGGTGCGGGTGAAGCTAAAGCTATCCACAAACATGTTGTTTCCATACGCGCTGATTGCCTTCAGCACGATGTAATAGTAACCCGAGGTGGTGATCGGCAAGGCATAGGAATACTGATACCATCCTGCGGTGCTAACCGGCGGTGCCATGCCTATATAGCGATTCAGCGTCCCCAGCAGGCTGGGGGTTCCGCTAAGGTTCTGGCTGCTGTTAAGGTAAACTTCCAATCTATCCGCGTTAGTGGTATAGCCGGTATCACGATACATCCAGAACGAGAAGGAATAGCCATACACCCCCACACTGCTACAATCGATGCGCGGGCTGGCAAGGTAGACAGAATTGCCATTGGAGGCACTATAACTATTGTAGCGCAACATCCCCGTGCCTGCTTTGGGGGTGCAGGTAGGGCTTCCGCCGGTGGTAACCCGCTCGAAGATCTGCGCTCCCGTGATAGCCTGATTCTCCCATCCATCCGGGATGGAAGCACTGGCATCCATGCCTTCTGTATAAGGATTTGTGCTAAAACCTATCGTAACAATAGGTGCCACCCCTTTGTTAAAGGTAATAGTAGAACCAGAAGAAGTGCCAATCCCGTATAGGCTGAGGTTCCCCGCGCTTCCATCTTGCAGGAAGGGAGCAGGATTGGTGGTGTTATTAATCTTATTTCTGCCCACATCGGAGCTAAAGTTTGCAGAGCTTACCGTGCCATCCGCTGTGGTTGTGCCACCCGGGCGATAGATATACAACTCGTCCGGTGGTCCATCCGCATTACCATCTCCGGCACTTGTGTTTATCCTATAGACCAGCATTCCCGAGCCGGGGATACTGCTTTCAAAGGTTCCCGTTTTCTTGCGGAATTCCACCACATAGTATTGATTGCTATTGTTGGAATTTATCCTGTAAGCATTGCCGGTGGAAGAAGTAAGGGGGTTAAGCGTATATTGCTGATCTGCTGATATGGTGGGGATGCTGGAAATCCAGTGCCCGTATTTATATTTCATGAATGCGGTCATGTGCTGTGGCGGGTTTTGGTCTGATTGCATGATGTCCCACGATCCCGCGGGAGACATCCCGTCCGAGGTGTAATGATACAAGTCCGGTGCACCCAGGGTATGGAAAAACTCATGACAGATAACTCCCACCCCTCTGCTGGCAAGGAAGGTCTGTAATTGCAGGTTAAAATCATACACCCGGTCGCCGTTTATATACACATAGCGATCCCAGATAGACCAGCGGTGAGGCCAGAGCAAACTGCTCCACGCCCCCGCAGCACCCTTGATCACAAACACCACATTATCCACCCGTCCGTCGCCATCAGAATCTATGGTAAGGTTGGTTGGGATGGAGGGTCCCACCCCTTCGCAAGCATTCTGCAGCAGGGTAAATTCCCGGTCACGGCTTTCGTCATCATCCACATATCCGCTGGGATTGGTAGTGGCGTTGTAAGGCTGAAAATAAGCTCTGGGATGGCTATCCTGCCACGAGACCACCAGATTGTTTACCGGGGCAGGGAAAAACGAGGTATTAACGGTAAGCTGGTTATAGCTTGCCTCCAGGAAGTAGTTTTTCTGAGAGCTGGCATTGTTGTTGAACCAGCCATCATACACGCTGATATTTTCCCCGAATTCCGTTTCGTCCGAAAAGCGGATATAGATCACCACGTTGTTTATCGTTCCGGTTGTAGGTGCATCGCGGGTAACAGGTGCCTGAAACAAAGCCTTGCGTCTTGCTTTGTAGGCAGTTTCGCTTATGTTTACTCCGGGAGTTATCCCGCGGCTACCAGGGGTGTCCCTGCCCACCACAAGGGTGCTTGCCACCACTTCTGCACCAAAGCTCTCCGCATAACAATAGTAGCCGGTATTTGGATTGCGGATAATGGTATAATTATCTTTATCATGCAGCCAGTTATGGTATTCATCACCGCTGGCAAGGCACTCTATCTTTGTGCCATCGGGTTGGATAATGCTCACCGGTATATTGCTTAGATATGCTGCAAACAAGGGGGGGCAGACCAAGGGCGATAAAAACTGCCATCATCAACATAGCGTAGGTCTTGGCTGTAAACACGTTATCTCCTGTTTCCCTTTCACCCGCATCCTGCTTGCTTATCCGGAGCCAAGCCGATACGTGCTTAACCGGGGGTTCACCGAGATAAATCATGGTGAGCTCATGGTCAGATCATGGTCAGCTCTGCTTCGGGTAGTAAGAGCGGGGCAAGGAATCTATCTTTTATGTTTATTACTTAAGGAATAATCCGGCAGTTCGGGATGGCTACCACTCCAGGTTTATGGTAATGGGACCGTCATTAACAAGGCTAAGCTGCATATCCGCCCCGAAAACTCCGGTTTGGACATTTATGCCTCTCTCCTTTAGGATAAACAGGAATTCTTCATACAGTTTCCTGGCGGGTTCAGGAGGTGCAGCTTGAGTAAAATCCGGGCGTCTGCCTCGGGTGCAATTGGCGTAAAGCGTGAATTGGGAGATTGCCAGGATGCTGCCGCCGGTATCCAGCAAGGAGCGGTTAAGTTTACCCTGTTGATCCGGGAAGATGCGAAGTTCGAGGCATTTTGTGGCTGCGGTGCTAAGCATTGAGGAGTTGTCTGTTGCATTGAAGCCGATAAGCAACACCAAGCCGGCACCAATCTCGCCGGTTACAGCTCCGTCCACACGGCAGCAGGCACTGCTAACACGTTGCAGGGTGATGCGCATGCTTTAATCGATACGGAAATAATGCACTTCAAAGCAGCCGGCTACATCTATCCAGATGGAACCTTCTTTGAAGGGGGGGATCATGTAGGCAAGGCGTCCGAATCTTGCTCCGGTTTTGATGAATCCCGCGCTTAGCGTTTCACGTTCCCAATCGGAGGTGATTTGCACCTTTCTTTTGAAGCGGTTTACTATTTTGCCGTTGTCTTTGAAAACAATCAGCCGGATTTGAGCTTGGGGAGGGGCAGCAGAATTGGTTTTGAAAGAGGAGCGGACATAGTATCCGCCATATCTGCGCACCGGGAAGGGATCACTTAGGATCATTACAGATTTATCAGAAGCATCAATCCGCAGGGAGGTTCCTCCATCTATGGACATGCTTGGGTCTATATTAACGGGGCTGGTTTCTCCTCCGGGTGGGTCAAGATGCACTACCCAGCCGGTTAAGGCTTTGGAAGCAACATCAGAATAGGGATTAAAACTGGGGTTTGTTATTAAGTTGGGAGTGTTTTCCGCATCATTTTCGCTAAAGCTAAGGGTAGAAACAACCGTGCAAGAGCTTAGCAGCAACAATGCCGGCAGGATCAAGCAGAGGTAAGGACACTTCTTCATTTAATAAAACCTCGTTCATTCAGATACTTAAGGATTACTCCCACGGATATGGCATTAATCAACAGATTTGAACCACCATAGCTGATAAAGGGTAATGGAATACCTGTTGCAGGAACTAAGCCAATGTTCATCCCAATATTGATAAAGGTCTGAAACATAAGGTAAGCCATTATGCCCGCAGTGGCAACCTTTCTCTCTCTGATCTTCAGATCACCGGTATTTTTGATAAGGTGTGAGAAAAAGGCAATGAATACTAAGAGCAGCAATACACTGCCGACAAAGCCGAATTCTTCCCCGATTACGGAGAAGATGAAATCGGTGTGATGCTCAGGAAGGAAGTTCATGTTCTTCTGGGTTCCCAACAGCCAACCCTTGCCGAAAACACTGCCACTGCCTATGGCTATTTTCGCCTGGATGATCTGATAACCGGCACCCAGGGGATCGCGGGTGGGATCCATAAAAGTAAGAATGCGGTTCTGCTGATAGTCCTTCAAGCCCATCCAAAAAACGGGGGTGATGAGGGATATAAAGATATTCACAATACCGGCAACCGTAACCGCCACCCAAGACAAATGCGCCCGCAATAACAGCAGCACCAGGATGAGAATCCATAGAGGTATAAAGGGCATCCATACAGAGCAGACCACGCTAACTACCGGACTGATAATAAGTAGCACGTAAAATACCGGCACATCGGCTGCAATCAGCATTGCCATCAGGCTTGCCCAAAAAACAAGTGTGGTGCCGAAATCAGGCTCGATAATAATCAGTGCCACGGGAAGCAGGACAATAAGGAAGCCATATAAAATCTGGCGATATTCGTTCAGGTGCTCCCGCGAGATGATGCGAGCCACCATTAAAATAGTAAGGAGTTTGGCACTTTCCGAGGGCTGAAGATTTATCCCCCCCAGGCTGAACCAGCGGTGTGAACCGTTTACAGCGGGTGTAAACAGCACAATTATCAGAGCCAGCATGTTCAACACGAACATGGGTAGCACCAGGATGTCGAAGATAGGCATGGGCAGCTTCAGGAGAAGAGCGATGGCACCGAGCGAGAGCACTGCGAAGATGATCTGTTTCCACCAGTTGTTTTCTATGCTTACGTGCTGACCGATAACTGTGGTGGATGCGCTGAAGATGGCGATGCAGCCCATGACGATAAGACAGAAAAGTAAGCCCAGGAGAGTGAAATCAAACTTCTTGCGGTTTATCATAGGTCTGTTTCCTGGGGTGTTTCTGTTTCGATAGGAGGTGTTTCAGGCACTTCCGGCTCTTGGGTGGGGACATCTTCTGCGGTTCTGAATTTGCGGGGCAAGGGGGTAACCTTTTTGATTTCTTCAAGATTGCCTATGTAATATTCGAAGATTCGTCTGGTTATCGGGGCTGCTAATGCTCCGCCGCCACCTGCATTCTCCAGAAAGACGGTTACCACAATCTCAGGCTTGGTGGTTACCAGATAACCGCAGAACCAGGCATGGGTTGTTCTGCCCATCGAGTTTTCGGCAGAGCCGGTTTTGCCATATACCGTGCCACTGCTTGGCTTGGCATTGGCACCTGTCCCGCCGGGGGCATTCACCACAGCCCATAAGCCTTCCTGGATAGTTTTGAGGGTGGATTGCTTCATGGGTAAAGGCTTTCGGGTTAAGGGCATCAGCTGTTCGCGGGTAAGCCTGCCCCTCCCCATAGTCTGCTTTAACAGGTGTGGCTGCGTCCACATGCCATTGTTAGCGATGGCAGCATAGAAAGCATTCATCTGTATGGGTGTGGTAAGCACCTCGCCCTGCCCGATGGAGAGATTTACCTTGTGCCCGATAATGCCGATGTTCTTGCCAAAGGTTTTTCTATACCATTCTGTGCTGGGGAAAAAGCCCTGTCTTTCGTTGGGGAGGTCTATGCCTGTTTTACCGAAGAGATGGTTGTTGCCGGCGTATTCGCGCATTTTATCAAGATTAAGCTTTAGGGATAGATCGTAAAAGTAAACATCGCAGGAAACCCTCAGAGCGTCAATAACGTTGTTGCTCCCGTGACCTCCGCTGCTCCAGCAACGGAAAAACCGGTTGCCTATTTTCATACCACCTACACAGGAAGCGAGCCTTGTGTATGGGGTAACAATGCCGCTATCCAAGCCTAAGCCGGCGGTTAAGGGCTTGAATATGGAACCGGGAGGATAAGAACCATGGATAACCCTGTCCATCATGGGCTTTTCGCTGCGGTTCAGGAATTCCCATACATCCGGGCTGATCTTTTGCATGAAGAGGTTGGGATCGTAATCAGGCTTACTAACATACGCCAGAATTCCCCCGCTGCGGATATCCGTTACCACCACTGCACCCTTCATGTTTTCGGGGAAGGTGCCGGATACAAACTCTTGAAGGTCGTTATCGATGGTAAGTACTACAGAAAGACCGTTTAGAGGCTCGATGTTACTGTTTTCCGCAAAGAGCTCCAGGCTTCTGCCCTGTGCATCCACCTGAACTATTTCTCTGCCGTCCCTGCCTCGCAATAACACTTCGTAGAAGCGCTCCAAACCTGTCTTGCCGATGTAGCTGTTCAGGGAATAGTCCTCTTTACGGTAGAGCTCGTATTCCTTCTCATTAATCCTGCCTACATAGCCGGAAAAGTGATTGGGATAAAGGTATTCACGGGTAGAGCCGATCCTGAAAGAAAGCTCCGGGTAGTAGTTCATCTGCTCGGACAGCATCAGCATCTTCTCGTATTGGATGTTATCTGCCAGCAGGATTTCTTCATAGGTTTTAAACCGTTGTTTAAGAACCAGATCGTGCAAATCAGTTTCATTCATGCCGAAATTAAGTTCCAGGAACCGCGCCAGTGCAGGGAAGTTGCGTATTTTACCGCTGGTTAGATACAGGTTATGCGAGGGGACATTGCTAACTATCGGGCGGTATTTATGGTCATAGATCTCACCCCGGGTGGCGGTGATTCTACGGATACGGACGAAGTTGCTCTCTGCGATACGCTGGTAGGTTTTGCCTTTTACTACTTGCAATCTGAACAAAGAGCCTATAAGCAAAGCGAATAATACCGCCAGAGTAATTCGATAGACAAGAGTGGCGTGAGATTTAGTCATTGGCAATGCTGAGGCGAACCTTGCTTAGCAATTGCATCGTCCAAAACACCACAAAACTGAAAGCCAGGTTGTAAATAAAACCAATCAGGGATAGGGTAAGCAGCTTGGCACCAAAACCATAAGCCAAGCCGAATACCAATAACTGAATCAGGATGTATATCAGGTTCGCCACTCCAATGGTAAGCAGTTTCGCTACCGTGCTATCCACTTCGAAGGGCTTGCGGAATTCGTTTATGCTTATCCCCAACAGGCAGAACACAAAAGCATACATGCCGAAGGTGGCGGGATTCAGCGTGTCGTATAATGCACCAATGAAGAAGATCAGGATCAGGGCGTGGTTACGGGGTCTTGTCCACACAGTATAGATTAGCCAGGGGATAAGGATGTTTGGAATCACATTGGCAATTGCAAAAGCCGGCATAACCAGAATCTGGGCGTATAAGAACGCCAGGCTTAAGAGAATTGTCCAAAGGATGCTAATGATCATGCTTAATCGTTCAGCCTTCGCACGATGCACAGGGGAGTAAGTTCATCTCCCTGCCCCTGGGGGTTATCTTTCATGGCGCGTTCTATGAAGTGCTTGGAAACGCCTTTGCTTCCGCCTATCATCCAGCTTCCGCCAATGTCGTTAATATCCATCACGGCAAAGCCAAAGCCGAATTCCGCGTTAAGATCATCACACACTTGCTGTGGATTTAGCGGTCCCTTGATCACGGTTTCATTATAGGGAGGTACCGGTGAGGTAGTGGCAGCATCAACCAACGCTGCCTGCATTCCTGCGATACGGTAGAAATCGCCCTTGCGTCCGCTAAGTTTACCAATTGCCCCCACAAAAGCAGCGAAGAGAATGCGGCATCTGCCTGTTTCATCGATGGCGCATTGCATGCTGGTGGGAGAGCCTAGCCCGATCCCGTATGGCACCTTGGCTACATAGTGGCTAAGCAGCTTTGCCAGAGGGCTTATCCGTATTTCTGATACAGGAACCGCTCTGCCCTGGGTGATAGCGAGTGGACTTTCGCTAATCGTAAGAATATCGCCTGCTTGCATTTGTGGCAAGGCATACTCCCGGATTATCTCACTGATGCTATCCTGAGGAGTGAGGATTCTGGTTCTAACCGGGATGCGTTTAAAACGCTGCCCATAAAGAGTTACAATCGGTTCAAGACTTTTACTGTGGCTCACTTTTTTCCTTCCTTTTTCAATATAAACACGTGCTCCAGATTTTCCACCAAGGTAAAGGGGCTAACATCGGCACTAATAAAGAGGTTATCCTGAGATTCCCGGATGCGTTTGATAACGCCCACGGGATAAGACTTTGGGTATATGCGTGACAGGTTGGAAGTAACAATCGTATCTCCAACCACTATCTCGGAACCGAGCTTCACCATATTCATGCTGATAGTGCCGGATAGATCAGCTTCCAGTATGCCCTGGACACTGGTGCGGGCATCCATCACCGGGATTTGGAACTTAGGGTTAGAGAAAGGCAGAATACTGGAGTGATCCGCATTCACCAGGATAATCTTACCCACTATCCCATTCGCAGAAATAACCGCAGAGCCAATCTGTATGCCATGTCCCACGCCTTTATCCACAATCAGGTTTCGCTCCTGAAATTGCCCCGAGAAGCCGATCACTTCCGCCAGCACAAAATCCGTGGAGCCTGTGTCAAAGCTGATGCTTTGGGCTTGGGTGTATTGCTTCAGCTCGTTTTTCAGGGCAAGTTTATAAAGCGTTTCTTCTGCCAGTTTCTTGCGCAGGGAGAACACTTCCTGCTTCAGCACCGCGGTGGTCTCTATTGCTTTCAGGGAGCGCAGCATGGGGAAGAACAGCGTGTTGCCCAACCATCCTGCCTTGGTAGCTCTCGCCTCCTTACTGCCAATCAGCATCAGTAACGATAGCAGGATCAGAATTGCCGGAACCAGATGCTTCTTCAACAAAGCACGCTCCACTCACCATCTTCAGTTCTCAATTCTCAATTCTCGATTAACTGGCTTTAGTCCTCGATTCTTTTTATCAGCACTTGGCGATATCGATCCAGATCATCCAACACCTTGCCGGCACCCTTCACCACGCATTCCAGCGGATCGGGAACCACATGCACGGGCAAATCCACCGTTCTGCGAATCCTTTCGTCCAAGCCCTTAAGCAATGCTCCCCCGCCGGTGAGGAATATCCCCCTCTCGGCGATGTCTGCGGATAGCTCCGGTGCGGTTCTTTCGAACAAACGTTTAATGGCGTCTATCATGGCGGTAACTGTTTCGGAGATTGCCTCGCGGATTTCTTCGGAGGAGATCTTGATCGTCACCGGATAGCCGGATACAATATCACGTCCGCGCACGTCCATAGTAAGTTCCTGCTTCAAAGGATAAGCACTGCCGATGGTGATCTTTATCTTCTCGGCGGTTTGCAAGCCCACGTGCAGGTTGTTTTTCTTGCGCAGGTAGCTGATGATGTCCACATCAATTTTATCTCCGCCCACCCGGATGGAATTGTGCACCACGATGTGAGAGAGCGAGATAACGGCTATTTCACTGGTTCCGCCCCCGATATCCATCACCATGTTACCAAAAGCCTGGTCAATAGGCAAATCCGCCCCGATAGCCGCAGCCACAGGCTCCGAGATAAGGTAAACCTCGCGGGAGCCGGCATGCAGAGCACTATCGCGCACGGCACGCTTTTCCACTTCCGTGATCCCCGAAGGCACGCATACGATAACCCTGGGACGCACCAGCAGACGCTTCTTCTGGGCACGCAGGATAAGGTTGCGCAGCATCAGTTCGGTTACCTGGAAATCGGCGATCACGCCATCTTTCAGGGGCTTGATAACGCGCACTTCATCCGGGTTTTTACCCAGCATCACCTTAGCTTGCATCCCGATGGCAATTATCTTCTTGCTGTCTGTGGAAACAGCTACCACAGAGGGTTCGTCTATTACAATGCCGCCATTCTTTTTATAAACAAGGGTGTTAGCGGTGCCAAGATCAATCGCGATGTCATTTGCCATCATGCCGAAAAAGTCAAATATGGACATTTAAAACCTCTTTATTATCTGCCAATGCAGGTCAAATCTATAGTAGTTACAAAAATACCAGTTTAGCACATCCTTTTTTACTGCTCTCAAGATGTCAAGAAAAAAGGGACTTATCACTTTTCTGATATCTGCCTTCATAGTGGTGTGGGGGACAGAATTGGAATTTTGGGACAGATTTAGCGTTTATTTTTAGAACTGGGTGAAAAGGGGGTGATTTTTTTTACACATAGAAACACAGAGGAGAACAAAGAAAAGCTGAGGAATTTTATATAAGAGGAAAAGAGTTAAAAGAGAGGGAGATGAGCAGCATAAAGGGATGTAGGATAAGTCTGGAGTCGATCCGGCTTAGCCAAATATATAACTTATTGCCTAGTTACATCAGCCGGATGGACTACAGCGACTCCAGATACCTATTGTTGATTTATTTCTTGACAACAATATTAATTTCTTTTCTAATGTATTCCAGCGGTTTGAGATACTTATGATGACATCTCCTACTTGATCTCATCACTTACCACCAGCTACATGGAGGCTAACATGAACAGATTATTTTACCTTCTTTACGCAGTATTGTTTTTGCTGCTGATTGTGCCAATGTTTGGCATCAACCACATGGATTTGATCCAAACAATGGCAGGAGAATTCATTGGCAGCGAATTCGGTGCTTCCTTAGTTAGCATGGATTTCAATGGGGATGGATATGATGATCTTATTGTAAAAGCCCCTTTGTGGAATCCCGATGGGGTAAGCAATATATACAACATGTGGGGCAAGATTTATTTCTATTGGGGAGGACCCGGTTTTGACAATATCCCGGACTTTGTGATTGAAGGGCAGTACCATTACCATTTGGGGGCGGAAACCTATTCAAACAGAGAGAATACTATGATCAATGCCGGTGACATGAATGGGGATGGTATTGAGGATTTGGTTATCCCCCAAAGGCTTGCTGACGGCACCAAAACTGTAGACGTATATTTTGGTAGAACCAACCCACAGACCACTCCGGATGTAGAATTATTGTATCCCGCATTGGATACATGGCAAGTAGATGTCTTCCCTCTTGGAGATATCAATGGTGATGAGAAAAGTGATATATCCATAACCACGGTGCCCATGAACTCGTTAACTCAGTTAAATGTATTGATATGGACTGATATTACAGCATATCCATATCCATTTAGCCATGTGTATGGCAATCTGTACGGGGTTGGAGACGTTAATGCTGATGGTTATAGCGATATGGTGCAGTATTCCATAGCAACACAAATTCGCAAATTTACTTTCTTCTATGGTGATGCTACCGGTTCAATGGCTGATAGCTTGCAATTAGGGAGTAGTACTGAAGTCACAACTCTTAATTCAAGCCCGTTGGGGGATGTAAATGGCGATGGTCACTCTGATTTTTTTACTTGGAACGATAAGGTGTGGCTAGGTTCAAATAGCATTACTGTACAACCCGATTTACTAATAAACTATTCCCCATGGCTAAGCTTTGAGTTTGGGGCAAAACCTCCCATGGTGGTAGGCGATGTAAACGGGGACGGATTTGATGACATTATTGGAGCAGATTGCAGTTTAAATGGAATGAGTGGACAGGGAGGAGTGTGGCTGGGGAAACATAACATGAATGGCATCAGAGATCTTGTAATAAATCCCCCAGAGAATTACCGTTTCCGCAATTTCGGGTGGAGCAAAGCAGCAGGAGATTTCAATGCTGATGGATACTGCGATGTAGCCCTCAGCGCTCCGATATGGACTCAAGGGCACACTTGGAACACAGAAGGCAAAGTTTTTGTACACGCAGGGAATCCGGAAATAACCGATACCACCGTCGCAAATGAGGATGAACTGACTCCATCTATTGATGTAACCGATTGGGGCATTGAAGTGTACCCCAACCCAAACACTAAGGTAAACAAGGGACAGAGTATTAAGTTTGTGGGGGATGCTTACCGTAAGCAACACGATAGCATTGCCTTGGATATATATAATGTGAAAGGGCAGATTATCATGCACAAAGCAGTTTCTGCCGGAGAACTACAAAATGGGAGGGTTGATATAAATCTGTCTGGCTATCCTGCCGGAGTTTATATCCTAAAAATAAGTGATCCCGAACAACCCAGAACTACAAGAAGAATCAGCATTTATTAAGGAGGAAACAATGACTATCAAGCGTTACATGTTTTTAGTTGGCTTATTAGCAGTACTTGGCGTAAACTCAGGGATTAACTTCAGCAGTAGTTTTCCCATTGGGACATACTCTTACCTTGGTAACGAGAACTATGTTTATTCAAATAGGGAAGCATTCAGCACTTACATGCATGATTTGGGTTACAACACGAATATTATCGAAGTATTTGAACCCAATGATCATTACGTTGCAGATTATAGCGATTTATACAACAAACTAAATATCAACTACCTGGATTCGATTATCATGGATAAACGATGGAGCACTGGTAATAATTACTCTACTTATGCTTTGACCACGGGAAGTTATAAGAGATTCGAAGCTGAATATACGAATGGGAATGCTGTAGCAATTGGGGATAATCTTCGTAGTGAATATTGGTATCGCTCTCAATGGTTTCCGGGTGCAATGGTATTTGTGCTTCAAGAACAGGTGAATATAATAATAATCTCGCCCCAGGTCTGTGGTTATGCCAAAGTGGGACTCATACACCCGGTTTAGCATATTCGGACTTGAAGTATAGGTGGAATACCACTGCAAATGATTCTATCAGGGTGGGACAAGAGTTCTACCTAAAATGCTTACCTACCTCTGACACTTCTAATTATGTGTACATCACATATTCGTTCTTTATCTCCAATCCCAGCCCCGGTATTAGCCCCGAAACTCCTTTGTTAAGCTTCATTCCTGTGGGGTTTCCATATGCAAATGGAGGTCATACCGCCACGCCTGTTTCCATTCTACATTATTATAGCTCCGCCTATTCGGATACCACCAACTTCACTTACGGGGATTATGTAAGTTTAGGAAGCCCTGTTGCTGAAAGAATTAACTGCGTGATTAGAATAAAGTATAGTGAATTAGCAAATCTTGGTTTGCTTGCTAATGCCTCGTGGTGGAAAAGGAACTTGGTAAATCTAAACCCCCGGTTGTATTGGGCAGGGAATTGCGATTTGAGATTGGACTATATTGAGATAGAGGATCAGTTGTTTCATAACATGAAGGATGTTGATATAAGTGGCAACATCACATTAAACTCCAGTTACAAAACAAATATGGCATCACAGCTGTTAACTCTAACGCCCCCAATCTATCCCAATAACATGGCAGGTATCTATAGCTTGGACGAACCCAGGCAAGGGCAGTGGGAGTCTTATGCTTTGATTCAAGATGAAATCCCCGAAAGCAAGGAATTCATGACTGCTACTTATGACTGGCATTATCGCAAGTTTAAGATGATTAGCTCTGTAGAAGAAAAGTATTACAACCACATAGATGCTTTCAGAGCGGTTGCCTCCCCAAATGTTACAATGCCGGATATCTATCCCCTAAGGGCAGAAGCGGCATATACTGATTGGAACACAGCGGGTGGTACGACATCGAACTTGCAAAACATTATTGATGACAAGGTAGTTAACGTGTATAACGAAGCACGTGAATATGCCAGCCTTGAAACAGGGAGGAAGTTTTATCCAGTGGTGCAAACTTTCGGGCACTGGGATAGAACCCACTGGGTATCTTGGATTCTACCACCCCCTGCTATGCAAAAAATGCTACTATATTTACCTCTGTGCTTTGATCCTGATGGTATTATTAACTACCGTTTGTTTGGGTATCAAGAACACAACATAGATACCAATCTAACTCGGGGAGATATTGCAGCCATCAATGCGGTTAAAAATACTGCCGGTTCAGACCCAAGAGAGGATGAGACAGAAGATGAAATACGGTATAATAATGAGCATGAAAAGAGAGCAGATTGTGATGCTCCGGTTGTTTATCCCCCCACTTATAATGCAATAAGGGAAGCAAACAGTAAGATCGCCATTTATGCAGGTGTTATTAATGATACCTCTAACGGATTAAATTGGTTATCATCAAACACGCTGGGGCTTAGCCAAGGATCTCCTTCAATAAATATCTCTGCGCTTCATTTATCAGAGTTAAAGGTAATGGAAGAAGCGAATCCAATACATTATCAAGGCTATGTCCAGTGTGGATATTATGACGATGCAACTGGGAATCCTTCCTTCATGCTTGTAAACAGAAGAGCAAATTTCTTTAACAATAGCAATTTCAGCAGTCCGGAGATCGTTCCCATAGAGAGTTTCGATACGGCATTACCTGCGTTTAATTCTCAAGTCGTAGATTTTATAATGAATTCAAGTGCTTACGAAGCATATGGCAACTACCCTGCCCTGTATGATCCTGCTGATGAGAGCATTTATATGTCAAATTCAGACAGCATCCTTATAGAAATCGGTCCCGGCGATGGCAAGCTGCTGCAGATGTGCGGAACCTTACCTGCCTTGGTGACTAGTAATATGCAACTAGGGACGCTGGCATACTTGGAATCAGTTACGATACAGAACAATGCAGTAGTAACCATTTCTCAAGAAACACAAACATACATACTGCCCCATAGCACGATAAGGGTAAGAGGTGGCTCCACGCTGAATATCTCAGGTAATGTTTCTATCGCTGATAGTGTAAGCATCATCGTTGAACAGGGCAGCAAGATAAACTTTGATGGTGCCGTATGTGAGTGGGGTTATGCTTCGGTGTTGGCGATAGAGGATTCTGAGTTTTGGGCTACGGATAGTGAGCTTAAGGGCACTCCGGATGCAGGCACCTGGCTCGGATTTTCCGTAGTAAATTCAGAAGCAGTGAATTTGTCGAATACTGTTATTAATGCCTCGTTTAATTCAACCTGCGATTCTAACCTATTGATAGAGGATTGCACGTTTAATATCCCAACTAATGGTATTGGACTTTGGGTAAGCAACTCCACATCGGGCAGTACCCGCTTAACCTCCTCTGCTTTTAATGGGAGCGGAGATACTACATATGGGCTGTGTATAGAAGATATGTCCAATGACATCTTTATAGCAAGCACAGAATTCCAAAACAATGCCGTTGGCTTAACCATATGGAACAATTCTGCGCTTCAAGATACCATCGCAGTTTGCTATTTTACCGATAATGATATAGGGGTTATGCTATTGGGTTCTCAATACTCTCCCTATGTATCAGCTTGCCAGTTCACTTCAAACGATATTGGGGCATATCTCGATGCAACAAGCCCAGTGATTGGTGATTGCTTTTTCAATTATTGCGAGACCGGTGTTTTTATGGAGCTTTCGTCCTTGCCTGCCGGAATCATTCGTGATTGCGAGTTCATTAATGGGGACGTGGATATAGAAAGTAGGAGCTCAAACCTTCGCATTCAGGATAATGAATTTCAAGGGGAAGTTGGCATCTTAAACCATTCTGGTTCGGGACTCCGAATCCACAATGATGCAAGTAATGTATTTTTAAACACTCACTCGAATCTAAAGTGTCAAGATACAGAAAGCTACACCGCCCATGTTCAGTTACTTTGCGGACATAACGATTTCTATCATACTACAGACGACGACAATTTAGATTTCAACTTCGACCACAATTGGATTGTTGGCTCTCCAAGGAGCAATGCGATTAATGTTAACCGTAATTGGTTTGAAGATGGGACAGTACTAGTCCGTTGTCCTGGGATTGAGAGCGACTATATAGTTTATGACGCATTAGACCCCGAACCAAATGTCTTTCAGGAAAACAACGATAGGATGAGTAGTGCCTTTGTAGATGAGAATGGTGAGAACTATGCCTCGGCAAATCTGAAATACAAAGAGATACTGGACGATAATCTCGTGTCTGAAAGCGATATCCATATTGATGCGCTTGATGGGTATTACCGGACATCCTTAAACATGAATAATAGCCAGGAAACAATCGAATCCTATATAATCGGTTTGATGGAGGATTATTCCGTAACCTCTCCAAGAGTTGCCCAGTTTATCTCCGAATATCTTATTAAAGTGCCCTTGGCATTGGGTGACTTCCAAACTGCAATAGATAGGATAGAGCTTAGGCTGGATAGCCCTGCTTGTGAGATAGATTCGCTATTGGCGGTTATGGATTTGGAGGTAGTCCTTCACCTTGCAGAGAGGAATCCTTCCAAGGCGATGCTCAATACCAAGTATAAGCAATACATCTATCCCAATCTCCAAACATTTACCGCAAAACATGAAGACCACCGGAATCTGCTGAAGCAATTATACAGCACCTCTGAGGAGGTAATAGTACCAGCACCGCCTATAGCAGAAATATCATCCAATTATCCGAATCCATTTAACCCGAGCACCACAATTAAGTATGGGATCCCTGCCGATGGCAAGGTGAAGATAACCGTGTATAACATCAAAGGTCAAAAAGTTCGGGAACTTCTGAATACCGAAATGCCAAAAGGCTACCATAACATTGTGTGGAATGGCAGAGATAAGAACAACCGCAGTGTAAGCTCCGGCATCTATTTTTTACGCTT
>CAYSGM010000053.1:0-2728 GCA_964430595.1 uncultured Candidatus Cloacimonas sp.
GCTGCGGAGCTATTGGGAGATTATTATTATCTGAAACATGGGGTGGATGCGCGTGGACTAAGGTATCCGGGCATCATATCCAATGTTACCCTTCCCGGTGGAGGCACAACGGATTATGCTGTGGAGATTTATTACGAAGCCATTAAAAACAAATGCTACACTTGTAACCTAAGCGCAGGAACTTTCCTGGATATGATGTATATGCCGGATGCTCTGCGCGCGCTGGTGGAACTAATGGAAGCGGATCCAAAGAATCTGATTCACCGTAACTGCTTCAATGTATCAGCCATGAGCTTTGATCCCGAAATGATAGCTGCCGAGATTCGTAAACATATCCCGGATTTCAGGCTGGAATACCGGATAGATGCCGTGAAGCAATCTATTGCCAATAGCTGGCCTAACTCCATGGATCACAGTGCGGCTCAGGCAGAATGGGGCTGGAAACCGGAATATGACCTGAAAGCAATGACCAGTGATATGCTTGAAATCCTGGCGAAAAGGCTATAGAAAATGATAAAGATTGCAGTAGTTGGCGTGGGACATCTGGGGCAGCATCATGCCCGTAAATTCCAAAGTATTGCCGGAGCAGAACTGGTAGGTATCTACGATCAAAACAGGGAGCGGGCTTTACAGATATCCACCACGCTTGGTTGCACCGCTTTTGAGAATTATGAAGATATGCTGGCTGCCTGTGATGCTGTGGATATTGCTGCCACTACCACTGCGCATTATGCCCTTGCCAAGCCTGCTTTGCTGGCGGGTAAACACATATTTCTGGAAAAGCCGATCACCAGTGAACTTGCACAGGCAGAAGAGCTGTTGCAGATTGCGGAAGCCAAGGGCTTGAAGATTCAGGTGGGGCATATAGAACGCTTTAATCCGGTTATCAGAGAGATAGAACATGAGATTGGCGAGCCGATGTTTATCGAATCCCACCGCTTATCCACTTTTCACCACAGGGGAACAGATGTGCCGGTGGTGCTGGATTTGATGATTCACGATATTGATCTTATTCTGGATTTTGTGCATAGCCCGGTTACCGAGATACGTGCCAGTGGAGTGGGGATACTTACTCCCAGTATAGATATTGCCAATGCGCGGATCGAATTTGCCAATGGTGCGATTGCCAATGTAACCTCCTCGCGGGTTTCCATGAAGCAGGAACGGAAGATACGCTTCTTCCAGCGGGATAGCTATATCAGTATGGATTTTGTGGCAAAGCAGGTGCGGGTAATGAAGAAATCCGCCAATATCATGCAGTTCCTGCCCCAACTTCTGATGGGAGCTACAGATATCAAGCCGGAGCAATTGGTGGATGTGCAAGCCATAGACGTTAGCGACAGCCCCAAAGATGCGCTCACCATGGAACTGGAATCCTTTGTGGATTGCATCACCAATAACACCAAGCCAATTGTGGATGGTGCTGCGGGGACACGTGCGCTGGATATTGCCTTGAAGATAATTAAACAAATCCAGACCAAGAACCAGTTTTTGAAGAAATAGGAAGCACAATGAAACAAGTATTTATCAAAGATATTCACAAGCACCCGGATACCGAAGTATGCCTTAAGGGTTGGGTGCGCAACATCCGGCAAAGCGGTAAGCTGGTGTTTATCATCCTGCGCGATGGCACCGGCGAGATTCAGGCGATTGCCTTTAAACCGGATTTGGACGAGGAAGTGTTTGAGAAAGCCAAACGACTGACGCTGGAATCATCCGTTATCATTACCGGCACAGCCAAACCGCACCCCAAGCATGAAGGTCAGTTCGAACTGGCAATAAACGGGGTGGAGGTGTTTCAGCTTGCGGAGGAATACCCCATTGGCAAGAAGGAACATGGACCGGATTTCCTGCTTACCAACCGCCATCTGTGGATACGCTCTTCCAAGCAGTGGGCTATCCTGCGTATCAGGCATACAGTATATTATGCGATATGCGAATACCTGAACGACAATAGCTTTTTCCGCTTTGATTCGCCAATCTTAACCCCCAATGCCTGCGAAGGCACCACAACGCTCTTTGATCTGGACTACTTCGATGAAGGCAAGGCATATCTATCCCAATCGGGACAGTTATACCTGGAGACAGGAATCATGAGTCTTGGCAGGGTGTATGATTTTGGGCCTGTATTTAGGGCGGAACGCTCCAAAACCCGAAAGCACCTAACCGAATTCTGGATGATGGATGCCGAAGCAGCTTGGGTGGAACATGAAGAGAACATGCAGATTCAGGAAGATCTTATCCGCTACGTTATCCGTACGGTATTGGATAAATGCGATAAGGAACTGGATATATTAGAGCGCGATAAAGCAGCTTTGAGGACTGCTGATGCACCCTTTAAACGCATGACACACTATGACACAATAGAGTACTTACGCTCTAAAGGAAGCGAGATTAGCCACGGTAGCGATCTGGGTGCTCAGGACGAAGCGATGCTTACCGAAGATTCTCCGGTGCCTGTCTTTATTGAACGCTGGCCCAAGGAAATCAAGGCTTTTTATATGAAACGTGATCCCCTGAATCCCGATCTGGTGCTTGGGAACGATCTTATCGCACCCGAAGGCTTTGGTGAGATAATCGGAGGCAGTCAGCGTGAAGATGATCACGACCTGCTGCTTTCCCGCATGCAAGCGGAGAACATGCCTATTGCAGATTATCAGTGGTTTCTGGACTTGCGCAAATATGGCTCTGTGCCACACAGTGGCTTTGGCATAGGGTTGGAGAGGTT
>CAYSGM010000053.1:2738-17485 GCA_964430595.1 uncultured Candidatus Cloacimonas sp.
CCTGGATGAGCGGCATACATCACATCCGTGAAACCATTCCTTTCCCACGGATGATCTACCGGATATACCCGTAATTACGCTGCTAAGTGTTTAGAATGTAAGGAGCAACACCGATGATAAAGAACTATCTCTCGCATACCACACAGGTGATGAAGTCGTCCCTGATTCGTGAATTGGTAGCTGCCACCAAGAATGTTCCCGGGCTTATCTCCTTTGCAGGTGGCTTTCCCAGTCCCGCTACTTTCCCCAAGGAAATCCTTAGCAATCTATATGCCGAGGTATTATCCAATGAAGGAAGCGACGTCCTGCAATATGGAGCCAGCGAGGGTGACAGTCAGCTGAAAAGCGAATTGCTAAAATGGGAAGGCTATGACTACCTTACTCAGGATAACCTTGTCGTAACGGTTGGTGCAACCAATGCAATATATTATATGACCCGTGCCCTTATAGACGAAGGGGATGTGATTCTTTGCGAAGCACCCAGCTTTTTGGGTTCTCTGGTGGTATTCGATGCTTTACATGCTGATGTGCAGGGAATTCCAATGGATGCAGACGGGATAGACCTTAATCGTATGGTAGAAAAAGTGAAGCAATTACGTGAATCCGGCAAGACTATCAAGTTTCTTTATACAATACCTGATTTCCAAAATCCTGCCGGAATCTCCATGAGCTTGAAGCGACGTCGTGAATTGCTGAAATACTGCGAAGCAGAAGGCATTCTGGTGATGGAAGATAATCCTTATTCCCGCTTGCGTTTCAGTGGGGAAGAGCTGCCCACTCTGTTCAAAATTGCCCACGAAGAGATGAAGAACACATATCTGGTGACGGAAATTATCTCTTTCTCCAAGATACTTGGTCCCGGTATGAGGGTTGCTTTTGCCAAAGGTGACGAGGCGTTAATCGGTAAGATGGTATCCTGGCAGCAGAAGGTGAATGTTACTCCGGATTGTGTTACAGAAAGGGTCGTGGCAAAATTCCTTGCCGGTGGCTATATGAATCCACACATCCAAAGTATTTGCGATTTTTACAAGCCCTATCTGGCTAAGATGCTGGATACTCTTAGCGCAACTATGCCGGCATACGTGCAGTGGACAAAGCCTAAGGGTGGCATTTTCCTGTGGCTGTGGCTGCCTGAAGACATCAATGCTGATAAACTGTTTTTCCAGGCAAAAGACCATTTGGTAACATTTATCCCCGGTAGTAAGTTCTACCCCGAGGGACAGGAAAAGTTCAACTGCCTGCGTTTGAACTATACTTACTCTACTTTTGAGCAAATCGAGACGGGAATAGGGCGTCTGGCAAATCTGATAAAGACCATCTATGCTTGACAACGGCTTGTTTCTTGCTTATCATGTAATACAGTTGACCTCTTGTAAAGGAGATTTACCATGAGAAAACTACTTGTTTGCATAACCTTGATATTGATTCTGCTGCCCTTAGCGGCACAAATTGATATGCCCCGTCCTAATCTGAACCCATTCAGAGGCTCCGGCTCTGCGCTGTTGCCAATAGATAGAATGCAAATGTCCCACTCCATGGGCTTTGAGGCTGGAACAAGTTCCGTGGGAGATGGCTATTATCTTTCCCGTTATACAAACCATATCAAATACAAGTTCAATCCCAAGCTGGAGCTTGATTTGGATTTGAATTTCGTTAATTTCGGCAGTATGAACACATCCAGCAAGTTCAGTGTTAATGACGACAATACTAATAAGCTAATCCCTGAGTTTTCATTACGATACAAGCCTACGGATTCCATCCTTATCCAGGTGCAAATGAACCAGGGAGCGTATTATAACCAACCCCGTAAAGCCTGGTACGAAACCTGGTAAATATCTCAGCAACTTTCGATTATCAGATATCCTGAAGGAGGAATCCTGACTACTGTAATGATCATAATCATAGCTGCCTTTGGTGCTGCATTGGGCAGCTTTTTTAATGTGCTGATTCACCGCATCCCCAATAAGCAATCGATTATCTTCCCTGCTTCCCATTGTGATAGCTGTAAGAAGCATATCCCCTTTTATCAGAATATACCCATCATCAGCTATATCTTACTTCAGGGAAAGTGTTCTAAATGTGGTGCTTCTATACACTGGCATCACCTATTAGTGGAAGTTATTACCCCTATTCTGTTTGTGGGCTTATTCTTACGCTATGGCATTAGTGACGTCCTCTTTTTTAAATATCTGCTGCTGTTCTGTTTCCTAATCCCCATCTTCTTCATAGATGCTTTCCATAACATCATTCCGCATGTGCTTTCAATACCGTTGATAGGCATTGGGATTCTCACTTCATTGCTACCCGGTAACAATGTGGGATTGATAGAATCCGTATTGACTGCAATCTTTATTTTTTGCTTCTTGCTTCTGCTTGCCTGGGCTTATCAAAAAGTTCGGGGTGTGGAAGGATTAGGAGGCGGAGATATTTGGCTGCTAACAGGGATAGCATCTTTTTTTGGTTTGCAAGGTATGCCCTTTATCTTCATCTTAGCTGCTTCTATGGGTATAATATACTTTCTGATTTTCATTCGTGACAAAGATAAGGAATTCGCATTTGGAACCTTCATTGCTGCTGCCACGATTATGTGGGTTATACTGGGACAAGAACTTATCCTGGGGTTTTTTCGCTTATACTAAAACCTCATAGCTCTTGCTTGAACTACTATAGCATTACGGATGAATTACGGATGCGATGCGTAGTTCATCCGTAATGCTATAGTAATTCTATTATGTAACCCCAAATCATGCTGCCTGTGCTGCATTGTGACTAAAAAATGACTTGACGAGATTCACACTATTGAAATAAATCAACACAGAGATAAGAAAGTTTTCAAAGGGGGTTCGATGAACAACTATTTCATGGAAACTCACCATCACGAATGGATATTGACTAACAGACTGGGAGCTTATGCACTTGGGACTGGTAATCTGATCAACCAGCGTAAGTATCATGGCTTGCTGATAGCCAGTGACGCTGCTTTTAACCGCACGCACCTGGTAGCGGGAATGGAAGAAAAAGTGGAGTGGCGGGGCGAAGATATCCATCTGGATAGTAATAACTACAGCAATTGCATCTATCCGGAAGGATTTCTGCATTTAGTTAAGCCGTGGTTGCGTCCGTATCCTGCTTTTCTGTATTCAGCATTACCGCATCAGAATGATATCCTGATCCTTAAAGAGATCATGATGGACGAAACAACCAATACTGTGCTGGTGAAATACACTAACCTTGGGCATCATAAGCTGCATTTCGAATTCCATCCCAAGTTTACTTTAACAGCTCATCATGAGCTAAACCAATCCGGAAGTCTGGACTTTGCCAATTTTGAAACTAAGATTGATGTTCAGACTGCAAATCCTGATGTCCTCAGCAAGGAAGCATTAAGCTTGAAGGATGTTAAATCAGAATTTAGCTCCAGCGGTGAAGGAAGCTTTGTTCGCTTTTCTGCATATAGAACCGAAAACCAATTATGCGTGCATGGCGCTCTGCTACAAGGCGAAGTTATCCCCAATCGCTATGTATATTACAATGTATTCTACCCCTGGGAAGTGATGAGCGGTTATTCCGGCATTGGCGATCAGATAAGCCTATTCCAGATTGCTTTCGATCTAAAAGTGGGAGAAAGCAATTGCATTTTGTTCAGTGATAATGCCATACATGATGCTACTGCCATGATTGAGCGGATTGAAGCTCGTTATGCTGCTTTACCTAAACCAAACGATTTACCCCGATCACCGGATCAGGACGATACTTTGTTAAACTCCCTGGACTACAATGATAATTTCCTGTTCAAACACGATGATTACATGAAGATATTGGAGTTTGCCCTCACGGACTTTCTGGCGAATGATGATATTGTTGCCGGATACCCTTTCTATGGGGCGTGGGGCAGAGACACCATGGTGGTGCTGAATGCCATGCTACACAAGCCTGATAGCCTGGATATTGTGGAAAGAATCCTGAACAAATACAGCGGTTTTATCAAGAACGGTCTTATTCCTAATATGCTTGCCGAATCCGGCAGAGAGGCGAATTACGACACGGTGGACGCCACTTTATGGTATATAATCCTGCTGTGGAAGCTTGGCAAGCAGAAGCAGGATATCCATTATTGGGAAGAAAAGATTGCGCTTACGGAGAGTATCCTTACTGCTATAATCAATAACTTCACCTATCCCTTCGATGTACGGAAAGATGGCTTGATTGAACTGCACGAAGAGTTTGCTCATGGGACCTGGATGGATGTGCGTATTGACGGAAAGCCGATAACTCCACGCAGCGGTGCTCCGGTGGAGATAAATGCATTGTGGTATAACGCACTGTGTAGCTATGATGCGATGTGCATTGCCTTAGGACAGGCTAACGGCAAGGGCAGCCCTGCGCTTGCCCAGATGGTTACATTGAAAGAGCAAGTGCGCGATTCCTTTGGCAAGTTTTGGAATGATGATTTTCTGGCTGACAGGCTGAAGGGCAATGAACCCGTTATTGAGATTCGCCCTAATGCTATTCTTGCACTATCTTTGCCCTGGGCGGTGCTAAGTAGAGATAAGATGGAAAAGGTGCTGGAACGTGCCTTTATGGAGCTTTATACCAATTATGGCATCCGAACCCTTAGCCCTCGGGATATGCGCTTCCGCAAGAAGTATTACGGGACGCAACGAGAAAGAGATATGTCATATCATAACGGCAGCGTGTGGGCATGGCTGTTGGGGCCGTTCTGCGGCTTGTATGTAAAAACCTACAGCGGTATTCGCAGCGACAAAGAGATGGCGGAAACGCTTAGTTCCTTTGTGCAAACCTTCCGGCAAAGCTTTATGCGGGGGCATATTGCCTCTGTAGCGGAGATTTGGGATGGCGATGCACCACACTTCCCGAAAGGTGCTCCTGCACAGGCATGGAGTGTGGCAGCGCTCTATAATATCGAAAGCTACATAGCCAAATTGGGGGAACAGAAATGAAGATTTTGATGTTCACCTGGGAGTTCCCGCCTTTGATATCAGGTGGCTTGGGCATGGCTTGTTATGGAATGGTGAAAGCCTTATTGGCACAGGGAATAAAGATAGACCTGGTGCTGCCCACCAAGGAACTGGTATATTTCCCTATGCGCGAAGAAAGCGATGTGGATACCTTGCCGGCGGTGTTTCTTGATCCTTTGATGCACCGAGAATATAACAGACACAAGTTTGAGACTATAAACGAACGTCTGGAGTATATAGGCATAACATCCCAACCGCAATCGTACTTCAGCCTTAAAGAAATTAGACAGTATGCTGCTTCGGTAAAAAAGCACTATTGGCTAAGTGAAATTGTTACCAATGAGGAACAAGAGCTCTGGGATGAAATGACAACAAATCTTATTGGTGACGAAGATCTGATTCGCAAGGTTCAGGAATATACTCTAAGGGCAGATCGCTTTGCCAGAGCATTGGATTATGATCTTATCCATTCTCACGATTGGTTAACCTATCCCAGCGGCATGTTGGCTAAACAGATTAGTAAAAAGCCCCTTGTGGTGCATATCCATGCCACAGAGTTTGACAGGGCGGGTGGTCCCGGAGACGAACGGGTGCACAAGATTGCAGGTATGACCTTTGCGGATAAAGTAATCGCCGTATCTAAATACACCGCTCAGATGATAATGAGCCGTTACCGAATCGATACCGGCAAAATCCGTATAATTCATAATGCCTTTTCTATACCCGTGGATACGGTGCTTACACAGGAGAGGATATTCAAGGGACCCACAGTTTTGTTCTTAGGGCGAATTACCTTGCAGAAAGGACCGGATTATTTCCTTGATGTGGCAGACAGGGTGTTAAAAGTGCATCCTGAAGCAAGATTCATTATTGCCGGCACCGGTGATATGTCTCGTCATTTATTACGCAAGTCTGCGGCTATGAAGCTGAAAAACCGCTTCCTGTTTACCGGATTTCTAAATCGTAAGCAGGTGGAAAGCATCCTAAGGGCGGCGGATATCTATGTGTTGCCCTCTGTATCTGAGCCATTTGGCATATCTCCCTTGGAGGCTATGGCATTTGGAATAACCTCCATTATATCGAAACAATCCGGTGTTGCCGAAGTTGTGCATCATGCTTTTAAGATAGACTACTGGGATATAGACCTCTGGGCTGAGACCATTAACCACCTGATTGAGAACCCGGAGAAGCGTATTAAAATGGGAATCGAGGGCATGCACGAAGTGAACCGCATCCAGTGGGATGAGGCTGCCGAAAAGATCAGACATCTGTATTCCACTATGTTAGCGGAGTATATCCGCAAACCAATGGTTTAGGAGCTATAAATGCTGAATATCATCTTCTACTTCCAAGTTCATCAGCCTTACAGGCTGGATCACTTCAACGTGTTGGACATAGGCAAAAACAGCAATCTTTTCGACGATAAACTAAATGGATTGGTGATGCGCAAAGTGGCAGAGAAATGCTACCTGCCTACCAATAAACTGCTTCTGGAGCTGATTCAGCAAAGTGAAGGTCGTTTTAAAATAGCTTTCTCTATAACTGGCACGGCGATAGAGCAATTTAAACTGTATTCTCCTGAGACTCTGGATTCATTTAAAAGGCTTGTGGATACAGGCTGTGTAGAGCTGCTTGGCGAAACTTACTTCCACTCCTTGGCTTTTTTGTATGACACAAACGAGTTTCTGGATCAGGTTGGCATGCACAGAGATTTAATGCAAAAGGAATTTGGCTATTATACCACCACCTTTAGGAATACGGAGTTAATCTATCAGGACAGGCTTTCCGATATTATTTATGAGGTGGAAGGCTTCAAAACAATTGTAACCGAGGGAGTTGATCGCATCCTGCAATGGCGAACTCCTTTGTATGCATATAAGAACTATTCCAAGGATATCAATCTACTGCTCAAATACTACCAGTTAGCGGATGATATAGCCTTCAGGTTCTCTAACCGGGATTGGCCTGAGTATCCGCTCACCGTGGAGAAGTTTGTATCCTGGATTGACCACCTGACTCTTGGGGAAACAAGCGGTAAGAACCTTTTCCTTAATCTGTTTATGGATTATGAGACCTTTGGTGAGCATCAGTGGGCATCCTCCGGTATTTTTGATTTCATGAGGCAATTCCCTTCTGAGGTGCTTAAGCGTCCGCATATTGGCTTTGCCAATCCCAAAGATACCACGCATCTGGCTAACTACCAGCAGGAATCGTTATCCTTCCCGGAAGCAGTGTCCTGGGCAGATGAACAGCGCGATCTTTCTGCATGGCTGGAGAATGAAATGCAAAAGAACGCCATAGAAACTCTTTACGAACTGTTTTCCCGCATCAAACAAAAGGGCGATCCTGAGTTGCTTAGAACAGCAAGATTGCTTAGCACCTCAGATCATTTCTACTACATGTGTTCCAAATACTTCCAGGATGGCGATGTGCATAAGTATTTCTCGCCCTATGATTCCCCGGATCAGGCATACACCTATTTTATCACCGCCTTGGCAGAGCTTGAAGAAAGGATACTTAAACTATGAAAGGTAAAGTACTAATTCTCGAAGACGATGTTGTTCTTGCAGAACAGATAGCCAAAGTGATGAAGCGTTATGAATATGACGTGTTGATCACTACCAACAGCGATATGTTCTTTGATGAGCTTCGGATATTCCAGCCTGATGTGATTCTGCTTGATGTATTCCTGGTCGGTTCCAGATTAAACGGCATCCAGGTATTGAAGCACCTTAAAACCAATTTAGACCTGAACTACAAAGTAATTGTTATTTCCGGTGAGGTTAGCACTGCCCAGATCACCGAGATCCGCGAGCTTGGCGCATACCACTTCACCGAGAAAGGCTCAGCGTTCAGCACAAACCAATTGCTCTTGCATATCGAGAACGCCATCACGCTTAAGAAGCAGGAAGAAGAGCATATCGGTTTGCAGATAGAGTATATTAATCTAAAGAAGCAGTTCACCCGCAGTTTCCCATTTATCGGCGAATGTGCAGCCATAAAGCGGGTGCGCGAACAGATATCGCGTCTATCTTCCGTTGATGAAGATTTGTTCCTGATAGGGGAAACCGGCACCGGTAAAGAGGTTGCTGCTAATTACTATTACATTAACACCAAGCGCTTTGGAAAACCATTTCATACTGTGAATTGCAGTGCTTTAACCGAGAGCCTGATAGAATCTGAACTTTTCGGTCATTTAAAAGGTTCTTACACCAATGCAGATCGCAGCAAAACCGGCTTTTTTGAGGAATGCACCAATGGCTTGCTATTCCTGGATGAAGTAACCAATCTATCATTAATTGCCCAGTCCAAGATACTGAGAGCTATAGAGAACAAAGAAATCCAAGTGGTAGGTGGCAATCTTAAGAAGGTGGACACTCGCTTGATATTTGCCTCAAACGCAGGTCTGGAAAAGCTATCAGACCCAAGTCAGTTCCGCAAAGACCTGTTCTATCGCATCGAAGGCAATATCGTAGAACTGCCTCCTTTACGAGAACGTGACGATGATATCTTGCTGCTGATGAGCTATTTCTTCACAAGCTTTTCTTCTCAGTATAGCACCATAGACGAGCTTGATCTGCCAGCAATGAAGGAAGACTTGTTAAACTACAGCTGGCCTGGCAATATAAGGGAACTGCGTAACTTTTGTAAGTTCATCATGATTAACGAGAAAAGACTTAGTAACAATATAATCCTTAAGCATCTTAAACAAAAAGCATTGTTCCAGATGGGTAGCGACACTCAGGATGTTGAGAAGTATATCAATATTCCCTATCTTAAAGATAGTGTCGCTGCTTTTGAGCGGGATTACCTCTTGCACCATCTTGCCGTTAATTCCTGGCGAGTGTCTCAAACTGCCAAGAATATCGGTATTGAGCGCACAACTCTCTACAAGAAAATGAAATCACTGGATATAAACCCACTTCCTGAGGAAGAATAGTTTGTTTAGAGAAAACCTCGGTTTAAGGATATTCTCGCTGTTGATGGCGCTCTTCATCTGGGTGCAATCCCAACTTACTACCGAGCACCGAACCGTGGTTGGCTTACCTGTCAACCTGAAATCTGTCCCTAAGAACATCACGCTGGAGCGTTTGCCTCAAAGCATTCCCTTTCAGGTGAAAGGGAAAGGACTGGATATCATAAAGCTGAAGCTTTCCCGCACAAAGGTATCCATCGATGCCAGCAGAATCCAGCCCGGTGTGGACATTATCTCGTTAACCGACTACACGATAGACCTTCCAGAAAATGTTAATATAACTCTGCTTGGACCTGCTGATCAACAAGAGATTGCCGTTCATGCAGATGTTTTCCATCAAAAGAAAGTTCCTGTTCAGCTTAGCTATGCAGATACTTTCACCCGTCAGCGCTTTTCCAGCCTTAAGTTTGAAATAGTGCCCGATCGGGTTATTGTCTTTGGACCCAAGAACAAAGTGCAATCCATAGATTATGCCTACACTGAGGCTATCACCCGCGAAATGACTTCCGAGCGCGATTTTATCCTTAAACTTGCTTCATCTGGAGAAGATGTGTCTTTTTCCGAAGCCCAAGTAAGGGTACGCGTTTCCAATTCATACAATACCAGTAAAGTGTTTGATAATCTACCCATTATTCCTGATACCGGGAAGAGCTGTTTCCCCACCCATGCTACTGTTAAAATCTCAGGTGATTCGGATCTACTAAAGCAGCTCGATCCGGTTAACATCAAGATCAGCATTTCCCCCGAAGCTGACACACAGGGCTTACATATCCTGAAAGTGGAGCTCCCTCCAGGCACTGAGCTTGTAGCCATTACCCCTGATAAGGTTCGCCTTAAATAGATGAATAAAGCACTAATCCTTGCCTTCGAATCTTCCTGTGACGATACTTCCGTAGCCATTATGGATACAGATTATCAGGTACTAGCGAATCTTGTTTCCACCCAACCTGAGCATCTTGCCTTTGGTGGCGTTCTGCCGGAATTAGCATCCCGTTTGCATCTGAAAAACATTCTGCTCCTAACTCAAAACGCCCTAAATAGTGCGGGTTTAGAGCTCACCAATATAGATGCCATCGCTGTTTCTGTGAACCCTGGTTTGATAGGTTCACTACTTGTGGGCTTATCCTTTGCCAAAAGCCTGGCATGGAGCCTCTCTCTACCGCTGATAACCGTGAACCACATGCTTGCCCACATTTTCGCCAATTTTATCGATCATCGTGAGATCAGCACTCCTTTTCTGGCTTTGGTGGTATCCGGCGGTCATACAGAGATGGTGCATTTTAAAAGCCTTACTGAGTTCGAAGTGATTGGTAGAACTCTGGATGATGCTTCCGGCGAAAGCTTTGATAAAGCTGCCAAGCTGCTGGGCTTGGGCTTTCCCGGTGGTCCCATTATTGATAAGCTTGCCATTACAGGTAATCCCGACTTTGTAAAGTTTCCCCGGGCACTACCTCCCAAAGATAATTTCAATTTCAGCTACAGCGGTTTAAAAACCTCGATCAGAACTTGGTTAGCAAATCAGGAACCATCCGATATTCAGGCTAATTTACCCCATATTGCCGCCTCAGTTCAGCAAGCGATCATCGATCCCCTGATAAACAAATCCATCCTTTGGGCAAAGCAGCATCACATCCCGAATATCCTTATTGCCGGAGGTGTGGCAGCCAATTCTCAACTTAGGAAACAGCTTGGTGAGAAGGCTGCTAAGGCTGGAATCAAGGTGTATTATCCCTCCCTTGCGCTGTGCATGGATAATGCAGCAATGGTGGCTTCTGCTGCTATCCCAAAGTATCTGGCTGGGATTCATGCCCCGCTATCGTCCAATGCATTTTCCTTGAAAGGGACCAAAGAGCTTTAGATTTCACTGACCAGCCTTTTACATTCTAAGGGTGACAAGTTTGTAGTTAATCCTTACTCAACCCTTCCTTGCTTTCCAATGCAGATCCGCAGGGGATCTGACCATGATCTCACCATGATTTATCCCGGTGAGATCCCGGTGAACCTCAGTTCGAAACAGGTGCGGATGTCCAAGGAAGCAGCAATGATGTTAGAACTAATCCTGAATAGTGGTTTTTACCCTAGATAGAGTGAACTAATTGGCTTATATAAATACAGTTAAGTAGTATGCCTCTTATGCAAGTTACGAAATGAGTGTTCTCTGAGCTCCAGGGGGATGCTTTGCATGTAATCATCAATATCTTTCAAATGATGCGCATCACTCCCAACAGAAAACAGCTTGCCACCCATGCTTCTGTATAGCTCAACATGCTCAGGTTCAGGGTGATAGTATTTATAGCCTCTGCGTAGCGGTCCGAAGTTTAGTTCCAGAGCTATGTTGCGTTGGATCATAACATCAAAGATACTCTTAATAATGGGAAGAACGGCTCGCTCATCGGGTACCTGCTTGTAATACCTTTTATACACGCCCAAATGCCCTAACACATCAATATCGCAGGAATTTACAAGATCAAGATTGAACTCATAATACTCTTTCACCTGTGCATCAGTCAATGGCTTTTGCATCGGTATGGCAACATTGGTGTGGTCGGAGAGAAAGTGAACCGAACCAATTATAATGTCGAAATCCAGTCCCTTAATCAGTACAGATGCGTACTCTCTTACTCGATGGTAATCGCCTATCTCTATGCCACACAATATGCTTAGCTGCGGGTACTTCTGCTGTAAAGCCCTAATGCGGGTATGGTATTTGCTAAGAGACATCAAACCGTTTGCTCTCAGTTCTTCGGGGAGCAGATCAAGATGCTCGGTGATGGCTATTTCGTCATAGCCAAGTTCAAGAGCTCTTTGGACAAGCTCTTCCGCTTTTATCTTGCTGTCAAAACTGTCTTCAGTGTGGATGTGATAATCGTATTTCATGCTTTCCTTGCTAATATGGCTGCCCCTAATGCGCCGGTGATTTCAGGTTCGGGGGTGCGAAGCAGGGTGCTGCCAAGAGCATCTCCCATGCAAAATGCTAAATCATTGTTCTTTGCCACTCCACCGGTAAACACGATGGGGGCTTCCCAGGCTAAAGAAGCCATCTGTGCCGTTATCCTGCGCACAATGCTTTGATGCACAGCCCTGGCAATGTCCTCCGGTGTTGTTGCGATTGCCATCATACCGATGATTTAGGATTCGGCAAATACCACGCAGGTGGAGTTTAGTTTCATAGTCTGGTGGCTGTTAGCGGCGAGGGCAGCAAGTGCATCCACCTCGCAACCAAGACGTAATGCGGTCATTTCCAGGAATCGTCCGGTTCCGGCAGCGCATTTATCGTTCATTACAAAATCTTCCACTTTCCCCTTGGCATCAATGCTGATGATCTTGGAATCCTGTCCCCCGATGTCTATCACGCAGCGGGCTTGGGGATAATAGTGCTGGCAACCGGCAGCATGGCAGGTTATTTCGGATAACACCGCATCGGCTTTGGGGTATAGCTTACGTCCGTAGCCGGTTACCCCAATACATTTAATGTCAGCCATGTTAATGTTAAGCGAGGTAAAAGCGTTCTGGATCAGATAGTTTACGCTATTCAGAACGGAAATATCCGTGCTTTGATAGGCGTAGTGACAGATGCTGTGGTTTTCTTCGTTATATACTACCAGCTTTGTGTTGCGGGAACCGATGTCAATACCAAGCTTTAACATACGCTATACCAGAATGTGCAGGTATTGGTTAGAGGGGATAAAATACTTACCCGCGATGCGGTTAATGGTTTCCATACTCACTTCTTTAAGCCTGGCTTCACGGTTTATGTAGAACTGCGGTTCATAGCCTAAGGCTGCCAGATTGGACATCGAGGACGCGGTGTAAGATACACTCTCATAATCAAAGCGGTTCATGCCGATGAGGTATTTCTTGGCACTTTGCAGTTCGTCCTCGGTTACACCGTTCAATTGGACATCTGCGATGATCTCCTGCATCAGGCTGGTGCATTTCTTATAGGCTTTGGGATCGCAAAAAGCATAGGCATTCCAAAACCCAAGCTCGCTAATGGAACTGAAATCGAATCCGGTTTGATAGGCAAAGCCATACTGCTCGCGCAGAATATCGAAGAAGCGGGAAGAGATGTCACCGCCCAGAATGTGGGATAGGACATGGAAAGCGGCGTTTTCCTCACGGTTATTTGCCTGGGAGGCAAAACCACCCAAATGGATAATCGCCTGATCTGTCTCACGATGCTGCTTAACTATCTTCTTATCATTGCTTTGATAGATTGCTTGGTGAGTGAAAAGTGGGGAAGAGGCTTGTTTGTCCCCAAACAGACGCTCGCAAAGCTCTGCTACTTCCAAAGGAGTATGCGAACCGACTATACCCAGGCTGAAATCACGGCTGGTATCCCATTTCTCATACCAGTTTGTTAGGTCTTTTAGCTTTATACGCCGGATGTCAGCAGGATTGCCGGTACTGCGGTAGAGATTGCTTTGGTCCCCCACCAGCATTTTGAACCATTTCTGGTAGGCATAGGAAACAGGATAGTCATTATCCCGACGGATGCCATCCAACGCGGCAGACAGCAGCAAACTAAGGTGTCCTTTATCAAAACGCGGACGGTATAGTATATCTGCCAGCATGGATAGTGATTTCTCAAGGCAGGCAGTCTGGCATTTGCCTCTGAAGGTGGTGCTGTCCAAATGGTGAATAACCCTGATGTTGAAGCCATACTCCCGCGAAATGCGCATCAGTTGTTCATGGGTGTGCAGTGCTGTGCCATATAACAACAAGGTGGAAGCAAAGAAGTTTACCCCTCTCTGCTCCGGAGTTTCGCATAATTGGCTGATATGTGTGGATAAGGCAAATCCGCTTACACTCTTGGCTGCAAGTTGTTTGAATAGCACAGTCATGCCATTGGATAGAGTAATCTGATAATGATTATCGTTGATCTGATGAATGGAGGCCGAACATGAAGTGCTATCATAAGGCAAAGCACTATCTTCTTTAACCTCAGTATATGTGTTTAAAATGCTGTAAGCTGCTTTCGATGTTGGTAACTCCATACTCTTTAAGCTGAACTCAGCAAATCCCTTAGATGGCTTGGCACCTTCGTGATAAAAGGAGATCAAGCCCGGTTGCCAATACTTTGCCATTGCGCTAAACACATCAGCCATGCTGATCTGGCGGATCCTATCGCCATACTGGGCTAAGCTATCAAGATTGCCGATAAACTCCTCTGCTGCGATTAGGTTAGCCGTGTTTTCCACACCTTCGAAGCTATACAGCCAGCTATGGATAATATCCTGTTTTACCAGATATAGTTCGTCTTCCTGAATGCCATGCTGCATCAGAGCAAGATACTCTTCTTTGAACACTTCCAGAATGCGGGGAATATGCTTGCGTCCAATCGGACATATGAGGATCACTGAAGCACCGGAAAGGATTCCCCCAAGGGAGTTTACTTTCACGGAGGAGCACAGCTTATCCTCTTCCACCAGGCGTTTGAATAAGCGTGAAGATTTGCCGATGGCTAAATAGCGGATGGCAATCAACATGGAATCTGAAAGTGGGTGCGCTTCGCAAAGTTCCGGCAGGGCTGTAGCTAAGAATTCCTCTCCCTTGGTGCGTTTACGGAACACGTGCTTGGACTTGGGCATTTCCGGTTCCAAAGATACAGAGCGTGGTAGTAGTGAAGCCGATCTGCAAGCCCAACTGCCAAAATATGTGGATATAGCAGCCTTCATGGCTTCTTCATTATAATCCCCACACACCACAAGGAAAGCGTTCTCAGGCACATAATTCTTAGCGTAAAAAGCCTTAAGCGAGCGATAAGTAGTTTGCTGAACAGAATCCACTGT
>CAYSGM010000054.1:0-17393 GCA_964430595.1 uncultured Candidatus Cloacimonas sp.
TTTATAGGGTTGCCGTGAAGTTTGAGTTTAGCCATTGTATTATCTCCTGATAGGTTTTACTCTACAAGATAAGCTCTGCAAGGCTTTATGCAAGAATGTGGGCAAAATAAAAGGTGGGACTTGAATCCCACCTTTGTGTTATAGTATGCTATGTATCAATAGAAGAACAGCTTAACTGCAATGGCAACCAGCAAAATGGAGTTTATCGCAAGCCATATTCTAAGCTGATTAAAGCTTTTGATATACACATCACGGTTAAGCTGCACTTTCTTTTCCAGACGGACTAAAAGGTGCTCGATGGTGCCGATTTTGTCCTGCGTTTTGTCATTCTTCTTTATAGTCTGGTTGTGGTTAGTATCGCGTTTGAACACACGCATTACTTCGAACACGAGAGGAATGAAGGCTGGGATGAAGCGGCTAAATGCTTTTACCATCATTAGTTTCCCCCTCTTGGATTAGAATTTGTAACCCAAGCTGAAATAGTGTGTACCTTCAAGCACGGCATGATGTGTGTAGGTGTAATCCACTTCCATGTTTTCCACATAGAAGCTGGCACCGGCATTGTAGGTAGCAGGATTTTGATGAACGCCAAAGCGAAGGGCAAGAGGCTCGAAGACACGGGCTTCCACTCCACCCATAAACTCGGTTTCGTGGGCAAAGTCCTTCTTAATTTCGATGCTGGTGGTAACCCGGTCATAAGGTGTATAGGAGATTCCTAGCGCAAGCTTGTTGGGTAGATCAATTTGGTTCTCACGTCCCATCTTGGCTTTGTTTACGTTGGTTACTGCAAAACCGAATTTTGTTCTGCCATGCAATAGAGCAAGCACTCCAAGATCCAAACCGATAGCGGTATCATCCTCTTCCCCATCCATGGAGAGATTGTAGAAATTGCCCACATAACCAACGCTGATCTCGGAATGAACATCCTTAACCAAGGTGATTCCGTGCCCAATGCTCCAAATCTGTTCACTCATCAGGGTGAAATCTTCGAAATCTACATCCATCACCCGGGCACCAACCGCTAATGTTCCAAGTTTGGCAGGAAGCTGTGCACCCAAAGCAACGGTCTTGTACTCCGAAAACTCCTGATTAAAGAGATTCGCAAAGCCAAACTTAACCCCATATCTGGTGGAGGTTAATCCAGCAGGATTGTAAAACAGTGCATTAGCATCATCAGCAACTGCGGTGTAGGCATTACCCATTCCCCGCGCTCTGGCAGAGGGCTGGTAATCATCAAACACAGCTAGAAGGAGTGCGGATTGGATCAGGATCAGGCTTATAATAATTAACTTTTTCATGCTTCACCTCACTTCAGACGGGATTTAATCACGATGGGTTGCACCGTTCGGGCAATTTCACCTGTTTTCCGGTTTGCAACTTCCATGTGGCAATAATACAATCCGGGAGGAAGAAGGTTCATGGCACCATCCCTGCCATTCCATTCGAAATTATCAATCTGCTGGACGGTTGTTAAACCAGTAAAATTCTCATTTAGGGGAGTGGAAACCAATCTGCCCTGGGCATCATAAATGCGGATTACGGTGCGGGCAAGAAATCCGCCTTTGGTGCCATACTCAATCCAGATTCTCTGCCCTTGGGAGGGATCAAAGATGTTCTGCTCAGAGATTCTGCCGGATTGATCCTTGGTGTAAACATCAAGGTAGGCTTTAAACTCATCTATGATAACAGACAGGCTTCCATTCTGGAAGTTGGTGATAGCAGTATCATTGTATGTAAAGCTGTTTATTACAATTGGCACCACGCCATAAGCTCTTGGTTCCAACAGAAGCTTAATCAAGGTGGTTTCTTCATCCGCAGGGGCTACCATTACTACAGCAGGTGTGGGGTTGTAAGTAATAGTGATAATATCACCTAAAACTGTAACCGTAGGATTAGAAGCACTAAGCGAACCGCTAATGTCCACTCCATTAAAACGCACCATCGAGGCATCCATTTGGAGTGTCATGCTATAGCTGGTAACATTCCATGCAGCAAGCAATTTGGTGGTTTTCACCTCAACGGCGATGGTTTCATCCAAAGCAGCTTTTACACCCTGAATTGAGATTTTGCTGGCTAGGATATTATCTTCCTTAACCATATCAGCAGCATTACGAGGAAACACCTTGAAGCCATCAGTAGTTGTATAATTAACTACCCCTTGAATCTGATGCCACACATCGCCAATAACTATCTCTGAGGAGGGATGGTTGTAGAAAAAGTCGTCTATCTTTGATTCCGCTACCCCTGCCACATCGGCATCAGCAATTTGGAATTGACCGAACAGATTAACCGAGGTTTTGATTTTAATGTTGTTAAAGCGAACCATCACACCTTCCCAGCACTCAGAAATGCTGTTGTTAAAAGGAAGGACTGCTGTGGTTACATGGCTAACCGGTATTGGGTTTCCAGGTGATTCAATATAACTAGCGGTAATCAACATTAGCTGAGTAACATTGTAATACTCTTTAACGGTTCCATTCAGCTTGATCATGTCTCCAAGCTGGACTGTGCTGCTAAGTGCGGCATCAGATACATATAATCCTGTCCATTTACCGTCATCAGTTTCGCTAACTTGGTCGCCGATAAAGAAACTGCTCCCTGGTTTTATCGCAGTAACGATTCCGCGGACCTGCACCATTTGTTCCATATATGGCGAATTACCTGTTGCATCGGTCGGTTCCTGTATCTGGCGGCAGGTGAGTACCTGAGCTGAAAGTCCTGCGCTAAGAACGAGGACTATAAAAAGCAAAACTACACCTTTCATTTATATCTCCTTGGTAGTAATTTCGGGTAAGGGGGTTTCTGGTTCTGGGTTTGATTCTGGGATATCCTTGATAAACAGCATATCAATCACAAGCAGGCACACTCCGATAAATATAGAGCTATCTGCCACATTGAAGATTGGAAACCGCTGCATGATAAAATCAGGGAAGTCTACACTAAAGAAATCGGTTACACCACCATAGATAATGCGGTCAACCAAGTTGCCTATCGCACCACCTAATACAAAGCCAAACGAGTAAACCTGAATGCGATGTTGGCTGCGACGCAGCAAATATACTATGAAGCCCACGGCAAAAATAGTTACAGTTATGAAGAATATCCGGTTGATAAGGTCATTATTAAAGCCAAGCGAGAAAGCCGCTCCGGTATTCTGCACATAGATAAGCATGAAGGTATCCCCAAATAGGTCTTTTAGCAAAGGAATGCTTTGATGTATATCCATATACAAGCGGACTAAGGACTTGCTAAGCTGATCCAATACCAGCACAAGCATCATTATAAAGCTTGCAGGAGCAATGTTGAGCTTTGTAAGAGGTGGCATCAACGTCTTTGCCTTCTCTTCTTATCTTCCATCTTTTCTTTGCAATCGAAGCAATAGATGGCATAGGGGATTACTTCCAGACGGGAGTCCTGGATCAGATCACCACACATCTCGCAATTACCATATGTCCCATCGGCAATGCGGCGCATAGCATCATTCAACAAGCGTATCTTCTCCCGTTCGCCTTCCATCAGCATAACGGTTTGTTCCATCAAATTAGTATCAGAGCCCTGATCTGCCTGATGATAGGCATAGCTGGACAGATCACCGCTGCTTTCACGAGCACCGATGCTTTGGTCTTTATTTATATTCTCGATATAGCTAACACTCTCGCGAAGTTCCTTCAGGATAAGCTCCTCGTAGTGCTTAAGTTGCTCAGCAGTCAGTTTCTTTGCCGACATCTCTGTCTCCTTTGCTCCATAGTTAAAAAAATGAGAATAACCAAGTAATATGATCCCGCAACTTATGTCAATGAAAAGTTATGCGCTGCCTTAAGAATGAACTCTGCCAGGATGTTCTTCAATTGAGAACCGGAGATCCCGGCATGATGCCGTATTTCTTCCTGTGAGTGAGCCTGCTCATGAAACAAATTGCTATAATTGGTTACGATGGAATATGCCAACACTCTCATCCCAGCATGCCTGGCGGCGATCACTTCCGGAACTGTGGACATCCCGACCAGGTCTGCACCCCAGTTTGCAAAGGCAGAGCATTCGGCTTTTGTCTCCAGACTGGGACCTGTTACCGAGAGGTAAACACCCTTGTGAGTGGGAATTCCCTGTGCTTCGGCAATCTCGTCGCATAGCTGTCTGAACTCAGGATCATAGGGCTGGTTCATGGAGGGGAAGCGTTCGCCCAAGTCCTCATCATTATGCCCGATGAGCGGGTTTGTCCCCATAAAGTTAATATGGTCTGTAAGCTGAACAATTGCTCCCGGAGGAAGCTCCAGCCGCAAACTCCCCGCAGCATTGGTCACGATTAAAGCCTTCACCCCCAATGCGGCCAGCACTCTGGTGGGGAAGATAACCTGCTGCATGGCATAGCCTTCGTAATAGTGGAACCTGCCCTGCAAAAACAACACCGGCTGTCCCTGCACGTTTGCAAGCACCAGAAAGCCTTTATGAGACGGCGCTGTGCTGCTTACAAAGCCGGGAATATCCGTGTATGGTAACCGGCAAAGCGCGGGAAACGCCTCCGCCATATCGCTTAAGCCTGTTCCCAAAATCACCGCAAACTTCGGCTGTTGGGGCAATCTCTCTTTCAGCCATGCGGCTGTTTCGTATATACTTGTCATCTTATGTCCTTATCTTTATGGCTTATCTTCCTGTTTAGGGACGATATCCTCTTTTATCTGGCGGAATTCGCTATCCAATTGCAGTTCACTATCCTTGCTAAGCAGCGGGTCTTTGCCTATCCTGTCCTGAAAGCTCTGCAGCTCCACCCGGAACTGCATCAGGAACTGCCGTTTCTGCTCTTTCATCTGCAAATACTGGTGTTCCAGCACGCTTAAATACTGCTTTGCCTCATGGATCGCCCGCTTGGCTTTCAGTTCCGCTTCGTGGATAATATTCTCCGCTTCCTTGCGGGCATTTGCCACGATATCGGCTTTGGTCTTTTCGGCAAACACCAGCGTCCGGCTGATCAGTTCTTCCCTGCGTTTCAGGTCTTCCACGGCGCTTCCGGCTTGCATAGCTTCCTGTTTCACTTCGTATTGCATCTGTTCTCTTCTCGCGAATTCCCTTTCTTGCTTCTTCTGGAATTCTTCCAATTCACCTGCAACCTGATCTAAAAAGGCGCGCACTTCTTTCTTGTTGTATCCGAACATCTGCCCGGAAAAGTCCTGGTGCTTTATATCTATGGGAAACAGTGGCATAATCTCCTCCTGCTTAAATTAACGATGCTATAAGTCTGGCAAGTAAGTTAAAAACCATATAGGCAATAATGGGCGACAGATCCAGCCCCATGGAGGGCATAATCCTGCGAATGGGAGCCAATACCGGCTCCGTGATCTCATACAAAAAGTGATAGATAGGATTGCCAGGATTGCGGATAAACCAGGATGCGATCACCCGGGCAAAGATCAGCATGTTATATATCTGGATAACCCTTACCAGCAGGAACATGGCGGTGGCGGAAAGCGAACCGGGATAGTTCAATCCAGCACCTCGTGGCAATTACGGCAGCGGGCTTCGTAAGCTTCTGTGGAGCCTACCAGTATCTGCTCGCCTTTGTGGATGGTGCGCTGGGTGCGGTTGGCGGGATTGCCGCATTTCATACAGATGGCAAGGTTCTTCGTAACGTATTCTGCCACAGACAATAGCTGGGGCATGCTGCCGAAAGGTTCTCCCTTGAAGTCCTGATCCAAACCAGCTACGATCACCCGGTATCCCTGGTCTGCCAGGTCGTTGCAAATGCCCACGATGGATTCATCAAAGAACTGCGCCTCGTCTATGGCGATAATCTTGATATCATCCTGCAGATAGGTATAAATCTCGCTGGGATCGTTTATGGGAATGGACGGAGCCTGCATCTGAGAGTGGGAAACGATGTTATTGGCATCATAGCGGTCATCAATAACCGGCTTAAAAACTAAAACCCTTTGCTTGGCATACTCGGCGCGGCGTATCCGGCGAATAAGTTCCTCGGTTTTACCGCTGAACATACTGCCACAAATCACTTCGATCCAGCCTGTTTTCTGGTTAATAATATTCACAATTCCTCACTTCCTGTATTTGTTAAAATCCCAGTTTACCAACACCAGAAAACAGCGTATTTTGTCAATTATTCATTTTTCGACGGATTAGAAACTTGGCGTTTGGTGCTGTAACTACACACGCCTCGTGTGTAGAAGCTGATGCACAATCTTTTGACTTTATAAAAGCTGCATCCCCCCGTTTAAGCTTGACTCCCTGCAATTCAGCAGCTTTTTTAGAGTTAAAGGATGTATATCGCATCATGCTTAGTTTAACTCTCATCTGAAGCCGGCATAGATATCGTTAAGCGTATAATGATCTTAGGCTTCAAATGAAAGTCAAACCAGCCACGTGGATGCCATCGGCTTCCTTGCTACCATTACAGTATCATTGCAGGTTTATTACGGATAAAACCTGCAATGAGTGGGGTATGATAGTGCAGTTCATGCAGGGACGCAGCTATATCAAATGCACGGGAATAGTGGTTACAAGATTATTTCCGGCAAAGTTGGTAAGCGCAAATCCCCGCGCACACGGCTGCATTAAGGGATTCCATTTCCCCCGGCATGTCTATGCGCAGGTTTGTATCTGCCAAGGTTCTGATTGCAGATGTCAAGCCATGCGCTTCTCCCCCCAAAGCGATTATGAAGGGTGATTTAGGGATTGTATAGTCCTGTAAAGCTATGCTCCCAGCCATATCCAGTGCCATTATTGTAGCTCCCAAAGCTTTCAATTCCTCAGCTTGGCACACCCGGAAAGGCACCTTATAAACAGCTCCCAAAGATGAACGTATTACCTTGGGCGAACCAAGCTCGCAGCATCCGGGACTAAGCAGCACGCAATCCATCCCAAACGCAGCGGCAATACGGAAGATGGTGCCCATATTACCCGGATCGCTGATCCCATCCAGATAGAAGGCAGATCTAAAGGCTACACTTCTCTCTTGGGGCAAAGGGAACATTCCGGCGATGGCAGGAGGTGTTTCGCTATCGCAGATGCGGTGCATTACCTGAGGGCTAACTTGGTAGATCGCTTTGGCAGGAATGGACGCTTCACCCTCGGCAAGATACAGCTCTTCCGGTGTAACTCCCCAATCGGCAAGCTGTTGCAAAACGCGTCTGCCTTCCACCACAACTCTTTGCTCTATTGACCGATGCTTCTTTTGTTTCAGCTTTGTCAAGTGACTAAGATGCGAAATGCTTAGGCTTAAATACGGCATAATGTTCCCCCTCTCGTAACTCTGTATTTTATCAGGTATCTACACACTTATCCACATGATGTGTGGATAAAGCCATGTTTCTAATCTACTCATAATGCAAGTGCTTAGGATTTGTGATGGGTTATCCACAAAAGTTATCCACAAGTTATCCACGAAGTAGCCAAGCCCTTTTTTTAGTATAAGATAATGAGTTTTTGCGCAAATTGTTTAGTCCCCATCGAAAGCCGGATAAAGTATCTGCCCGCCGGAAAGTTCTTAAATTCTGCATCGGCAAAAAGAGGGTAAGAGCCCGCACCGAAGCTGACGGTTCCCAGCTCTCTGCAAAGTACTTTCTGCCCGCGAAGATTGAATATTTCCAGGGATAAAGCGCCGCTAACATCCTCTCCGGCAAGCCAGTGCAGAGCAGCAAGATTCTTACTACGGATCGGATTGGGGCTTACAGTTATGGACGAGAAGCTGTAATCCCCTTCCAGAGCCGCGCTGTGGTTCCAACTTTGATCCACGGCAAACACCTTATATCTTCCAAACATGGTTATGGGAGCAGTAGCTATGAATGTCCCATCAGTGTAATCCGGGTATAAAGTATATCCATTTGTGTAGGTGCCCTCAGTAACAAACAATTCATAAAATAGCGTATCAGGATCGGACGGGGCTTGAATATGCAAAATCAGGGTGTTGTTCACCACGCTTTTACTTAGCAAGATTGGTGCATCAGGCGGAATATCGTCTCCCAAAGCATGATTCACTACACTAAGCCATTGTGTCCTGGCAAATTTCAAGTGGTTGTAACGCTCCCATCCCCAGGTAAAACTCAGCCTGAAATCCGGGAACCACAATGCGCCGGTGCCGATATTTGTTTGTGGCTGGGGTGTTGTGTAAGCATTGCTAACAACCATGTTGTCCCACATTACCCTCAGTTCTGCAGCCTTTGTCCTTATTCCTCCAGCTTCTGCTCCTGAAGCCCTGATAAGGAAATCCCTCATGTCTACGTCTGCCATGCCATCATTCATGCTGTAGCATTGCTGGCGGATACTAAGCAAATTCCCTCCGTAAGTTAAGTATATGGAGGTAAAAGCTCTGAATTCATTAATAAACGCGCCTATAGCAGCAGTGGCAATCGTAGAGCATGTGGTTGTCCAATACTGTCCCCCGGTGTTTATCTCTCCCCAGGGTAGGTAGGATTCCACATATAGTAAGGGAATCTGGGTAACGATACTCTCAATAGCGCTGTTAAATAGGGGAATAATCGTTTCGTAGGGAAAGCCTGTAACCGGTACCAGATCGGCTGAGCCAATCACATAATCCGCCGTCTGGTATACCTCGGTAAGCACCTCAATCCCCTGCATACTGCATGCGTCGAAGAGCAGAATATCCAGATGTGGTATGTTTGCCAAAGCCATAGCCAGTTCGCCGTTGTATACGCTTATCAGGTTCTCGCTACCGTCATCCGGGCATATCCACTTGGTGTCATTGCCCTTATACCAGCTATTCCCATGCGACCAGATCACCAGCATCTTCCGCTGTGAGGGAAAGGCATCGAAGCCCCAGTTGATAAAGTTGTTAAGAGTGTTGTAATCCCCACTGTCCGTATCGCCCAGATAGCTAAGTACCGGTGAAGTGACCGCAGGAGAATCATCCTGCTGCATCCGGTAACGCTTGGCACCACCGGGGAAGTCCGCTTGCACGATCAGGTTCAAACCCTCCGGCTGGGCTGGTATTTCCATGCTGTTTAGGTCTGCTAATCCTGCTTGTGCCAGGTTATTGTCAGCCGCCATGTAAACAAGCACAGTCCAAGATTCAGCGCTGAGTTTCCCCAGCGCTAATATAATGATCAGGATTAGCCAAAGGCTATGCTTCAATAGGGGTATTCCAGTGCCGGTTCAAGACCGCTTAGCACGCGGACTCCACCCTGTGACAGGGCTTCCATTTCCTTTTCTCCGGGGTAAATATAAAGTGGCGCAATGAAGCCAACTCTGTCGCGGATAAAATCCACCACGCTTGCATTATACACCAAGCCACCGCTCATGTAGATGGCATCCACCTTCCCGCTAAGCACTGTGGCGCAGGCACCTATCTCTTTAGCTACCTGATAGCACATGGCATTATGTATCTTTTTGGCATAGTCGTCTCCGGCTTTAATGCGCTTATCCACTTCAATGCCGCTGTCTGTGCCCAAATATGCCATCATTCCACCTGCTTTGGAGAGGTAATTGCCTAGTTCTTTCTTGGTGTATTTGCCGGAATAGGCCATGTCAATCAGGTCACCGATCGGCAAGGCACCAGCTCTTTGGGGGGAAAAAGGTCCCATGCCAAGCAGGGCGTTGTTCACGTCCACTACCCGTCCGTTCTTAATAGCAGCCACGGAGATACCTCCACCCATGTGCACGCCGATCAGGTTGGCTTCGCTGTAGTCCTTGCCAAGTTCCGCAGCCAGCAAACGCCCGATATAACGGATGTTCAGGGCATGCAGCAGGCTCTTGCGTTCGATCTCCGGGATGCCTGAGATGCGGGCAATGTCATCAAACTCGTCCACCACCACCGGATCCACGATAAAAGAGGGTATCCCCAGCGGATCGGCTATTGCCTTAGCGATGAAGGCTCCCAGGTTGGAAGCATGGATCCGCCCCCATCGGGTGGGGTCTTTCAGGTCATTCAGCATAGTTTCGCATATCTTCCAGGTTCCGCCGCTAACGGGACGCACCAAACCGCCTCTGCCAACAACGGCATGCAGGCTTTCCGGCGTAACGTTATGCTCCGCCATGGCTTCCATCACCAAGGTCTTACGGAAGTCATACTGTTCAATAATGCCACCGAACTTGTCTAATTCGGCAGGGTCATGGCGCAGGGTTTTCTCGAAAAGGGGTGTTTTGTCATCAAACACAGCTATCTTGGTAGATGTGGAACCGGGGTTTATCGCGAGCACACGATAGGTCATTTCTCCTCCAGAAGGGAAGTTTTATTTTTTTTGCAGGCTCTTAAAACCGCTCAAAATTGTCAATAACTTTTCCGTCCCACACTTTGTTTGCCACAAAACTATTAGAAATACAATCCGTTCTTGACAGCTTTTGTAGCTTCATCAGATTATCACTTAGATAGATAAAGCGTTTACAGGAGTGATGTATGCCCAAATGGTTCTATTCCAAAGAGGGAAAAGATTACGGTCCCTTATCTTCACAGAAAATCGCCGATACCGTGCTTTCCGGCAGCCTGGAGCTGGAAGATTATGTTATCTCGGAACAAACTAAGGTCTGGGAAAAAATTCATGATGTCCCGGAGATTATGGATATCATCCACAAGCCTGCTGCCAAGCCAATCTTTGACGCGCTTGCTGACAGCGAGTTTCGGGATTTCATCATGGAAGAAACTGATCCGGATAATCCCGCGCGGATCGGGACTCTGTATTACAACATCCCCGCAGGTAAATTGTTCAGATTGCAGCTATTAACCTTTGGATTATTCCAGTTTTACTGGTTCTACCGCCAATGGAGATACCTTTCCAGGCGTGGGAAAGCTACCCGCGGTGCATGGTTTCTTGGCATTGTAATCGATTGGGCACTATTTGTTTACATCCTCTTCCAGCAAATTGAGACAGATAGGGACATGTTCACTGTAAAAAGATCATCATGGAACCCGCTCTCGTTAGCGGTTTGGTGGTATCTGGGCACTGCCTTAGCCTCATCCCTCACGTGGTTAGTAGATAACATCCTCACAGGTCTGATATCCGGGTTTTTATCCCTAACTGTTACTTCATTTATCCTTATCCCGGTGCAGCGTTACATCAACGAAGTGAATGAAATCCGCATGCAGAAGAAGCCTAAAATTCTTGCTTCCTAAACTAATCTCGCACAGTCCTTTCCTGCAAGCATAGCCCTAGCATTGCCCACCCATTCCCCACAAAGAGGGCAATAAGTGGGCAATGCTAGCGTAATTCTTGCAAGTAAGATGCTAATCTGCTTCACATTGCGAACGCACGTAACGCAACTAATTCGGGAGTGCCGTTTGTATGTTTGTTTATCTTGTTTGCACAGATTTAGCTTGCCAGAATAGCCACCTTCCAGATATTGGCTAAAAAACTATGGGAGATTATCATGACAGATAAAGAAAAACAAGACTGCAACTGTGGTGAAGCTCACGATCACGATTGTGAATGTGGCGAAGACGATTGCAACTGCGAATCCAACATCATTACCCTGGATATGGAAGATGGTACTCAGAAGGATTTTAACGTCCTGAACATCATCGAACACGAAGGCAAACAATACGTTGCGCTTTCCGAAATGGATTCCGTAGAGTATGACATCCTGCGTTTTGAAGAAGTGGACGATCAGCTTGAACTTAGCATCATCGAAGACGACAAAGAATACAACGCCGTAGCAGATAAGTTCGACGAGATCTTCAGTGCTGAAGATGCAGACCTGGATATCGACGAAGACGAATAAGCTATAAACCAGTAAAAACCGTCACTGAAAACTTCAATATTAACCATCAAGACTCCAAATGTCCATGTTCCGATGGTTAGTACGTCAGAAGCGTAAAGTGATTATAATAGGCTATCTCCTTCCAGTTCTTTTCATTACGTGTAGTACAATCAAGCACGTATAAATCCGGGAAATGCCCAAGTGACCCAATATTACAACCGGATTTGAAGCTATGATGATAAAAAAGGTACACCTCTAGTAGGAAAGTCCAAGTCCAACATATAAATAATGCCATTCACATATCGTATTTATTTACAATGCGATAGCATCACTTGTCCAATAATAACAATTTGAAGGTTTCAGTGATGGGTTAAATAACTTGATGGAAATAGGATAGGGGTATGATAGCATAAAGAAGGCTTGACGGAAAACAGAGGGGATTAAATGTAGCAACTATCGGCTTGAGGTAAGTGGATTATACGGCAGTCCTCAGAGATGAGGACAACAGGAATAAATGGAAAGAATCGTTTCAAAGGCACTGGACGCGAATCTGGCTCAGACCAGATCCATCAAGGTTTCTCTGCCAGCCGGCGATGAGGCACTTATTGCCCTGAGTTGTGAGTTCTACGGGATAAATAGCCGTTGCAGGGAATTTGTACTTGAGTTTCATCATCCCTATTACAATCAGGAAACGACCCTGAAAATGCTGCGCGAATTGCTCCTCAGCGATGCCTGGTTCTACGGCAAGCCAGAGAATTCTCCTACTGCCTATCCTCTATTCCTTTCCTATCTGCGTAAACTCTGCGAGACTTGCGTTGAGCAGGAACATACCGACCAACTCCTGCTTATGAGTTCAGAATGGATCCTGCTCCTCCTGGACAAGGTTTCCAGCCTTCCGGACATCGTCCTGTCTCTGCTGGCATTGCTGGAAAAATGGAGAATACAGAATCCCGATGTCTTTATCCGGGGATGCGGAATCTATCGCAACGTTCTGCTCAAGATCACTACCATCCTGCCTCTTGAGGAACAGATCAAAGCCGGAGGTCTGAGAGAGATCATTCCCGAATTCGATCAGACCAAGGCTGCGGCACAGCCAATACTGACCACACCCGATATCATCCGGGAACTGCTCAGCCGGAATGCCACGCACTGGGAAAGAGTCACCGGATTTGACTCCTGGCTGGAAAAGATGGAGATCGAAAGCGGAGAGGACCTTGACAGTCAGTTGGGAAAAGGTCTCTACGTGAAGTTAAAATCCGATCTGGAGCATGCCGTAACACCTGAACAACTTGCCTCCATGCCATCCTATCAGGATCTGTCGAATCACTATCGCAGATCGGCAGTCCTCTTTACCGACGATTCTTCACGGGTGCAGTACATCTTTTATCTGCTGACTCTGCCGGCTATGTCCACGCTGTACAAACACCTGCTTTATGATCTGAACCGTATTCTCCGCGATATCAGCCTGGAACTCAGTTCCGAAGAGATGATCAGGTTCCTGGAAATGTTCTTTGACCGGATCAAAACTTACCGCCACAGCCATCCTGATAACATTCTAGATTGCCTCTGGACAATCGGAAAGGTCGTTGGCAGCTCTGATGAAAGAGCCTTGATCGACAGCTGGCTAAACTATCTGATCAGTTTTGGCTTTGTCCATCCTTCGCCTCTGAAAGTGCGGGATGATTGGCAATTGGACTGCGACAAGAATCATATCAAAAACATCAGGATCTGGATGGAACTGATCGCACTAAACCCCCGAAGGTCAGGACGCCTGCTCTCAGCGCTGATCGTTAACCTGCGTCTCGGGGGAGTCTTTATTACTGATACAGATCTCTTTCAGAAGGATATTTCGGTGTTCCTGAACGCGGACATTCACAGTCAGTGGAAACAGGTTCAACAGCTTCTCAGGCTCTTTCCCGTCTTCTTTGGAGAGATCGGTGCAGAGGGAGAGATACGCGAGGTCACGACCGGTTTGGACGAACTTTTTCAACGGCAGGACAGACTCATCCACTTCCTCAGGAAACAGGTTCACGCAGAGAGCAATCACACTCAGATCGAGCTCGTTGAGAGGATCCTGAGATACTGGGAAACCGGCGAACCGGGAATCCTGGCTGCCTTTCTACCCGAAAGTCTGCTCAGAGACATGGCAGACTCTCCAGAACACTGTGACATAATGCGCAAGACCATGCTGAACTTCCTTAGAGATAATCACATATCACTGGAAGACATTCTGACCTGTGGCAGAGACGAACTCGAGACAAGATTCAGGGATTCCAAGGATACGGAAGATAAACATCTTCGCAAGCTCTATCTGATCCTCCTTCTGCATGAACTGCTTTTAGATAAATACAGCTTCCAATCCTCGGACGTCGTACGCCAGATGGAGAAGTACCTCTTCTTTGAACAGCGAGAACTTCAACAGATGCGAAGACTACTGACGCACAGCGATTATGACAATACAATCCGCTATTTGCTGGAGATGATGGACAAACTTCGGCACATCGTACAGAATCCCACTCCCGGACAAGGCTGGGAAAATATCTATTACAAACGGCATATCGCTGCCGGCATCCCTTCCATGTATGGTCGGTACAGAGAATCTAAATTCGAAGCCATGGGACTGATCTTCAGGCTGGAAAACCTGATCAGTAAACTCATGGAGAAGAACCTCGCCACGATCAATCTGGGCTATATCACCGCCAGAACGCTGAGGCGGATCATCCGGACTCTGGAGCTCTTCAATTTAGGGCTGAAACAGAGCGGTATCCTCAACGAAACCTTTGAGAATGACCTACAGATCCTTCGCTACTCCGTCACAGTTTCAAATTTTTCCATAGACCAGTATATCAACATCTTCTCCTTCCTGGAAGAGGGAGTCAAGGAGATGATCTCAGGGTATTTCTACAGGAATTATGACCGGGAACTCAGCCTTATAATCCCCCAGATCATGGGTACGGATACGAGCGAAAGCGCTGGTAACCAGGCTGAATATCAGAAAAAAGCGGAAGAATTCTATCGTAATATGCTCAGCTCAGCATTTTTAATCAGGGATCTGGACAATTTCGTCTCCCGCATCCTCGTTTCCCTTAGAAACATGAAACAGCTTTTCACCCCGGAGATCCTGCATAAGGTGACTAACTACGATCCGGAACAGGTGAGTACTAACCTCCACAAAAAGGATTCACGTCTGGACAACCAGGTCTTTCTCGGAGCCAAGGCTTACTTTCTGAAAAAGCTCTGTCAGGAGCAGTTCCCCATACCCGGAGGATTTGTTTTTACGACAGAGCTGTTTGGGCATCGTCAGGCTTTGAACGTTCATCCTGAAATGAGACATGAACTGGATCAGCTCATCTGGAGGCGATTGGCAAATCTGGAGAATTACAGTGGCAGGAAATTCGGAGATCCGCAGAACCCACTCCTGCTTTCTGTTCGTTCAGGAGGAGCGATTTCCATGCCCGGAGCAATGAACACCTTTCTCAATATCGGACTAAACGATGAGATCACGGAAAAACTCAGTAGAGTGCCCAATTTTGGTTGGACAGCCTGGGACAGCTATCGCCGTCTGATTCAAAGCTGGGGCATGAGCCATGGGATACAGCGCGACGAATTTGACCAAGTCATGATCGATTATAAAGAACTGTACGGCATCACGCAAAAGACTGCCTTCAGTCCCCAGCAGATGAGCCGGATGACCATAGATTACAAGCAGATACTGGCAAAGCACGGGGTCGCTCTCGAGCAGGATCCGATGCTTCAGCTCAAGAATGCTATGCTCTCCGTATTGGATTCCTGGGATAGTGAAAGAACCGAGCTTTACCGCAAGGTCATGCATATCGCCAATGAATGGGGCACTGCGGTTATCTGCCAGGAAATGGTTTTTGGCAATATCAGCTTACGCAGCGGTTCGGGAGTGGCATTTACCCATGATCCACTGTCCAAGAAACCGGGAGTCAACCTGACCGGAGACTTTACTATTTGTAGCCAGGGTGAGGACGTCGTAGCCGGTCTGGTTTATACTCTGCCGATCTCTGAGGAGCAGAGGCTTACTTCGCTGGAACCCCTGGAGCAATCCCTGGAAAAAGACTTCCCTGATGTTTACAATTGTCTCAGACGCTATGCCAGAAGGCTCGTGAACGACCTCGGTTACTCGCATCAGGAGATTGAATTCACCTTCCAGGGAGACAGGGAAGAGGATCTATTCCTCTTGCAAATCCGCGATCAAAAGATCCATAACGAGAGGATCGTTCGTGTATTCAGCGCCGGAAATCAGAACATGAAAACCGTGGGACATGGGATTGGCATCGGGAGTGGCGTACTAAACGGGATCGTTGTCTTTGACGCGGATGATATTGTAAACATGAAAGTTTCTTACCCCGGCGAGCACCTTATCCTGGTCAGACCAGACACCGTGCCTGATGACATTGAGCTTATCGTGCAGTGTTCTGGTCTCTTAACCTCGAGGGGAGGTGCGACTTCCCATGCCGCTGTAACTGCTACCCGCTTGGATAAAATTGGCGTCGTTAATTGCCGTAATATGGTTGTTTCGGAAAAGACCAAGGTCTGTAATATCAGCAGCACCGTCATCCCTGTGGGATGCAGGATCGCCATCGACGGACATAACGGCAGCATCTATCTCGGACACTATCAGATCGATGAGATCTTCATTACCTGATCAAATAATAAAAAACATACAGGAGAACGACATGGACACTGTCATGATGAACAGAAATCTATTGGGTATCAACGGATTAGGCAGGATCGGCAAGCTAAACCTCTGGAACCACCTGCTGCTGGGACACTTTGAAGGTTACGTTATAAACTGTGGCAGAGAAGTCGGGAAAAAGCTCGAGGACTTGATCCAAGTGGTTATCACGGACAGCACTTATGGAACCTTGCACAAGTTTCTCTATGGCATGAGCGGTAAAGAGGCAAAGATCGAGATCCTGGATGCCTCGCAGCCCATCATAGCGATAAATGGTATCCCGATCAAGATACTTCGTAAGGCACGAAATCCCAAGGATATCAATTGGGATTCCGAAGGTGTCCGCATCGTCGTAGATTGCACGGGAAGCTTTAATGATCCGACTGCTCCCATTGACAGCCCCAAGGGAAGCATCAGGGGGCATCTGGAAGCAGGCGCCATGAAGGTCATTGTCTCCGCTCCATTTAAGTTCAAAGACCCTGCAAAGACGTTCCCCGATGACGCCAAGACCCTGATCTATGGGATCAATCACACCCAGTTTGATCCGATGCATGACCAGATCATCTCCGCTGCTTCCTGCACCACCACGGGTCTGGCACATATGATGAAGCCACTCTTTGAGCATCAGGAGTCAAGTGCCGTAGTCACAGCCTCGATGTCCACCATCCATTCCACGACGAATACTCAGAGCATCTTGGACAGTGTTCCATCCGCCGGAGCGTCAGATCTACGCAAGAACCGCAGCGTGCTGAACAACATCATTCTCTCCACGACCGGTGCAGCGAAGACCCTTGAACAGGTCATGCCCCAGATCTCCCAGATCGGCTTCATGGCTGATTCCGTGCGCGTTCCCACCAGTACAGTATCACTCATCATTCTTAATATCACTTTCCATTCACATCTTGACGAGAATGGCGAACCGACCATTAGTCGCAAATACTTGAATGAGATATACAAACACGCAGCCGATGGTCCCCAGAAAGACCTGCTGGTTTACAGTGAGACTCAGAATGTCTCCTCAGACCTGATCGGCTCT
>CAYSGM010000055.1:0-17271 GCA_964430595.1 uncultured Candidatus Cloacimonas sp.
TCCACATAGCCTTCCACTCCGGCTAACTGCCCCGCCAGATATAGCTGCGGAAGCTTAACAAAACTAAAATCCGGGTTCAACACCGCAGGAGAGTTCAGATAAGCATTGCGGTGTATAGAGCCATAGCGCAGGAATTCCGCCTGCTCCAAGCCCGGTATCAGCCTAAAGATATCTTTCTGTGCCCCATAGCGTAGCATGGTCTGACAGCCCACCAGATTGTAAGCTGTGCAATCCGCGTTCTCCGCTCTCAGTTGCAAGACTCCAAACGGCTTTCTCCCCTCAGGGTTTTCCAAGCCCATAGGACGCATCACCCCGTGACGCAGTGTGTCTTTCCCGCGTCTGGCAAGCTCCTCGATCGGCATGCAGTTCTCGTAATAGCTGAATTTCACCCCTGCAAAGAACTCGTTCTCAAACTCATGCGCTTCGTGCTTATCCCCCGCCAGCAAGGCATCCACAAAGCGGTAGTATTCTTCTTTATTAAAGGCACAGTTCAGGTAATCCGCATCGCCTTTGTCATAGCGGTCTTTCTTGTAAATCTTAGTGTAATCTATACTGGCACTGTCAATTATAGGCGCGATCGCATCGAAGAAATAGAGGTGTTCCTGTCCAAGTGTGCTACTTAATGTGCTCATCATGGCATCCGAGGTCAGGGGTCCTGTGGCAAGTATCGCTCTGCCTGCCGGGATCTCAGTAATCTCACTGCGTATAACGCTAATGTTACTCTGCTCTGCAATAGCTTCTTCCACTTTTTTGGCGAATAGTTCCCGATCCACAGCCAAAGCATGCCCGGCAGGAACCGAACAAGCCTGCGCAATATGCAGCAGATTCCCGCCCAGAGCGTTAATCTCCGCCTTCAGCAAGCCCGAAGCTGTATCCAGCCTGGTAGATTTTAGTGAGTTACTGCATACCAGTTCCGCCAGATACGGCGTTTCGTGTGCCGGAGTATTCTTCTCCGGGCGCATCTCGAATAGCTGCACCTTCCATCCTGCTTTCGCCAGATACAAGGCAGCTTCGCAACCTGCTAACCCACCACCGATAATCGTAATTTCTTTTTCCATATCCATAACCATGGCTTTATAGGCAGCATGCAAGTCAAGTGAATTCGGTTCGCCATCACCGCTTCTCTATTGACAGGAAAGTCCCATTCAGGAAATATGCCTCGCTAAAGGAGAAACAGATTGCGTCTAAAGAACCTCAGCCCCAGCGAGAAGCATAGCACCTACCTGCTGCTTATAGCGGCACTATTCAACGGCGTGGTGCAAAGCCTGAATCAAACGCAGGACATCATTGCCCGCAAAGCTCTGCATGCCCAGGATTGGCAGCTTATGCTGATGACGATGATCTGGCCGATCTCCAATTTCCTTAGCATCTGGTGGGGCAGAATATTCGAGAATTCATGCCATAAGTCCCGTTATTTCCTGCTTGCGGGTATTGTGGGTCGCCTCAGCATGGTTTACGCTCTCTGGCTGGTTAGCATGAACGAATACATGGTTCTGTTGGGCTTGGTGTTTTCCGCAAACTCTCTGCTAATTCCCGCACAAAACAGTATCTACCAGAGGAATATAGACATAAGCCGCAGAGCAAAAGTCTTCGGCTACACCATCAGTCTGGGGATGATTGTATCCATTGCCTTCACTTTTTTTGCCGGCAGGATGCTGGATATAAACGAGCAGAGCTTCCGCTGGATCCTGGTGGCAACCGGTTTTTGTGGCTTTGTAAGCTGCGCAGTGCTATCCATGATCCGCATCCAGGTTCCCATAGGAAGCAAGAATTGCTCCCGCAGCTCTTTCCGTAATCATCTTTTAGATCCCATCAAAAGAACTCTTACCTTGCTAAAAGAGAACAAACCCTTTGCAGCTTTCGAGCGGAGCTTCTCCATCTATGGCATGGGTTTCATCATGATGCAGCCCATTATCCCCATTTATCTGGTGGATAAGCTTAACCTTAGCTACACCAATAACTTCCTTGCCAAAGGCGTGCTTTCTCAGGTTGGTTTGCTGTTGCTTTCTCCCATTATCGGTAAGATCCACGATCGCATGCATCCCTTCAAGTTCATCAGCCGTAGTTTTGCCTTGCTGATGGTGTTTCCCCTGTTGTTTGTGGTCTCGTCTTTGTGGGGCGGGGAGAGCATCATTCCCGTGGTAATCGTTTTTGTTGCTTACTTCATCTTTGGAGTGGCGATGACTGCGGTGAACGTAAGCTGGAATATGAGTTCCATCTATTTTGCCGGCAAGGAAGACGCCAGCATGTATCAAAGCGTCCATGTTACTATGACCGGAATCCGTGGTTTAATTGCGCCTATCCTTGGCTTTACCCTGTTAAGGCTGTTCAATATCACGGCTGTATTTGTGGTAGCAGCCGGATTTCTGGCATGGGCAGCAATTATCAGCTACCGGGATTATAAACGCATCAAGCAAGTTCCTGCCATCCTAAAATAATAAAACCCACTCCCTCCTTCCTTGCTATCCACAGCAGAATCGCAGGGGGGCTGACCATGAGATCATCGGGCTTTTGCCCGTTCAACCCCCGATGAACCCTGGTTCGAATCAAGAGCGGATAAGCATGGTAGCTGCGGGCATACTGTCTGCAGAGGGAAGTATTCAATGGACGAGATGGACAGGATGGACGTAATGGACGAAATGGTAGTTGCAATACTTTGGCATAAAAAACAAGGGCAGGATGATTCCTGCCCTTGTTGCTATTTGTGGGGTTAAGTTACGTTTTATTAGGGGTAAACAAGGCTACAAGCTTCTGATACCTTTACCCAGTATGCCTTTCCGGGAACCAACTGGCTGAGGGTTCCGCCGGTGGAAGGGTTCCACGTGGATGTTACATCCCGCACTTCTAATAACTTGGTGGATATGGAAGCCAGGGCAGCAGCAACCGCCATAGAAGTATCCGGCAGGTAAGAAACAAGGTTCCAGCCTGCGTTCAGGGCTTGAGGATTGGTAGCGCAGTTAAGTAGCTGTCCCTGCACATTTAGCGTGGCAGAACCGGTGTTATTTACCCAATAACCTTTGGCAGGTTCCAGGGTGCTAAGGGTGTTAAAATAGTTCTGCATAGCAGGAGAATAGGTTTGATGGCTGTTCTTTATCTGCTGTAAGTTGCTGCCAAAAATGCTGGTGAAATCGTTTGTTCCCAGATCAATATTGAAGCTTAGCATATTCCATCCGGGTTGCAGGCTGATGTTCTGAGTGTGGGGATTTTCTCCCATCATTATACTAAGTGGGGTTTTGGTGTTTGCATTCACCACTACGTTGCTAATCACCTTATCTGGATACCCGGAAGCGGAGACGGTTATAGTGTATGTTCCCGGGTTTAGATAGCGGTAGAAATCGCCATGAGCGGGATCGGTGTGGATGGTGGTATAATTGCCGGTGATCTGTGCAACATTGATAGAGGCATCCAGAGGGTTGCCAAGATAATCGGTAACTGTGCCATGGATGCCGTATAGAGCTTGTTCCAAATGGCTTAGCATGGCATCGTAGTTGTAATTCCAGTAATTTGGCAATGTTATAGCTTCAGGTAGCTTGGTATTGCTAACTTCGATAGTAACCTCACGGCAACCAACTGTGTAGTTCATCCAATCCTGTCGCCCTCCGTTCACAAGATACCAAATCGCACCATTGGTGATACCACTGCTGTCAATGCCGGTAAAATAGCCACTGGGACCGTTTGCTTGGGCACTATTGGCATAGGCGAAACTGCTGGTTTGATACCATGCATCATCGGGGTGTAGATCGTAAGTCAAATCCCAAGGGTAGTTAACCACTTCGGCTCCACCATGAAAGTTTGCTCCATAAACAAAGTGTCTGCTGGTGGCTAAGTTGATCATGTGGGTGGTTTCAATCTGGCGTGGTGCACCACTGTATTGGTTGCCATTGGGATCAGGAAAGTTACGATTGAGGTCATAGCCGTTGTAATTAGCCCTTCTTGCACCGCTAACTGTGGAGTTGCCACCATAATAAGTTCCGTCTGGGTTGGTATTGGGGCTAATCCACAATTCCATATTGTTAACTAAGTTTGTGATTCTGGGATCGGTTCCATAGCTACTAAGGAGGGTGTCTATCAGACGCAACAATAGAATGTAGCTTACTACTTCATCACCATGCATTGTGCTGGTGTATATCACTTCCGGTTCAGTTTCATGAGTTGCCACGTTATCCGAAATTTTGGCAAAGAGAATCTTGCGACCGTTAGCAGTAGTACCAATATCAACAATCTGGCACAGATTGGGGTAGGTGGTGGCAAAGGCATTCATTGTTGCCACATAAGTTTCATAAGTAGGATAGCTGTCCCAAAGCTTTGCCTGGCTTACACTGCGACTCATAATAGGGGTTGTTATGCTGGAAGGTGCAGGCAGGAGCCGAGTCTTGTAACCCAGCTCCTGAAATGCTTTCCATTCATCATCGTTGGCATAGGCATACACCCAATTGCCTTTGATGTTATCGATAGAGACAATATTTGTGATATTCTTCAGCTCTGCTTTGTTAGTAAGCTCGAATTGGAAGTAATACTGGTTCCATTCTTTGGCACTTATGACGAAGGACAAGGTAATCAGAAGGGTAATAATCAAGTACTTCTTCATTTTGTGCCCTTAGTTGGTGCAGTATTATCTGCCACTATCTTGTAGAACATCTTGGCTTCTGTGGGGGTGATATCCCAAGTCAAGTTGCTGGTGGAGCCGATATAAACGTATTCTCCGTATGGTTCGCTGCAAGCCCAGACATTGTAATTGGTAGCATGCTGCACGTCACTCCAGACAAGCTGTGTACCTGAGACAGTATTCTGAATGGTTACCATTGGACTGGCGATCACGACATTTAAGGTTCCGTTTAGAGGCACAGGAACTGTTTCGCCATATACAGCACCGGTAACCATGGGCATCGCTTCCGGCACGGGATAGATGGTATCCTGAGAGTGAGAGTAGATTTTGAAGTTTACAGTCTCGCCGGAGGTGGCAAGGTTTACAACCAGGGTTGTGTATGCCACAGCACGGCGAATCAAGACAATCTCGCCTGTGGCACGGCATTCATCACCCACAAAGGCAGCGACAACATCATTAAGCTGAGCGGGAATGTTGTCTATGGTTACCATGGCGTAAACGGTGGCGGGATTGGTGGGATATACAATGGGTTCCCACGCGGGGTTTTCGGTAGGGCTTACGATAATATCCACATTAGCGTGATCGTAAAGCTCACCATCAAACACCGAGAAGGTTATTGTTTCTGTTCCAAACCAATTCTGAGCAGCACCAAAGGTAACGGAACTTCCGCTGATATCCACAGTAATATTGGTATTGCCGGTAACAGATAGTGTAAGAGGATCGTTATCAAGATCGCTGATGTAACTGGCAAAACTCTGGATAAGGCTTCCGTTCTTTTCGAAAGTGAAACTTGCAGGAAGGGTGATAACGGGAGCACGATTGCCAACCGCTACTTCCATAAGCACCTGAACGGTTTCCAGGGAATGGATGGGATCGTTGGAGTTTATGGATAGTAATGCATCATACATACCGGCTTCCATAGCAACCGCGGAGAAACTTCCGGTGATGGTTTGGGCTCCACCTGCCGCGATGGTACCGCTAAGTGGGGCTGCGCTGAACCAAAGCACGGGAGGAAGATCTGAAGGAAGGGTTATGGCACCGGATACAACATGTGGCTCTGCACCATAAACTTCACCATCGATCTCAAAATCAATAGCTAAGTCAGTGCTCATCCCGGCAGCCACTGTAACATTGATAACGGAAGAGGCGCTGTCATTATTGCCATATACTACGCCATAACCACTGCTGGTTTCACCATGCCAGTGAATGGTTACGCCTGTTCCGGACGTGATATCCGGGATCATATCTCCGCCATTACCACCTATAAAGTTGGTCGCACTATTGACCGTAACACCGGCAGGGAAAGTGATATACAAGTCTTTTACCCACTCATTATCTGTACTGGCATTGGTGACGGTGAAAGTCCAATCTTCTGTAGTTCCGGGAGTATATTCTTCCACATCCACTACCAGGGTAGAGCCGGCAATGTTCTTCTCTGCAACAAGCTTTGTGGAGCGAGAGGAAATCACTGTTCCACGGCTGCGTACTTCGGCTACGCCGATGGTGTAGGTTAGGGGCAGGCTTCCGGTATTGCTGATGGTAAAGGAATCAGTTCCTTCTTCTCCTGCCATAAGCCCGGCAGCTATTATATCATTATCCACGGCAATAGTTGGGGGTATGTAGCCAGTGCCGGATACTGCGAGGTTGTATGTGCCCAGGGTTTCGCTGTTGCTCGTGATAACCACGTTGCCATTGTAAGCTGTGACAGCGGTGGGAGTAAGGGTAAGGTTATATGTCTTTGAGGTTCCGGATGCAATGGAAAACCCAAGGTTTTCGCGTATTTCTCTGCTTTGCAAAGCCACCGTATAACCTGCAGGGGTTTGGATTGTTCCGGTAAGAGTTCCACCACCTGTGTTATTTATCACGAAGCTTTGCACCGAGCTTGAACCAACAGGCACGTTACCGAAAGCAATGCTTGAGGGCGCAACACCAATCTGGGGATTTGAAGTTGCAGGAGCAAAGGCGAACTTCACATTGGGGCGGTTGGTGGAAGTCTCAGTTCCGGTAAAGAGATTGGTTTGATCCACTGTATCGCTTCTGCCAAATCTGTATCCACCAGGTACGGTTGAATACTGGACTTGCCCGGTTGATTGATAGGTAGGGGTAAACACACCAAAGGCAGTATCGATAACAAGGTTATCAATGCCATTCCACAAGAAGGGAGTGGCTAGTGTGTACATATTGTATCCTGTAGTTGTAGGAAGGTAGGAGGATATGGAATGGACAATATTTGAATCCGCTACCGTAATCCACTCAGCCGAAACATTGGTTGCTGTTGTATGATTCATTCTTACAATAAAGTTGGGCATTGCCACGGTTGGTAAGCCGGTGATATTGAATCCAAGCTGAGTAATATTAATGGGTCCGACTATACCTGCATCATTTAGCTCTACTGCAGTATATACTGATTGCCCATGCAAGCTTTTGTAATATACGTTAATCGGGCAGGCAGAAGATGCGCCGGTGGCACTTGTTCCTGTTCCAATAATCACTTCCGTAAGCGTGGCAGGAGTTGCCGTTGCTGTATTTGAAGGTGCAGATTCTCCTGCAGGATTGGCGTAAACAGTGGTCACATAATAGCTGTAACTGGTGCCATTTGTAAGCCCTGTGTTTTGATAAGTAGTGCCTGTTACCGTAATGAGGGCTACACTGTTGCGATATATCTTGTAACCGCTAATAGCGCGGGTATCTTTGGCAAACAATCCATCTTCACCTCTTCCTGATGGGGCAGTCCAGCTAAGGTTTACTAATCCATTACCGGGTGAAGCAGTCAGGTTTGTGGGGGGAAATGCATTAGGTGTAGCGGAAACAGTGTTAGAAGCAGCTGATTCTGCTGTGGGACTACTGTAAACAGCAGTTACATAATAGGAATATGTAGTGCCGTTGGTAACAGCGGTATCTATGCAGCTGAGGGCAGTTACACTTGTAAGTAGGGTGCTGTTGCGGTATATCTTATAGCTGCTGGGGGTTCCGGAAGCAGGAGCATTCCAGCCAAGATTAACAACGAGATTGCTGGATGTGGCAACAAGGTTTTGAGGTACTGCGGCTGTGGGTGTTGCAGATACTGTTGAGGTTGCATTGGATTCACCACCGCTATAAACAGCTTTTAGATAATAGCTGTAGGTTGTACCCGTGACGACGGCGTTGTCTGTATATGTAAGTGCTGTAACCGTGGTAAGCAATACGCTGTTCTTAAATATCTTGTAGCTTGTGGGGCTCCCGGAAACAGGTGCATTCCAGGTAAGGGTTACCGACCCATGTGTGCTTGTTGCAGCAAGGTTTGTAGGTGGATTATAACTGCTGGGTCCGGTGGAGGCTGGGAATACGATGTTGTCTATCCAGGCGCAATCAGTGCCACTGCTAACACTGCCATCTTTCATATATTCCCATTTTAGTTCTCTGGTTCCGGCTGCGAGGGAATAAGTTGCCTGTGTCCAATCAATTGTTCCAGACCACTGAGTCTGCTGTACACCGTCCACATAGAATTTCAGGTAGTCATAGTTCGCTTCGGAAGAGACTTTGTACCAGAACGTAAGAGTACCGCTTGCAGCAAGAACGCGGGTGGTTTGCATAGTTGTGCTTCCACCGTCAGTAATAGTTCCGCTTTTCGCAGCATAAGTTCCGGCATAAGCTCCTGTATTTACAATCGTCCAGGGGATAGTACTCTGCACCCAGGTGAAAGAGCTGAAATTCCCCGTCTCGAAATTTTCCGTGATGATCCCAACGGCACTAGTCTCTGTCTTATTAGCCGTATAAGCTCCGGCAGTTGCATTGAATACAAGTGAAGCCACTGTTCCAACAGTCATCCCGGAAGCAGCAGTAAGGCTGAAGCTTAGGTTTGTGCTTCCGCTTGCAGCAATAGCAGTAAAGTTAGCAGTTCCTGTGTTGACCGTAATGCCAGATGTAGGGCTGCTTAAGGTTGCTGAGCCTGTAGGGGATGCAGCACCACCTGTGTTGTTTAAAGGCATGGTGATGGTAACTGTTTCTCCCGGATCAAGGCGTCCATTGTTGTTACCCGGTGCAGGATCGGCAATAGTCACGCTGCCAAAGGCAAGGGCGGGTGCATTGAACACCTGGTTAAAGTTATATGTCCAGGTATCAGTACCACTCACCATGGTAATTGTAAAGGCAGCAGAAAGCTGATTTACTATGTTATTAGCTACGGTAAAGCTGAAAGCATAGGTTTTAGCCACAGATGCTCCGGCAGCCAAAGTAGCGATGCTTTCTGTACCATCGGTAATTGTGATACCGGCAGTTGCACAGGTTAAAGTAGCTGTAGTAGTACCGGAAGCGACTGATCCCACATTCTTGAAGGTAGTGGTGAATCTGCCGGTTTCATTGTATTCGGCAACGCTATTGTTGGTATCGTTATAGGCATTGGCATCCACCGTCATATATGCTCCACTATTGGGGGCGATGGTGATGCTTTCGATGCGGGTGATCTTGTTTTGAGCCGTAATCACCAAGGTAGCTGTGCCGACTGAGGCAAAAGGAGTAATGGGAAGGGTTAAAGAGCCTCCCGCTGGAACCAAAGCTGTCCCATAAGTTACTCCACCCATGGTTAAAGCTACTCTGGAATAAGGTGTAGCGGTTACTGTTATGGATGTAGCCCCCACAAGGATAGTGGTTGGGAAAGTGGCAGTATTTACGGTGGGAACTCCCATATAGGGCATGGTGCTGGGATCACCCATAATGGAGTATATCTCCCAATAGTATGGCTTTCTGCTGCTTGTGCTTTGTTGTACCGCTGTATTCCCCATCATGTTTATCTCACCAACCGTGGTTGCCCAATTTGTGAAGGCTTCGCCATGGGTGTGGAATATAGCATCATAGGCTCCTAATGTTGAGGCGCTATAAGCATGAGCTGCTGCCTGGATGGGGGTTTTGTAACCAATTCCCCACCAGTAATCTTCGTCCCAATAACTATTGTTGGTTGCTCCAATATAAGCAACACCGCCGGCATTGGCTTTGCGGATGATGGATTCACCGAAGCACACACTAGTGTCGAATGCATTACTTACACAGCAGTTACCCACCATCAGACCATACTTGGCAGTGTTGGTCATGGCATTCACATTGGTGACAGTAAAGGTTGGATCTGCCCAACTGGTTGTGCTTCCATGGGCAGTATAATTTATAAAGCCTCTGCCTTGATTGGCATTGGCAATAATGGTAGCATCACTGGTTTCCGAGGCAGGATAAAGGTATGTATCGGATGTAATCCCATTAGTGCTGTTAAAGTAATGTGTGGTGCCATAGTTAATCTGTCCATTACCATAGGTAGGTGCTGCACCGGAATCTACTCCGGCAATCATCACAACCTTACCGAGATAGCTAAGATCCGGCATCAGGGTTTTCTGGAAGGTAATGGTCTTGTTTACTATGTTTGTAAGTTCTGTGGCAGAGGATACCGAGAACCTGCCATAATACATATCCGGCAGAAAATCTGTGCCATTTAAGCGGACATAGGTAAGATCTGTAACATGGCTTCCGGAAGTGCCGGTATTGGCGATAATGTTATCACCGGTAGTGGATGTGTCACCTACTATCAGGAGATATGTAGGTGCAGGATTCTCTGTGGTTCCTGCGCTCCACACACCTGCCATATAAGTATTTATAGCAGCAGTGGTATTGGCAACTGTTCCGCCTGTTCCCACGGTGGTAACCACAACGGTATAGCCCTGTTGTTTCTTCCAATCCACATAGGTTTGCATTTCATCAGTATAATTAGGCGGGCAGAGGATAAGTATCTTGGTGGGGTAGCGGTTGTTGTCCTGGCGTTCGCTATCTCTCCAGTTGTAAAACAGCTTGCCGTACATCGCGTCATATTCTGCGGAACCTGTTCTATCCAGCAAGTCCTTGGTGGCAAACATATCGGCATTAACGAAGTTCACCTTAATATAAGCATCGCTGCATACTTTAATCTCTCCGGTTGTGGGGTTATATTGCACCGGCTCGTAATCGAAACGGAACATCCGCACCCCGCGTAGATAGCCTATTTCTTCCACATTGAAAACGGCGTTGCCGGTAAATTCATCTTTACCATAAGCAGCACTTTTCATTTCAAAGGGAACAAGCTCAAAATTGTCAGATTTTGATACCGAAGCCTGGGCAGGAATAATCTTATTCTTTAACTGAGCATCAGCCCGACTAAGAGTAAGCTGATTCTTAGTAAGGTACTCAATCTGGACTGTTGCGCCAATCGGAACAGCGATAAGCTTACTGAATACCGGTAGCTTGGGTTCGCCGATTCTACCGCTGTAACCAAAGCCATCGATGGTTATCTGATCAAAGACACCGGCTTTTGTCTGTATTTCTTCCAGGTTAAAGTCCTGTAATTTGAATTGAAGTTCAAAACCAAAATCATTGTTGTTAACAAGTTCTGCCTTGTTACCAGAGGATGAAAAGCTAACTTTGCGTGCATCGGCTGCAAAGCTGAGCGTGCTAATAAGCAACATTGCTATCAGCAACATTACTAAACGTGTACGAGCGTGTAACATATGGACTCCTATGTATTGTTATTCTCTACATCCGTTTGTATGCAAATAATGTTCCTTTCTGCATGCAAGTCTGGAGTCGATCCGGCTTTGCCAAACTTAAAACTTTTCACCCAATTTCACCAGCCGGATGGACTACAGCGACACCTTGCTAACCAAAGATCGCTGTAGTCCATACTGCCTGCTAACATAGAGGCAACTCATAACTGGTAAAGGCAGCATCGACTCCAGACTCTCTGTTTACCCCCAATCTATCAAAGCATATCCTATCAATTCCTTTCTTATACATCTTCCTTGCTTGCTGAAAGAGAGCCGACCGGGATCTGACCATTATCTTACCATGATTTATCCCGGTGAACCCCCGTTTAACCCAGATTTGGAACAGCACCGGATAAGCAAGTACGTATTAGGTTTCTTAAGAGGATATACCGAATGCTTTGCATACTCTCTTGCCTGCAAAGCAAAGATACTTTAACTGGATTTTGCTTGACTTTAGAAACGCATATCCCACACTGCCGATATCAATGAATTGGCAGGTGCGAAGATGAAACCTAAGGCAGAGGAATTTAAGCAAACAGCTCCCCACAAGCTGGAGCTAAAGAAAGGTGGAGGCTGTTTGGGCTGCTTCGGGATTCCTTTTTTCCTGGCGGGTTTGTTCATGCTGCTGATCGGCGTGCAGCTTATGCCTGTGTCCAACGCGGCGGAAATCCCCTGGTGGGGTTGGATCATCGTTACCGGCATGGGTTTGGTGTTCACGGCGGTGGGCGGAAGCCTGGTGTTCGGGCGCAAGTGGATAACGATAGACATCGTCAGCGGGCGCATCTGGATTGCCTGGGGCTTGCTGAAACCGATGTGGGGCAAAGCGTATGCTTTGAAGGATTATGGTACGGTGTTGCTTAAGTTTATTGCAGGCGATTCGGACACCGCGGATAGCTATGAGATTGTCCTTAAATCCCTCTCTCAAAGCGAGCTATCCCTGCATAGCAGCCAGGATTATGGCACTGCCTACGCTCAGGCATTGATGCTGAGCAACTTCGTGCAGCTGCCCCTGGAGGATAGAAGCAGTGATCACGCGGTTGTTACTAAGCCGGGGGTGTCGCCACAAGAGCTTGATAAGCCTGTTTTTGCCCATGAGATAAAGGTTGTTAGCCCTCCCATTAACTTAAGAAGCGATATTCAGATTTCCGGGGAGAGTGTAACCATCAGCATCCCAAACGCTAAGTACTCTCCGTATTTCCTGCTGGAGCTGCTTATCCCGCTTGGTATTGCGCTGTTTTTCGGGGGCAATATCCTGCCTTTCTTCAGCCACACCGGGACTCCCATACAGGTGCAGATGGGGTTTGGGGGCTTCATCGGGCTGTTCTTTGTGCTTATGCCGCTAATCTCGGTGCTAAAGCGGTATCGGGCATCCAAAGGCAATTTCATGGTTGCAAGCGTGGATAGCCGGGGCATAACCATGAAGATGAACAAGCAGACCAAAAGCATTGCCGCGGAAAGGATTATCGGTATAGATTACGGGACTGCGGATACTGCCCTAAGCATGGTTACCAATACCCTAGATACCCGGGGGACAGGAAGGACTTCCGCTGTTTACGCCTCTGCCTGGATGGCGAAGCTACAGCGTTTTGCTCGCGCCAAGGGGGTGATCATCAAAAGCAAGGATGGTATCTTCTATATTGGTGCGGGTTTGCCGGATGACGAGGTGGTGTATTTGTATGAGTTGATTAGGAAGTATCTATCGCCTAATCCGTAGTGTTTGTCGGCTTCTTATTGCACCAATTTAGTATTACGATTTAGTATTATTATTTAGCCCGAAAGGGCGGCAGATAATAGCCCGGGGTGAAGCGAAGCGTAACCCCGGGTAGGTAAGCATCGAACCTACACCCACTTTAATCCAACCCTCTCCCTGTCAAATGGATATGTATCCGTTTGGCAGGGAGAGGGTTGGATAATCTATAAAACCAAGCTCACGGATCAGAACCAGGGGTTAACACCCCTGGCTATGCTATTTCGCTCCTGCGGAGCTTGCGTTTCATCTAACCTGCCATAGAAAAGAACACCTTAATTAAAACGGTCTCTTTTTCCCAGATAACTTTCTTATTAAAAGCAAACCTAATTCTTTCAGAATCGCCCTTTGGTATGCAGGATAGCTGATGGTATCCGCCATCAGATCCAGGTGCAGCTTGCCAAAACACTCGGAGTGTGGTAAGGCACGCAGGAAAAGCTTTCTGGTTAGCCGGGGATAGATCAGTAGGCTTAGCCGGGCGGTTATTTTAAGGTTATGGACTATGCTTTTGTACTCGCTTTGGTAAGCTTTTTGGGCGGAGTTGGCATCCCGGAAATTAGCTGCTATCGCCTTTGCGGCATGGTAACCGCTTTGCATGGCATAGGCGATGCCCTCTCCCGTGATGGGATCCACCAAGCCCGCTGCATCACCGCAAAGCATCACTTTTCCCCTGCCGGCACTGTGCCGGAATGCACAGTATGGCAGCCAATGCCCCTTGGTTAGCACATCGGGTATGTAGCCAAGATGGCTTTGCAGGAAGTCATTGAAGCTCTTGCGCAGGTCGCTGTTTTTGTGGGGTAGTGCAGCCATGCCGAGGCATAGATGGTCGCCTTTGGGGAATATCCAGCTGTAGCCCCAGTTTACCTCGCCAAAGAAGACTTGCGGGCTGTCTGTCCGGTAGCTGGTATCACACATGGGCAGGTCAAGCTCCAAGCCCAAGGCAGCATATTTCAGATTTAGCGGATGACCCCGTAAGGCACGAGCAACAGTGCTGTGAACGCCGTCGCAGCCAATCAGGTATTTGTACTGTAAATGCGTGCCATCGCTTAGGAAAAGCGTATTTGTGCTTATGTCAACTTGCTTAACCGCTGTTCCGGTGATGGCATAAGCACCTGCCTGAACCGCTTGCTGTAGCAGTAAATCATCAAACAAGATGCGGTCGGTAAAATAGACAGGCGCAGCGTGGCTAAGTTTCAGCACGGCAGTCTTGCCGGCGTAAAGCTCCGCACTGTGGCTTTCGTGCAGGATAACCTCGCTAAGGTTACGCTCAAACACCTGCTCATATATCTTCCTGGCGTGCAGAGTGATTAGTCCGCCACACAGCTTTTGGCGCGGGAAGTGGCTTTTGTCTATGATACAGGTGTTCAAGCCCGCCAAAGCAAGAGTGCGCGCTGCCGTCGAACCTGCTGGTCCTGCCCCCACCACTGCCACGTCATAAACCGCCATACATCTTCCTTATTTGTTGATTACCTCATCCCGGCAGGCAGCATAAAAAGGTCAAGCAAAAACTCTTAGCGCCTGCCCTTGTTGCTTTTCGCTTGACGCCATTTCCATTTACCTGAGATGGTTCAAACTAAAGCAAGTTCGGCTTTAAAAAACGGACAAAGACGACAAAAAAAGAGGAAAACAAAATGGAAATCAACAAAACCTACGAGCCACAGCAGATTGAACGCAAGTGGTACGGTTTTTGGGAGCAAGGAGGCTATTTCAAGCCCAACGAAGCTTCCGATAAACCGGCTTTCACCATCCTGATCCCCCCGCCCAACGTAACCGGTATCCTCCATATGGGTCACGTGCTGAATAACACCCTCCAAGATGTCGTTGTCCGTTATCACCGCATGAAAGGAGAGCCCACGCTTTGGCTGCCGGGGGTTGATCATGCGGGTATCGCCACGCAAAACGTGGTGGAAAAAGAACTTGCCAAGAGCGGTAAAAGCCGCCACCAGATAGGCAGAGAGAAGCTTCTGGAGCTTATCTGGGCATGGAAGAATGAGAAAGGTGGCATCATCATAGATCAGCTGAAGCTCCTTGGGGCAAGCTGCGACTGGGACCGCCAGCGCTTCACGATGGACGAGGGGCTTTCCCGCGCCGTGAAAGAAGTGTTCGTAAGCCTGTATGAAGACGGATTGATATATAAAGGCAAATACATCATAAACTGGTGTCCGCGCTGCGTGACCGCGCTTGCCAACGACGAAGTGGAGCATGCCGACGAGACAGGTAAACTGTGGCACATCCGCTATCCCTACGCCTCAGGCGAGGGCTTTGTAACCGTTGCCACCACCCGACCGGAGACCATGCTGGGTGATGTGGCGGTTGCCGTGAACCCCAAGGATGAAAGGTATAAGCATTTGATCGGCAAAGATTTGGTGTTGCCTTTAACCGGGCGCACCATCCCCGTGATCGCCGACGACTATGTAGATAAGGACTTCGGCACCGGCTGCGTGAAGGTAACCCCGGCGCACGACCCCAACGACTTTGAAATAGGGGTGCGCCACAGCCTGCCCCAGCTTCTGGTGATGGACGAGCACGGAATCATGAATGATGAAGCCGGTGCGGACTTCAGCGGTATGGATCGCTATGCCTGCCGTGAGAAAGTGCTTAGCCTGCTAACCGCACAAGGCCTATTGGAAAAGACGGAAGACCATGACCACGCCGTGGGGCATTGCTACCGCTGCGATACCGTGATCGAACCATACCTCTCCGACCAGTGGTTTGTGAAGATGGCTCCCCTTGCCAAGCGCGCCATAGAAGTGGTGGAGAGCGGTGAGGTGAAGTTCCAGCCGGAGCGTTGGACTAAGGTGTATATGCACTGGATGAACAACATCCGCGATTGGTGCATATCCCGCCAGATCTGGTGGGGACACCGCATCCCGGCTTATTACTGCGATGCATGTGGACAAATGATGGTTGCCAAAGAGATGCCCGAAAGCTGCACCAAATGTGCTTCAAGCAAGATCACTCAGGACGAGGACGTGCTGGATACCTGGTTCAGCAGTTGGCTGTGGCCCTTTAGCACCATGGGCTGGCCAGACGACACGCCGGATTTGCAGAAGTTCCTGCCCACCAATGTGCTTATCACCGCCCCGGAGATCATTTACCTGTGGGTGGCGCGGATGATTATGTCCACGCTGCACTTCAAGGATATGATCCCCTTCAATACCGTGCTGCTGCATGGCACCGTGCGGGACGAGATAGGGCGCAAGATGAGCAAGTCCCTAGGCAACTCGCCCGATCCGATTGATATTATAAAGAGCGTGGGTGCCGATGCACTGCGCTTCTCCATGATCTTTAACACCCCCAAGGGTGCGGATGTAGCCTACGCAGACAGCATGCTGGAACTGGGGCGCAACTTCGCCAATAAGATGTGGAATGCCTATCGCTTTATTATGATGAGCATCACCGAAATAGAAGGTTTGCCCACACAAGAGCAGCTTCAGCTTGAGCTTGCCGATAAATGGATAATCAGCCGTCTGCAGGAAGTAAGCACGGAAGTAAGCGCGCATTACGAAAACTTGCGCCTGAACGATGCTGCCAACACTATCTTCAGGTTCCTGTGGGACGAGTTTTGCAGTTGGTACATAGAGCTTTCCAAAGACCGTCTGCGTCCCGAAGCAGGGCTTGCCAGCCAGTTAACTGCCAAATATGTGCTGCTGGATGTGATGCAAAAAGGCATGCGCCTGCTGCACCCAATCATGCCCTTCATTACCGAGGAGATCTGGCAGGGCATCAAAGCGGTATTCCCCATGCCGGAAGAAGCGCTGATAATCGCCGGATTCCCGCTAGCAGAGCTGAACTTGGTTGACCCCACCATAAACGACGAGATGAGCTTCGTGCAGGAAAGCATCACCGCCATCCGCAACCTGCGCAAGCAAGTGAATCTTGCTCCCACGCAGGAGATAGAGATCACCATCCGCTATGCCGAAGCCAGGCAGCAAAGCCTGTTCGACAGCTATATGGCGTATTTCCGCAAGCTTGCCAGGGTGACAGCCATCGCCGGCGGAGTGGGCATAGATAAGCCAAAAGCCGCCATCGCAGCGGTGGTGCGGAACATCGAGATATTCCTACCGCTTTCCGGCTTGATAGATCTTGATGTGGAAAGACAACGCCTTGGCAAACAGATAGATAAGATGGAAAAAGAGCTTAGAGGCATTAACGCCAAACTGAACAATACCAACTTCATGGCGAGCGCCAAAGAAGAAGTTATTGCCAAGGAAAAAGAGAAGTACATCGAGGTAAACACAAAACTCTGCTTGACAAAAGACCTGCTTGCAGATTTGCAGTAAACGTGTTCGCAGCATGGGTTAACGCCTATGCTGCGATTAGATTGCGTGGGGCTATAGCTCAGTTGGTAGAGCGATTGGTTCGCAATCAATAGGCCAGGG
>CAYSGM010000056.1:0-17105 GCA_964430595.1 uncultured Candidatus Cloacimonas sp.
CTCGGGCATAATTCTCAGCTCCTTAGGGTGGATACTTTTAAGGGTGACACGCCATGTGCAGTAATAGAATGAAAACAGATCACTATACATTGGTTATAATCGTGGAGCCTATCAGGTTTGTTTAGGGGATTTGCTAAGTTGATTAGCACTGGTTAAGCACTAACTACAATGTTCGTTAACAAAACATCAGCTAGTTATTGGGCTTAATGCTCCCGTTTTTGCTGGTCAAATTGTGGTATTGCCGGCGGATTTTTTCCAGAAAGCTTGGTTCACGATAATCTTCCAAGGTCATGATGGCAGTTTTGCGACCATAATCATAAAACGTTTGGGCTTTGTGGAAGGCAAAAGGTTTCCCTCCCGGCATGGCAGCGTCTATAACGATATCCGGCTCAAAGGTATTTATATCCTTCACTGCCATGTAAGCCTGGTTTTGAAATACAGATTGCATGATAACTTGAGCGCGGAAGAAACGCTTGGGTTTGGAAAGCTCTTTACGCCCATACTCAACCATTCTCGCCTGATGCTCTACTCTGGGCAGAACATTAACTGCTATCACCAAATCACTGTTGAATAAGTGTGTATAGCTCAGAGGAAGGGGGTGTTCGATACCTCCATCCACAAAACTGTATCCCTGGAAGTTGTAAGGTGCAAAGAGAAGCGGTAGAGAGGAAGAAGCCCGCATAGCATCAGCGTATGTACCACGGTTAAAAAGGATAGTGCTGCGGCTGTTGAGGTCGTACGCACAGGCTATATACGGGATTCTACCATTCTCAATCAGCTCTCCTGATGTCCATTCCTGGAATAGTTTTAGCATCATACTGCCGTCGAATATACCTCCTATGTGCCTATCCAAATACAGTGGGGAAAACACTCTGGCATTGCTTTGCTTTCCGGCGAGGGTTAGAATGCTTTCGGAATCCATGCCCATGGCGAACATGGCACCAATGATAGCTCCCATGCTGGTTCCCAATACGGCAGTAATATTATATTGCTCTTCCAGAACACTCAATACACCTATATGTGCTAAGCCAAGGGCGGATCCGCCCCCCAAAACCAGAGTTGCATTCTTTGTTTCGCTCATGTCGATCCTCGATGATTATTGCTTTATCTATGCCACTAATCCTGGAAACAGATAACGTCAAGCATTTCATACAATTCTGAGCGAGAACTTATTTATTAGCTTTACAAATATGCCCTCCCTGAGATGATGTCCCAAATTCTAATAAAAGGAACCACTTAGTGCTAAAATTCACTGATATCACCCTACCAGAACCGTTGCAGAGAGCCGCAGCAGCTCTTAATTATGTGTCACCTACTGAGGTGCAGGAACTTACAATCCCCTGGCTGCTTGAAAACGATGGAGATTTAATAACTTTGGCTCAAACCGGAACCGGCAAAACTGCTGCATTCGGTTTCCCCGTTCTAAGCCTTACTGATATAGAGAAACTTGCGGTGCAGACTTTGATTCTGTGCCCTACCAGAGAGCTTTGTATCCAGATCAATAACGATTTAACCTCCTACGCACAGTTTATGCCACGTATAAAAACCACTGCGGTATATGGTGGAGCACCTATATTTAAGCAAAAAGATGCCCTGAAAGCTGGTGTACATATCGTGGTTGGCACTCCCGGCAGAGTATATGATATGATCCGCCAGGGAGCACTGAAGATAGATCACATTAGCATGCTGATCCTGGATGAAGCGGACGAAATGCTGAATATGGGCTTTAAAGAAGACCTGTTCAGCATTATGAGCCACACTCCCGCTACCAAGCAAACCCTTCTCTTTTCCGCAACCATGCCTGCCGAAGTGGATAAACTCGCCAAAGGATTTATGAAAAACCCGCACCGGATTAGTGCCGGCAACGAGCATCAGGGTGCAGATAACATCAGCCACTTCTTCTACCGGGTGCAAGCCAGGGATAAGTATCTGGCGTTAAAACGGATTGCAGATATGAGCCCTAAGATTTATGGGATCATCTTTTGCAAAACCAGAAACGAAACCCAGGAAATTGCCGATAAACTGCAACAAGATGGATATAATGCCGATGCTCTGCACGGAGATTTGTCTCAGGGGCAGCGCGAACTGGTGATGAGCCGATTCCGGAGTAAGTTTGTGCGTTTACTGGTGGCTACGGACGTGGCGGCAAGAGGTCTGGATGTGGATGATCTTACCCATATTATCAACTATCATGCCCCAACTGATCCTGATGCTTATATCCACAGATCAGGGCGTACCGGGCGTGCGGGTAAAAGCGGAATCTCGATCACAATTATCCATAGTAAAGAAGTAAGCCTGCTAAAAACGATAGAAAAACGACTGGGCAGAGATATAGTTTATAACAAGATTCCCGGTGGCAGAGAGATCTGTGAGAAACAGCTGTTTAACTTTGTTGATACGGTGGAACGCGTGGAAGTGGATTCAGCACAGATCGATTCATTTCTGCCTGCAGTATATAAGAAGCTAAGCTGGATGACACGTGAAGAGCTGATACAACGTTTTGTATCAGTGGAATTTAACCGCTTTCTGGAGTATTATAAAGACATTCGTGAATTGGAATCAACCGAGGAAAGAAGCCCCCGCGACACCCGCGAACCACGTAGTAAACGTGGAATTGAAGCACGCTATGGTAGTGACAAGAATAACGATGAAGTGAAGAAACAGTTTACCTTCAAAACCTTCAGGCTTAATCTTGGCTTTAACGTGGAGATGAACAAGCGCGAGCTGATGCGGTATATAAACAAGCTTAATGTGTCACGTGGGATAGAAATTGGACAGATTAACATATATGACACATACAGTCTGATCGATTTGGATGCGGATTACGAATCAAAATTGCTAAAGGCTTTTAACAGTAATAAATACAAAGGCATACAGGTGGAAGCCAGCGTGGCGACTCCAGCCAAGAAGCCTAAACGAAATGAGCCGAAATCATATAAAAAGTAAGCAAACAGCAGTTTGGACTTGACAGAAAAGCTGGTTTTAAAGTCTTTACACTGAACGCGGCGAGATAGCTCAGCCGGTAGAGCAGAGGCCTGAAAAGCCTTGTGTCCCCAGTTCGATTCTGGGTCTCGCCACCAGCCTATTGAAGGGCATCCTTATGTGGATGCCCTTTTTAGTATTTATGTAGAATTTGCTCCACACTTTGCTTGATATGTTTCTATATGATGGCAAAATCCCCTTTACAAACGAAGCACTTCGTATATTTTGCCTTCATGGGTGCATTATGTGTTCCTAATGGACTGCAAGACAAGTTATTTAGTAATGTAAGGATATATAAATGACAAAGATATTGGTGATTGAAGACGACAGCAGCTTTCGAAATGTACTGGTGCAAATGCTTGCTAGGGCAGGTTATGATGTGCGGCAGGCAGGTGATGGAAATCAGGCTGTGGAAGTCTGTGCGGATTTTCAACCGGACTTGGTGCTTACCGATATTATCATGCCCGATAAAGAGGGCTTGGAAACTATTCAGGACTTACTGGCACTTAATCCCAATTTAAAGATAATTGCCATGAGCGGGGGTGGAAAGTTTGGTCCGGATAGTTACCTGCCACTTGCGCAGAAGCTGGGAGCCAAAGCAACCTTGCAAAAGCCATTTATGCGCGAAGAATTGATTGCTACAATACAGGAAGTATTGGACTTATAATTGTGGATGAAGGACGCTGATATATGCGTCCTTTATTTGTATGCACACTACTTCGGGGCTGTAGTGTTCTTGGCAGTAAGTGCGGATAATTTCCGGGGAATACTCACTTCTGTTTTGTGCCATAAGCATCATTGCTTCTGCAAGTAACTGTGGTTTTCGTGCAGGAACCAGACAGCCACACTTTGCATTAACTATATCTTTAGGTCCTCCGCAATCCGTAGCTATAACCGACTTACCACAGGCAAGAGCTTCGATAAGCACAACGCTAAAACTCTCCACATGACTTGGCATAACAAAGCAATCACATTTTTGATATTGAAGTAATGCCTCTTGGGGGTTGATTTGCCCGAGGAAAACTACGTTTGCCTTTAAATTGTGCTGCCGGACATACTTGTGCAACTTGCTTTTCAGGTATCCATCTCCACCCCAGTATAGGCAGAAATCCATTCCAGTTGCGTGTAACAGATTAACAGCTTCGAGCAAATCAAGTGCACCCTTGGCTTCGGTTAAAGAAGAAAGGGCAAAAATTCTGAACCTCTTATTGAGAGTGGGCTGAATAGTTGGTTTAAAGAAATCCGTATCAACGAGATTGGGAATGATGTCTGCTTTTACATGGGCTTGTTCCATCAGCTCTTTCTGTAGAAAAGAACTAACCACCAGCACTTTGTTAGCTGCAAGGAGAGGTTGAGTTATAAGTGGGGATATGCCCCTATTGCTGATAAATTCCGGGAAAGGAAAGGGACCGCTATGTTCTGTGATAATGAAGGGCACAGAAAGCTTCTCGCTAAGTTTCCAGGCTAAGTAGCCAGCAGGAAAGGTAACGTGAGCATGGATCAGATCAGGCTTATCAGGAAGGCTAATCTTGTTTACCAGAGCATCTATATTCCCTTTTCTGAAGTGGCTGGTAAAACTAAGATGAGGTATTAGCAGTTCCTTAAAGTTGGGGGTTATTTGATTAATACCGGCTTTGGCGGTGTAAAGCTTTAGTAGCTTACCAATGCTCTGCAGGGGATGCCGAAGCTGGAGCTGATACTCGTTCTGTCCCCAGTTAAGAATGGTCACCTCTGCAATGCTATTTTCTGCCAAAGTGCGCGCTTGCTCATAGAAAAACTTACCGGCTAGTGGCTTTGCAGGATAGGGATACCAGGAGGGGATTACTAGGACTTTCAATGCTTATCCACTGTAGCAGCATCCAATATAAATGCCAGTTTCTTCGTTAAAGCACGACGATCAAATCTGCTTACGTATTCTCTATCAGGATGTAAAGCCAGTTCATCCTTAGTCCATTTAATGTATATCGTTAGCAGTGTCTCTTTAATCGAAGCAAGTGAAGAGGAATCTGCAATAAAGCTTGTCCCACTACCTTCCAGGATGCGGGTGCCGATACTCTCAGGACTAACCACAGCAAAGATAGGTCTCTCACTTCGCATGTATTCATAAAGCTTGGAATGGCTGTCTGTATCAGAGCTTATACCAGCGGGAGATAAAACTAACAGCGCATCAGCAGTGCATATCTTGCTTATGCTGGCTTTATGAGGAAGGTAACCATGAATACGCACCATACGCCTTACGGTTGAGTTAGAAGCATACTTGCCCATTACAAAGGAGACAGTATTATGTCCGTATATATCAAAGCGAAGCTTATCAGGGTTTATCAAGCCCTCAGTTAGTAGCTCTGAGACTGCTTGCCATATAATATCCGGCTGAAACCTTCCATATAGTGATCCGGTAAACACTATGTGCATGCTTTCTCGCCGTTTGTATGAAGTTATTGAGGCAAAGTCATTTGCATCATAGCCGTTCGTTATCCCATGTAGCTTTTCAGGGGCAAGCTCAGGGTAAATATGAAGCAGTTTACTAACCATTGCATCATTGACGCATACCACACTCTTAGCTTGGTGTAGTATCCCCTTTTCCCACTGCTTCTCTTTGTGCCGGATGCGTAAAGTAGGAGGATTATCTGCTCTGCCTACACCCGAAGTCCACAGATCACGGAAATCCACGCAGTAATCCACCCCGTAAAGCTGCTTGACATAATCACCAAGAAACAGTGCAGAATAAGGAGGTGCAGTGATGAAAACCATATCAATCTTATTCTTGCTAAAGATATGCTTAACAGCAGCTTTTGCAAAAGGTAGCCACAGGATGTCTGCATCAGGAATCAGGCAATATCGATTAATCATATCCACCAACTTATGCAAACGCAATCCCCATAAGAGCTTGAACACCCATCGTATATCAATAGCAAACGTACTGTGAATTACCAATTCAGGGCTTATCTCTCTTAATAGGCTATAATCCTTAGGCTGTTTAAGAAATCGGTGATTCGCAACCAGCATGATGGGTTCCCACCCATACTCAGGCAGGTGTTTGGCAAACTTCAAACTCCGCTGCACTCCTGAGCCACCAACAGGGGGGAAGAGGTAAGATATATACAGCAGCTTCTTCATCTTTTAACCTTGGAAGCCACGGCTTTGCCCATGTCCCACACCAGCATAACATCACAGCTTAGGATCGCTCCCAGCAGTCTGCCCAATACAATATACAACATAGAACACAGCATTCCCCCGATAAGCATGTTCAGGAACGGTGTATCAGTTATATGTATCAAAGGCAGGCAGATCAGCACAGAGGCAAGCGTAACTATACCGGTGCGCGCCACCTTCACGATGGGGAAGTAGTCTCTAAGCCTCAGCTTCAGCACATGCTTCATCATAACAAGGTACAAGCCCACCGAAAGCCAGGTGACAAGGACTGTAGCATAGGCAGCACCCTTCATCCCCATGGCTTTGATAAAGAAGTAGTTCATCACCACATTCAGGGACAGCACAAACAGTGAATTAAGCATAATCACCTTTGTCTTGCCAAATGCTTGAAAGATAATCCCGTAGGTGGCAATTCTCAAAGGCAGGATCAGCAGGTATATCTTGAAATACACGGCTGCCTCGGCATATACCGCCCCATACAAGAACACAATAATAGGCTCTGCAAACATGTAAAACAAGGCAGCCATGGGAAATACTATCAAGGCATTCTTACGCACAGCACCGCTGTATAGCTCCCCCATATTCTTAGGATTACCTGAGCTTAAATGCGGCAGTAAGATAGAATTAACCGAATTTGCCAAGATCCCAATAAAGGGCAGTTCCATTGCCCCGATCGAGAAGACAGCGAACTGCTCCGGCGTGAAGAACCCCGAGATCATGAACTTATCTAGCTGTATCCCCAAAATCCCAACAATAGAAGACATTCCCAAAGGAATGGAATAAGCAAGCTGAGCTCGAAACCCCTCGAAAAATGATGCCGACAACCGATAATTATACTTCCGCAGCTTAACACGGGCATACAGCCATTGCAGAAAGGCGGAAGCAATAACAGCCCATACAATCATAGCCAAGTCACGGGTAATAAACGCCGTTCCCAGGATCAGCACAAAATCCGTAACTATTGCAAACAGAGTAAATTTAGCTGCCTGAACAGGTTGTTTCAGCCCCAACATAATAGAGCTATAAAGCTGAGTAACGAAGATAAACAGCGGATAAATGGCATATATCAGCAACTGTGGCTTCAAACTGGGATTATTAAACTTCCCTGCAATAAACCCCCGCAAGGCAAATATCGCCACAGCAAACAGCAAGGCAAGCACAGATACCACATTCAAGGTGCGGCTGATAATCCGCTTCTGCGCTTCAGCCCCTGAACATTTTGGCAGAAAATACAGCAAGCTTTGCGGAATCCCCAACAGCAACAATGTGGAAAAAGTAGTGTAGATAAGGAATAGCTGACGGTAACTGCCAAGCTCGGCAGGCGTTATCAGACGCGCCAGTGCAATGCCAATGATGCTCTTTACAAAGAACCTAAAGAACTCTGTGGCAGATAGTAAGCCCGCCTGTTTAGAAAGCTCACTCATGGCTCACTTAGTTCCTCAAAGCTCACCTCGAAGGCATAACTCTCCGCAGTATCCTCCCGCAGCAAGCGCACAGAATATGCTCCCGGGCTAATCAGGTTTTCACCGAGGGGTTCATTCCTGCTTTCTAGTGCCCCATTCCAATAGTCTCGGTTCTGCCCTTCCAGGTAATACCGATAGCGATAATAAATCATCTCACCCTGATGAATCTCCCAACGCCAGCGTCCTTCGCTGGGCACGAACAAATCTATCACATACTCTTGCAACTCATTATGAACTTTGAACTCAGCATGTATAGCTTCAGGCATTGCGGGTAAAACAGCGGTCACAGGGGCACCTGGCTCCTCAAAACACAGGCTGGAAAGCTGCTTCCAGGCATTACCCACTTTCAAGCCGGCATAGCTGAACATCGCCACCCCACCAAAGCCTTTCCCCCTAGCATAATCCACCCGCTTGGCAATATCCATCACATCGTAGCCATTCCTACCGCTGGCAACCAGGCTTTTCCCGCCTTCATCCCAGGCACGTAAGCCCAGCACTATCGATTTATCTTTGCCAAGCAGTTTCATCTGCTCCAACTGCTTCTGATACACGTTAAACTTATTATTATACGCCATGGGGTAGATGCGGTCCACGTAGCCTTGTTGCAGCCAGCTAACCCAATCCTGAGCGTATGCCACATTCGCCTCTGCTATATCAGCGAACACCGCTGCACTCAGCATCAAACGCGGATTAATCTGTTTCACCTGCGCACTTAAGCGTTGCACAAAACCGCTCACCTGCATGATGCGCCATTCATTGAAGGTTATCTCTTCCTGCTCCGTGCAATAATCATTATACCGTTGCATCGAGGTGGGATGATAGCCCAAGCGCGCATCAGGATACCTGATATAATCCAGATGCAAGCCATCCAGCTCCGGGTAACCCGCCACGAGGTTACTAAACACGCCAATCAGGTGATCTTGCACTTCCGGCACCCCGGCATCCACAAAATACCCAAACTGACTGTTCCCATTCAGACTATTGCCCGCCCTGTCGCAAGTAAGCCAATCCCTATGGTTTATATACATATAGTTCTGCGCCACAAGCTTCCTGTCCAGAGGCGTAGCATTGAACACTATCACCCAAGCCTGCACCGCCAAACCCACCGCATGAGCCTTCTCAAGCGTGTAGCTAAGCGGATCAAAGCCGTTATCAGCCAATATATAGCTGCGTGGTTCAGGATTCGGAAACAGCTCTCCTGCTTTAGATGTATCATACAAAGCATCACTCCGGTAGCGCACTTCCACCAACAGCTCTGTCTGCTTACACTCCAATGCAGTTTGGATAACTTCATCCACTGCCGCGGGCGAAGCAATATCCCAGGGTAACACCCACATGCTGTGGACTTCACAATACCCTGCCATAGAAATGCTTAGCAGCAACATGATAAGAAGATACTTCAAGTAGTCTCCTCTATACTCTCTATATTGCTATTTGCTACACCATCTATAAAGCTGAGGGTAAGCTTATCCTGAGGCTGCAATTGTTTAACCGAACTTACCACCTTCCCCGCCTTAAAAGCCATGATCCAGCCTTTACTCTGTATCTTACTTGGCGAAAGCTGCTGCATCAACGCCTCTGCATGTTCTAGCTTGGTTCTATGATTATTGATAATACCATACACACTATCGTGCAGTTCCCGCTCCGCCTGTTTAAGATCACCCTTTGCCCGGCTAAAACTAAGCTCGAACTGGCTCTGCACTTTGTTTAAGCTCCGTTCTGCCACCATATCCATCTGCATCCGCTTTTGTTGCAGCACACGTGTGGCATTAAACAGCCCCATGCTTGCCATATCAAATCGCTGCTGATAGCTTTGCCACAGCTTCTCCGGGTGATAGCGGTTGATACTAAGCTGCATCTCGGCCAGTTTCTGCCTATAGCTGCTGATTTCCTTCTGTTTCGCCAAGTCTAAACGTCGTGCCAGAGATGCCAGCAAGCCCAACAAGTCTTTTTTATCAGGCACCGCCAGCTCCGCCGCTGCAGAGGGAGTAGGTGCACGTAAATCCGCCACAAAATCCGCCAGAGTAAAATCTATCTCGTGCCCAACCGCCGAAATAACCGGCAGCTTGGAAGCAAATATAGCCCGCGCCAGAGCCTCGTCATTAAAGCAGAAAAGGTCTTCCTGCGAGCCTCCTCCGCGCGTAACGATGATAATATCCACTTCATTAGCCGCGTTAAAATACTGGATACCGTTCACTATCTGCGCCGCAGCTTCCGCCCCTTGCACCAGCGCCGGATACACTTGCAATTCCACAGGATACCTGCGCACGATGATATTTTGGATGTCCTGCAACGCTGCCCCGGTGGGTGAAGTTACAATACCTATCTTATTAGGGTACTTAGGAATAGGCTTTTTATGCGCCGCATCGAACAAGCCTTCGCTATTCAGCTTCCGTTTCAGCTCTTCAAACTTGCGTTGCATCGCGCCCAAACCCGCCTGACTCATGCTCTGTACGTTCAGATTATAGGTTCCGCCCTTCTCAAACACCGTTATCTTACCATAGCATACCACCTGCATACCTTCCGCAGGCTTGAAATCCAGCCGGTAATTACTGTTCTTAAAGAAGGTGCAGCGTAGGGTGGCATGCTCGTCCTTCAGGTTAAAGTACATATGCCCGGAACTGTGATGCGTGAAGCTGCTCACCTCCCCTGCCACATACATTGGCTCCAGAGAGGATTCTATCACCTGCCGCAAGTGGCGGGTAACCTCAAACACGCTGAATACGTTTACATTATCCATATCGGAGCCAAGCTTTGGCAGGTGCGCATATCTGTCAATAATTCTGCTGCATTATCTCTGTAGGGATAAACCCCTGTGTTTATCCGCCTGGGCAGACACGGGGATCTGCCCCTACAGGTGAACAACGCCAAAGCTGCGTGCAGAACCTCCGTTCTGCACCCGCTTGATACAATTGTAAGGCATACGCTTAGCCTTGAATCTCATGCGTGTTATCCCATATATCCCGTTACCCGTTTCAAACATATACTATCCATCACTCTCTCAATAAATGTTGCTGGTTCCTTTAGGATAACTAACGTGATTCTTGCATAATATGCAGGATACAAGGTAGCTGTATGGAGGTTGCTTGGCTCAATTATTGGGTGGGGGACTGGGGGAGTAGAAGTCAGACATTAGACTTTGGGGGGTTATGAACGGTTGGTTGCCAATTGATCCATCCCTCCTCCTTCTCTTTAACGCCTCGTAATTCCCTCGTGAACTCGTGGTGATTCCGAGGTGGGACGAGTGATTCACGAGGGAATCGCCTCCGCATAATAACGGGTTGGATTAGGTGATGAGGTGACGTGGTGATGATTTAACGAAGAAATGATGTGATGGGGTAAAAAAGTGATAGGGAATTGCCATCGCAGGGCTGGGTTTGAGGGGGGCACAGCACATATTGCTTGCCAAGATTTCCGCATTGGATAGGTTTGTATCACGAGTGGAACTTGTTTAATCTGCTACATGTTATACACCGGTTAGCAGTATAGCAGCGGTTTGTGGTTAAGATGAATAAATATTATGAGGTTATGTGATGAAACTGGAAGAGCTGAATTATTACTATAACAAGTTCAAGTTTGGTGAGGATATATTCCATCAGCTTATGCAAAAGAGGGTTAGGGATATCTTGCTGGTTTCTACTTTTTATGATGCGTTTATCTTTGAGCAGGATGGCAGGCTTTCGGAACAGATATTTGGTGAATACAGGCAGCTTAACTTAACAACCACTCCGCGCATTACATCTGTGCCTACAGGCGAAGAAGCGTTGGAAAAGATGAAAACGCAGGAATTCGATCTGGTGATTACCATGATGCGCATAGGAGAGATTGGTCCCTTTCAGCTTGCCAAGGCGATAAAGAAAAAGACTCCTGATTTACCCGTGCTGTTGCTGTTGAATGTGGCTTCGGACTATGTGATCTGGGAGAATCACCCCAATGAAAAGCAGTATATAGATGATGTTTTCCTGTGGAATGGGGATACTAAGCTGTTCCTGGCGATGGTTAAAAGCGTGGAAGATAAAATGAATGTGGAGTATGACACCGCGCATGGGCTGGTGAGGGTGATATTGCTGGTGGAAGATTCGGTGCATTATTACTCCCTCTTCTTGCCCTCGTTGTATGCAGTGGTGATGAAACAAACGCAGAAGCTGATAGAAGAAGAGGTTAGCGATATTAACAAGCGGCTTAGGATGCGAATCCGCCCCAAGGTGCTGATGGTGCATGACTATGATGAAGCGCTGGCACTGTATGAGAAGTATAGCGAATATTTGCTGTGCCTGATATCGGACGTACGCTACAAGATTGGCGGGGAGGTGGATGCGCATGCGGGGATTAAACTGATTAAGCATATCATGAAGACGAACAAAGACTTGCCGATGATATTACAATCCTCAGAAAGCGAAAATGAGAAAACAGCTAATGACTTAGGCGTGTTCTTTTTGAATAAGAATTCCAAGCAGTTGTTTGCGGATTTGCGAAGTTATATGGTGTATAATCTGGGCTTTGGTAACTTCTGCTTCCGGGATAAGGAAGGGAATATCATCGAGGAAGCGGCTAATATCGCCGAGTTTGAGAATAAGATACTAAAGATTCCGGAAGAAACGCTGCTGTTTCATAGTAAGTTTAACCACTTTTCAAACTGGTTGATTGCCCATGGAGAAGTGCAGATTGCCAAGAAGATACGACCCATGAAGATAGAAGATTTTGGGAGTAGGGAAGAGCTGCGGGACTTTCTGTATCACGTGTTCCGCACCGTAAGGATAGATAAAAACAGGGGAAAGATAATAAATTTTGATGCGGTGTCCCTTAGTGAGATGAATCAGATAATCAGGCTGACAGAGGGGTCGCTTGGTGGTAAAGGACGCGGATTGGCGTTTCTGAACGCACTGCTATGCACGATGGATTATGAGAAGAAGTTCGAGAGCATTTCCATTTCTCTGCCAAGCACGGCTATTATTGGGACGGCGGAGTTTGATCAGTTTGTGGAGCGCAACGAAATCTTGCAGCAAATTAGCGGTAAAGGCGATGCCGAGATAGATCAGATTTTTATTGATGGCAAGCTGTCGGATCAATTGGTGGCACGGCTGGAAGTATATCTGGATGTGGTTACGTATCCTATTGCCGTTAGGTCTTCCAGCTTGTTGGAGGATTCTCAGGCACAGCCTTTGGCGGGGGTGTATCGCACTTTTATGCTGCCAAACAACCATCCGGATAAAATGCATCGCTTGAGGCAGCTTATGGATGCGATAAAGCTGGTGTTTGCCTCGGTATATCTCTCGGATGCACGCTCATTTCTGGAAGCGTTGAATTTTAAGGCGGAAGAAGAGAAGATGGCGGTGATTATTCAGGAAACGGTGGGCAGTTTGAAAGGTGAGCACTATTACTATCCGCACTTCTCGGGAGTAGCGCAGTCCTATAACTTTTACCCAACCGCTCACATGCTGCATACGGATGGGATAGCCAATATTGCATTGGGATTGGGGAAATCCGTGGTGGAAGGGAAACTTAACTTCCGCTTCTGTCCCAGGTATCCGCAGACGGATATGCTTCCGCAGCAGGAGATGATGCGTTCGTCGCAGAAAGAGTTCTATGCGCTGGATTTATCGCTGAATGACTCGGACTTAACCAGAGGCGAGGAGATAACCCTTGCCAAGCTCACCATTAAGGACGCGGAGAAGCATGATAGCTTGAGATACATTGCTTCGGTGTGGGACTATGAGAACTACAGGCTGACAGATAACCTTGCAGAACGCGGAATGAAGGTGATAACATTCTCTAATATCCTGAAGCATAACTACTTCCCGCTGGCAAAGATCGTGGAAGAGCTGCTGGAAATAGGAGAGATAGCACTTGGCATCCCCGTGGAGATAGAGTTTGCGGTGAATCTGGATTATGATCAGCGCTATAAGCATAAGCCCAGCTTCTATATCTTGCAGATACGTCCCTTGAGCGTTAGTGCCGATGCATACCGTATCGATGCCGAGCAGTTAGATAAGAAGGACCTGATTATGTACACGGAGCATGGCATGGGGAATGGAGTTATCAACGAGCTTACGGATATTATATACCTTGATCCTAAGAGCTTCGATAAAACCAGAACACAGGAAATGCAGGAAGAAGTGGAACGCTATAATAACAAGATGGCAGCAGATGGTAAAAGGTATATCCTGATTGGTCCCGGACGTTGGGGTTCCAGAGATAGATTCTTAGGGATTCCAGTAAGGTGGCCACAGATCAATAGGGCTAAAGTGATATTGGAGACAGGCTTGCGGGATTTCATCGTGGAAGCTTCGCAAGGGACGCATTTCTTCCATAACTTGGTGGCGATGAATGTGGGTTACTTCACAATACCTTTCGTGTCAGAGACGGATTTTGTGGATATGGATTGGCTGTTGGCGCAACCTATCAAGGAAAGAGGAGATTTCTTTGTGCATTTGGAATTCAGTCACCCCTTGGTGGTGAGGATGGATGGGAAAACCGGCTTGGCAGTGATACACAAATAGGGTTGTATATGATACACACTAACTTCTGGGCTCAGGAATCCGCACTGCTGGAATCCTTGATGCCACGTAAAGTGGAACGTATCCTGATGATCTCGTCTCTATACGATTCCTTTGTATTCGAAGTGGATGGCTTTCTGGCAGAGCAGGTTACAGAGGATTTCCACCTGTTGAACCTAAGCACTCAGCCTAATATCTTTCACGCTTCCTCTTTGGAAAGTGCTTTGAAGCTGCTGGAGCAAGAGCAGATTGATATTATTATTCTGCATTTGCCATCTATGCGGCAGATCGCCCTTACCCTGCTCAATCTTATCAAACAGAGCAATCCTGAGCTTCCGGTGTTCTTCCTCCTGGGAGCACCACAGGATTTGATGTTTATCGAGAACCACACCGACGATTTGTATGATGTGCAGGATTTCTTTTACTGGAACGGAGATTCAAAGCTCTTCCTGGCAATAATCAAGCTGTGGGAAGAGATGCTGAATATCAAGCAGGATATGCTGGCTTACGATGTCCCCGTCATCCTGGTGGTGGAGACCTTTATTCCATACTACTCTCAATTTCTGCCTTTGCTTTATGAGCAGATTATGCAGCTTTGCATAGGGTTGATTCGCAGTGAGCATCAGAGCATGTATAAGAACCTGTATCTAAATGCGAGACCAAGGATTGTCCTGTTACACGATTACACAAGCGCAGTGGAATTCTATGAAAGCCATACTAACTCGATAATTGGGATTGTGAGCAATATTAACTATCACTATATGGGGGAAGTGCATCCTAACGGGGGCTTGGAATTGTTACAGTATATTCGTAAGCATAATCCAAGTTTACCCTTCCTAATGCAGTCCTTTAATCCGATGTATCGGGATATTGTATCCAGTAATGAAGGTGAATTTCTTTATAAAGATTTGCCTGGTTTAAGTATGCAGCTAAGACGCTGGTTACAAACTGAAATTGGCTTTGGTAAGTTTACCTTCCGGGAGGCTAATGGGAGTAAGTTGGGCGAAGCTAATACCTTGATTGGGTTCCATAAGAGTATTAAGAGCCTTACTCCCACCTCAGTCAGCTTTCATATGAAGAACAGGCATTTCCACTCCTGGCTGGCTACTCATGCAGAGGCAGCACTGTGCCTGTATTTGAAGGGAGTGGATCTTACCCAGGACCCAATTGAGATACGTGATGCTTTGGAAGAGGCACTGGCTTCGCTGATAGCGTATAGGAGAAGGGAGAAGATTCAGGATTTTACGGATGAAGCGGATTTTGACCTGAACCTGATCTATAAGATTGGTGATGATTCCATTGGCGGTAAGGGCAGAGGATTGGCATTCCTGAATGTGGTGCTGAACAGGTATAGTTTTGTGGCAGAGAAATATCCCCAGGTGAAGATTTCTGTGCCAGTAGCGGCGGTGTTGGCAACAGGGATATTTGATGAGTTTATCAGCTTTAACCCTCAGCTTGCTAATATGGATGTGGTAGAAAGCCTAAGTGATGCGGAGATAGACCAGCTTTTCCTGGCAGCGCAATTGCCTCATCGGAGTATATCACAGCTAAGTAGTTTGTTATCAAAGTGCTCATCACCATTAGCGGTAAGATCTTCTTCTATTCTGGAAGATCACGTTGCAAATCCATTTGCCGGAGTGTTCAGGACGTTTCTGATTCCCAATAGCCATGCAGATGCACGTGTTAGACTGGGGCAGATTATCACTGCGGTTAAGCTGGTTTATTCTTCTATGTTTTTAAAGAACGCCAGGGCATATAGGGAGTCTTTGAACATACCGGCACGGGAAGAAAAGATGGCTGTGATTATTCAGAAGGTAGCCGGATCACAAAGGGGCGATGCCTTCTATCCCCTGCTTTCGGGGGTGGCACAGTCATATAACTACTATCCTGCTGTTAATATGAGCCACGAAGATGGCATTGTAACCTTATCAACAGGATTGGGTAAAACAGCAGTGGAACGCGAGCGCACCTTTGCTTTCTGCCCATCTTTCCCCAAGTTGGATATGTTTCCTCCGGTGGATATTGTTAAAGGTGCGCAGAGACATTTCTACAGCCTTGATGTGGCACGGCGGGATTTCCATCTGATAGAGGGAGAAGACAGCACCTTATCCCGCAACAGGATAACCCAGACAATGCTGGAAGAAGAACTATTGGTGTTAAGCTCTGTGTGGGATCATGATAATCTGCAATTCCTTAGCGGGAAATATACCAAGGGACCGCGAGTGATAACCTATCGTAACATCCTGCATTACAATGAAGCTCCCTTAGCTTCCTTGTTGAAGGAATTTCTTAGCCTGGGAAGAGAAGTGTTGGGTTGCGAAGTTGAGATGGAATTTGCCTTTGATATTGATTCTATCTCCGGACAACAGAGCTTTCATTTACTCCAGATCAGACCAATAACAGTGAATAAGCAGCTGTATAGTGAAGATCTGAAGAATTGGCTGGATAAGAAGACAGAACTGCTTTTGTATTCTTCCTATGCATTGGGAAACACCCTGGAAGAAAACCTTGATACCATTGTGTATCTGCCACCGGCACGCTTTGATATAGTGAAGACAGAGGCAATGGCGCAGGAACTGGACGAGATTAACCAAAGCCTGAAGCCCAACAAGTACTTGCTCATTGGTCCCGGGCGGTGGGGTTCCAGTGACCGGTTTTTGGGTATTCCGGTTGCATGGAGCCAAATTACCAATGTGGCAACCATAGTAGAAGTGCTGCTTCCTAACATGTCCATCGAAGCCAGCCAGGGTTCGCATTTCTTTCACAACCTCTTTAGCATGAGTGTTGCATATTTAACCGTGAAAGATGATATTGATTATGTAGCATGGGATTGGCTGGATTCTTTGCCCTCCATCAGGAATGGCGTTTTCTTCGAAGTGAAAAAAACTCCCGTGAATCTAAAGATTTTGTTTGACGGAAAAAACGCTGCCATTATTAAGTGACCGAGTGTCCAAAAGCCCAAAATGTGTGATTATGAAAAACCATAAACGTGTATGACAAAATAACACAG
>CAYSGM010000057.1:0-6836 GCA_964430595.1 uncultured Candidatus Cloacimonas sp.
AATGGTCAGAGATTCACACTCGTGATTTCCACAGATGGAATGTTCAACAGTCTTACCTAAGTCTTTTCTTGACAGCAAAACAAGCTTTTAGGATAATGTCTGGCAATGAAAAAAGCCAGACTTTTCTCCTGTGAACTGAAGCGATACAGAGAACCGGCACCCCCATATTGTGCCGTGTGCCCTCGTATCTTCAAATGCAAGAGCTTCCGTGCCTGGCACCATTTCCATGCCAAAGAATACCTTAGCTTCGTCCTTGAGATTTGCAAGAAATTCCCAGATAAATATGAAATGGAGGTTCACTTCATGGCAGAGAAACAATCCTTTGTCCAGATCGTGGACATGACCACCGGCAAAATCGAGCGGGTGGTAAACTTGAACGAAATAGAAGCGATGAGCGCGGAAGAAAAGCTTGCTTTATCCCGCCAGAAAAGCTTGTTTGTGGTAACGCACCGTCTGGAGCCCATAGTTAAAGTGGAGCTGAAAAAGACGGCCATCTCCTCCCCCATGCAGTTCAGCGAGCCTAAGGCAGTTGAAGCAGAGCCGATCGAAGAGATTACGGCAATGCCGGTGGATAACCCCAAACCCAAGACCAAAAGAAACCCCAAGGCATAACTAAACCAAAAGGAAGAAAATTTCCTTTTACAGAATTGGCTGTTTGAAAAGAATGGCACAAAATGCCTAATTAGGCTGGATTTCCTTTATCTGGATAACTATGCCTGCAACAAGGAGATATTATGTTTAAGCTGGACGAAAAACATTTGGAAGCCGCTCAGCAGATCGCCAAAGAACATCGCCGTAAAAAGAGCTGCGATGCCTGTTATGATCGTGGTTGGATCGGTGTATCAGAACAGAATTTGCTGGTGCTTTGCACCCGCTGTGTGGAAATGGATGCTGCTATGGAAGCATGGAAAGCATACGTCTCCGAACACGAAGATTTGAAAGAACACTTCAGCGAGTTGTTTGAAGATAAACCAGTGGAAGAAAGCACTGAAGCTCTTCCCAAAACACCTTTGCACGATCACCATAAATCCGGTCCCACGGGCAAACCGACCTTTACTCCGGGACAAAGACGGACAGGTCACACTAAGAAAATCGGTTAAGACAGATACTAAGCCAAGCCCTTGCTTACCATGCACGGCATATAAGACCCGTGATATCCCGTGATGAAGTTCGCATTGAGACGGAAAAGTGCAGTAATGATAACGAGAAACAGGATTATGTATAAAACTATAGATTTGAAAGAAAACCCACGCCTTCTGGAACAGCGCATCAGAGAATACTGGCAGCTACACAGCCTTGCCCAGAAAAGCATAGATATGCGCGAAGGCAGCCCGCAGTTCGTGTTCTACGAAGGACCGCCCACAGCCAATGGCAAACCCGGAATTCACCACGTGATGGCGAGGACACTAAAAGACGTGATCTGCCGTTACAAGACCATGAACGGCTTTCAGGTGAAGCGCAAAGCCGGATGGGATACCCACGGTTTACCTGTGGAGATCGAAGTGGAAAAGATGCTGGGCTTGGAAGATAAACGCGGTATCGAAGAATATGGCGTGGAAGAATTCTGCAAGAAATGCAAGGAATCCGTATTCAGCTACGAGAAACTATGGCGCGAAATGACCGAGCTGATGGGCTATTGGCTGGATATGGACGACCCATACATAACCCTCAGCAATAACTATATAGAGTCCGTTTGGTGGATACTAAACGACTTCTTTAACCGTGGGCTGATCTATAAAGCACATAAAATAGTGCCATATTGCCCCAGTTGCGGAACTCCGCTTTCTTCCCACGAAGTGGCGCAGGGCTACCGCGATGTGGAAGACCCTTCTGTTTTTGTGAAGTTCAAAGCCCTGGACGAGGATAACACCTATTACCTCGCATGGACTACTACTCCCTGGACGCTGATCTCCAATGTGGCTTTGGCTGTTAATCCGGATGAGTTATACGTAAAAGTGATGCATCAGGAACAGCAGTTGATCCTTGCTAAAGCCCGTCTGGCAGTATTGGGCGAGGATGTGGAAATCCTTGCCGAATACCTTGGTAAAGACTTGGAACGCCGTCCTTACCAACCTTTATTTACCTTCGTGGAAGCAGATAAACCCGCTTGGTATATCGGGCTTGCCGATTACGTAAGCATGAGCGATGGAACCGGGATAGTGCACACTGCACCGGCTTTCGGACATGATGACTATGCATTGGGACGCAAGTATGACCTGCCTTTTATCCAGCCAGTGGATGCGGAAGGTAAGTTTACAGATGCAGTAACGCCCTGGGCTGGATTGTTTGTAAAAGCAGCCGATAAGGACATAATCCGCCACTTGAAAGAAAGCGGCAACCTCTACCGTCGCGAGCAGGTGAAGCACAGCTATCCGCACTGCTGGCGCTGCGATAACCCCCTGATATACTACGCACGTGAAAGCTGGTATATCCGAACCTCAGATTTTAAACAACAGCTAATGGAAAACAATGCCAAGATAACCTGGTATCCCTCTTTCGTGGGTGAAAAACGCTTTGGCGAATGGCTGGCAAACAATGTTGACTGGGCACTCTCCCGTGATCGCTTTTGGGGAACCCCGCTAAATATATGGGTATGCGAAGACTGTGGTGCTAAACGCTCCATTGGTTCGATAGAACAGCTAACAGCGGAAGGAAGGCAAGCAGATGGCAGCCCCGTATCAAACGAGATAGAATTACACAGACCCTATATAGACGATGTGAAGCTTAGCTGCACCTGCGGTGGTAGCATGACCAGGACACCGGAAGTGATAGACTGCTGGTTCGACAGTGGTTCCATGCCTTTTGCGCAGTGGCATTATCCCTTTGAAAATGCGGAACGTTTTGATGATGAGCTGTTTCCTGCCGATATAATCTCAGAGGGTATAGACCAAACCCGTGGTTGGTTCTATTCCATGCTGACGATAGCTACCCTATTCAAAGGTGTCTCCAGCTACAAAAGCTGTCTGGTTAACGACATGATACTAGACAAAAACGGGCAGAAGATGAGCAAGACCAAAGGCAACTCTGTGGAGCCTATTGCCCTGATGCACGATTTCGGTGCCGATGCCATCCGCTGGTACTTGCTGGAAGTAAGCCCGCCCTGGGTTCCAACCCGTTTCGATGTGGAGGGGGTGAAAGAGATCCTTGGCAAGTTTGTGGGGACGCTGAAGAACGTGTATTCCTTTTATGCTACCTATGCCAATATAGATGGCTTCGATGCTGCTGATTACCCCTACAATTGGGAGCGCAGCGCAGAAATAGACCGCTGGATAATTTCACGCTTGCACAGCCTGATAAGGGACGTTCGTGCCTGGACGGATGTGTATGAGTTCACCAAAGCCGTTAGAGCCATACAGAGCTTCGTGATAGACGAGGTGTCCAATTGGTATGTCCGCCGCAGCAGACGCAGATTCTGGGCGCTAAAGCTTACGGAAGACAAGGCTGCTGCCTACCGCACCCTGTATCAGGTGTTGCTGGAAGTAAGCAAGCTGATAGCACCCTATACCCCGCACCTTGCAGAAGAGCTTTTCCTTAGCCTTGGTGGCGGTGAGAGTGTGCATCTGGAAATGTTCCCTGTGGCTGATGATGCCTTCATAGATATTGGGCTTGAGCAGAAGATGCAAAGCGTGATAGACGTGGTATCCCTGGGTCGTGCTGCACGTAACGAATGTCAGATAAAGACTCGCCAACCCCTGGGTGAGATGTTCGTTCCCGCCAAGCTGGAAATAGCCCTTGCCGACATGATAGAGCTCGTGAAAGAAGAAGTGAACATCCACAAGATTAGCTTTGTGCGGGAAGAAGACGGCTTTGTTCAATACGAACTGAAACCAGACTTTAAAGTAATGGGACCTAAGTATGGCAAGCTTATGAAGGCAATCGGCACCGCCTTAAGCCATGTATCCGGCGCAGTAGCTTTGCAGGAATTCCAAAGTAAGGGGTTCTTCTCCATGACCGTGGAAGGTGAAAGCCTGAACCTGCTTCCCGAAGACCTGGTTGTTCATATCCTCCCACGCGAAGGCTACGTATTCGCCAATCAGAAGGATATCTTTGTAGCGTTGGATACCCGCATGACAGATGCCCTCGTCAAAGAAGGCTATGCCCGCGAGCTGATAAACAAGATTCAGTTTACTCGCAAAGACCTCGGACTGGAGATAATGGATAATATTACCCTTGCTTTAGTAGCCGATGCAGAAATACTTAGTGCCATGCAAGCTCATAAGGACTATATTCTTAGTGAGACACTGTGTACTGATTATTGCACCATCGGTTCTCCCGAGGAATATATGCAACAAGTAGATATAAACGGTCACGAAGCCTATCTGGGAATCAGGAAAGCCGGTGAATAGTGCTGCGCTAACCTGCGGGAGGATACAATAGCACACTATTGCTTGAATTGCGGGAAATTAGTACCGGAAAAGGCTAAGTTCTGCCCTTTCTGCGGAGAAAACATTCAGCTTGCTGAAGCCGATATCGTAGTTACGCCCGAAGCTAGTAAGCAAGAATCCGACAGTACAGATCCACCGCCCTCTTTGCATACTACTCATTATTACAAGCTGCTGGAGCCCGGAAGTGACTTCCAGGGTTACAAGATCATCCGGCTTATGAATAAAGAGACTGAGGGTATCAAATACATTGCCCAGAAAGCTGACCGCCAATATGTTCTGAAGATATTCTTTAAATCCAGCCTACATAATATGGATTCTCTGTTTGGTTTGCAAATGAGGCTTACGAAGCTGAACCACCTAAAAGACAAGCATACAGCCAAGGTGGTGGAAGTAAACCCGCATCATGATCCGGCGTATATGATTTCAGAGTACATCCACGGAGTATCTTTGGCTCATATAAAGCAGCACAATCCCGATAAAATGAGTGAGCAGTTTATCAGGCACATTGCGCCCCAGCTAATCAGGACTGCCATTGTGGTTCGCAAGCATGGGCTAACCCTTACCAACCTTACTCTTACCGGGATTATGATAGATGATAAGGATGATGCAATAATCCTTTCTTCCGGTATCACTTTCGATGAAAGGGACGAGCGAGAAGACCTCTTTCTGCTGGGATCCATCCTGGCACAAGCGCTGTCTCATAACACTTTATACAAAACTATCTACAGCACCGAGCGTTTAACCGCACAGAAGTTTGTGTATATTGCCGGAGTAAGTAATTCCTTGAACCGCGTGTTAGGGGAATGTCTGCATCGCAATATCCTGCAACGTTATCTCAGTTTAGAGGATTTTCTGGCTGCCATAGAGGCTTTGCCTCCCCTGGAAGAAGATGAAGTATGGACGGTTCAGGAGAAGACAAGCCTAGCCCAGATGGAAGCTGTGAATAGCGTGGAAAAGCCCAAAACCCATATAGAATTCGGCTTTTGGATTATCGTAATCCTTATCATCGCGTTATTAGCGGTGCTTTTCACTACCAACATTTTCAGTGTCCTGTTTGGAGGCAAGGGAGACACCTTGCAGTATGTGGGTTGAATAAACCGGGCAGATTCCCGGGATAGTCTTAGTGGCGATACTGCCGGTAATCTAGAGCGTAGTGGCAGCCCCCTTAGAACAGCCTATGGAGACCTGAAATCCGGTACCGGTAGTGATAGACCAGATAATCGCCGAAATATGCCGGTGCCCTTTACTAAGACCGGAACAACCACCCCTCAGACATCCAAGCCCAAACACCCAGTAAACATGGTGTATATTGAAGCCAGCACCCTTGGCTTTGGCAGATTGAAAGAAAACCTGCACCACAATGTTTCCATATCGCCTTTCTATATCAGCCGTCAAGAGGTTACCCAGGCAGAATGGAGCCGGTTCATGAAACCTGCTAACTGCTCCACCTTTGGGGATAATCTTCCGGTGGACAATGTAAGCTGGTTCGATATCGCCATCTATTGCAATGGACGCAGCGAAGTAGAAAGCCTCACGCCTGCCTACAAGATTAGAGGCGTTGGTGCATCCCGCGTTGTTACCTGTGATTTCAAAGCAAATGGTTATCGTCTGCCAACCGAAGCAGAATGGGAATTAGCAGCTAAAGCCGGGCAGCTTTATAGCTACAGCGGTTCAGATAATCCTGATGATACTGCCTGGTTCCGTGAAAACAGTGGCGGTAAAATCCACCCCCCAGGAAATAAAAGCCCCAATGGCTTGGGATTGTATGACATGACCGGCAATGTTGCGGAGTGGTGTTGGGATTGGTATGACGCCAATTACATTCGCTCCTTACCAACATTTATCAATCCTAACGGTCCTGAAACAGGAACCCTTAAAACCATCCGCGGAGGTAGCGCAAATAACGGCGAAGGGCGCAATCTGAACATCCTCTGGCGTGAAAAAGGTGATCCTAATCGTGGATATCAATTCATTGGCTTCAGGCTGGTTAGGAGTAATTAAGTCTCAGTTTTCTAGGGGGAAGGCATCTGCCTTCCCCTTTTTTGTGTAATATAGCAGGTATAGCTACGCAAGTAAGTTAGTGAGGTTTTTATGTCCCATCATACCGCCAAAGATGCCTATTATAAGCTTCAGGAACGCCTGAACCGCTTCCCGCAGGGTGCTCCGCCTTCTGCCACGCTATACAAGATTTTGGAGCTTCTGTTCAGCAAGAGGGAAGCCGAATTGGTTTCCCAACTGCCGATTAAGCCCTTTTCCGCCAAGGAAGCTGCCCGTATCTGGAAGATCAGCGAAACTGAAGCCACAAAAGTCCTGATAGAACTGGCAAACCGAGCTATTCTGGTGGATGCGGATTGGGAAGGAATCACCCGCTACACGCTTCCTCCGCCCATGGCAGGCTTCTTCGAGTTCTCCATGATGCGCACCCGCGGCGATGTGGACCAGAAGCTTCTT
>CAYSGM010000057.1:6846-17102 GCA_964430595.1 uncultured Candidatus Cloacimonas sp.
ATATTACCAATATCTGAACGTGGAAGAGGATTTTATCAAAGACCTGCTGCTGGGCAGTGAAACCCGCATGGGCAGAGTGTTTGTGCAGGAAGAAGTCCTCAGCGGAGAAAACGCCATCCATGTTCTGGATTTCGAGCGAGCCAGCGAAGTGATCAAGACCGCCTCCCACATTGGCATCGGGATGTGCTACTGCCGCCACAAGATGCAGCACCTAGGCAAAGCCTGCGATGCGCCAATGGATATCTGCATGACCTTCAATGGCGCAGGGACTTCGCTTATCAAAGCCGGGTTTGCCCGCGAGGTGGACGTGGTGGAAGGCATGGAACTGCTGCACCAAGCCTACGAAAGCAATCTGGTGCAGTGCGGGGAGAACGTCCGCCAGGGCGTAAACTTCATCTGTAACTGCTGTAGCTGCTGCTGCGAATTCCTGGTTGCAGCCCGCAAATATGGTGCCACCCAGGCAATTCATACATCCAACTTTATCACTATTAGTGATGATGCAGCTTGTATAGGCTGTGGAAAGTGCATTGCAGCCTGCCCCGTGGATGCGATAGTATGGGCTTCGGATGATAGCAGCGCAGACCAATCTACTACAGGCAAGCAGGACATTCACCACTCCGGAGTTAAGATAGACGAATCCGTTTGCCTTGGTTGCGGGGTGTGCGTTCGCTCCTGCCCCACCCGCTGCTTAAGCCTGAAAAGCCGTGAGGAAAGGATCATAACCCCGATCAATTCTGTGCATCGGGTTGTGCTGATGGCGATCGAGAAAGGCAAGCTGCAAAACCTGCTGTTCGATAACCACGCCTTCGCCAGCCATCGAGCCTTAGCTTCCATTTTGGGAGCGATCCTAAAGCTTCCGCCTCTCAAGCAAGCCATGGCATCCAAACAGATGAAGTCTGTGTATTTGGAGAGATTGGCAAGCAGAGTAAAAGCTTAAGGGTGAGAGTGCTTGGCAAAAGTGAGTATTCACTTCGTTACCGCATCACCATCAATTACTTACGCAGTTCTCGCTTACTTTGTTCTGCAGACAGGATGTCCGCAGCTACCTTGCTTTCCGAAAGTGATCCGACCGGGATCTGACCATGAGATCATCGGGCTTTTGCCCGATCAACCCCCGTTGAACCCTGTTTCAATACGGCTTCGGGCTTCAAGGAAGCAGCATGGGGGATGGATTAAACTCGTAGGTGGTTTATTATCAGCCATATAACTATTGGAAAGTACCAGGTGAAGCTGGTTCAAAGAAAAATGAAGACGATCCGTCTGGCTTTCAATGCGCATACCGGAGATATTACCGTGTCCGCGCCAATGCAGGTTAGTGAAGCCAAAGTAATCCAATTCATACAGCCAAAGCTTCCCTGGATCGAGAAACATGTGGCGTTATACGAAGCCAGGGGCAAGCAGCCTAAATATGAATACCTTAGCGGTGAAATGCACTATCTGGAAGGGCAGCTTTATCAGCTTATCGTGATTGACAACAGTCCCATTAACAGAATAAGTATCAAAGCTGGTAATAACATTGAATTTCAGGTTGTTACCGGTTCTTCCAGCTTTCAGAGGGAAATCATGTTTTACAACTGGTACCGGGCAAGACTAGCCCCTAGAGTGGCTCCGCTACTAGAAAAATGGACTGCCATAATGGGAGTGCAGGTTACCAAATGGAGCATCAAAAGGATGAAAAGCAGGTGGGGTAGCTGCAACACTAAGAAGGGCAATATCTGTATTAATCTGGAGCTTGCCAAGAAACCCGATCACCTGCTGGAATACCTGGTGGTGCACGAGCTTGCTCACTTGCTGGAAGCATCGCATAACAGCGTGTTTAAAGCCGTGATGGATAGATTTTTACCGGATTGGCGCATCAGAAAAGCAGAATTGAACGCCAGACACAGTGGCTAATAACCGGAACACCGACTTCAGTCGGTAGGCACAACCAACTTTAGTTGGTTGCGTGTGAAACTAGAAAAACCGGATGAATCCGGTGAACCTGCCGGCTGAAGCCGGCGTTCCAAGGAGTTACAATGGCAACTAAACAAGAAACGATGGATTACATCCTCTCCCGCATCCAGAACGCCGGAGTGGTCAGAGCGAAAAAGATGTTTGGAGAATATGGAGTTTACTGCGACGAAAAGATGGTGGCGTTAGTTGCCGATGACCAGCTTTTTGTAAAGCCAACGGTGGCAGGCAAGGAATACCTTGGTGAACCGGAAGAAGCCCCTCCGTACCCCGGTGCCAAGAACTGGTATTTGATCCCGGAAGATGACTGGGACGACGAAATGTGGCTATCAGAGCTTATCAGGATCACCGCACCGGAATTATCTGTCCCGAAAAAGAAGAGACCTAAGATTAAGTGATCTGAAGTTTGAGATGAGTTGCAAAAGCGACCCAGAACTTTCTATTGACAAATACAAGCTCCCTATGCAGCATGGGATTATGAGAAATATATGCTTAGTTCTGATTGCCTTGCTGTTGCTTGGCAGTTGCGACCTTTTCAAGGTGCGGGATTCCGAACCACCAGGGGAACCTCCCCCGTGGAACGATTACGCCTACGAAGTGGTGCAAGCATTACAGAATCTTGGCTATTGCTATTCGGATAGCCGGAATAAAATCCACTATGGCGGATTGTTTACAGATAACTTTGTGTTTCATTTTGCCCCACAGGACATCAGCGATTTTTCTATCGAGCCCACCTGGAACAGAACCCAGGAGCAGGATATGATCCAGCTTCTGCATAACCGCTATACGCAAATAGAGGTGGATTCTTTACTAATTGATGCCGATGATCAGCTGGGCGAAAACGAAGCACGATTCTACAGCGCATACACGGTTCGCGGAGTATCACGCCGAGGGGAGTCGCGTTCCATCATTCTGGCTAATGGCAATATGGAGCTGCATTTCCGCCGGATTTCGGGATATTGGTATATTGAGCATTGGTATGATTACCGTAGCACCAGCGGTAGCACCTGGGGTAAACTGAAGCATGAGAATTCTTAAGTCCCTCTTGGTCTTAGGGCTTGCCTTTCTGCTGCTTAGTAGCTGCACAAATCCTTTCCGCCCCGAGCTGCTAGATGTGTCCGGCACAGATGCGGACATGCTGAACAATACTCCTGAAAAGCTGTTGAGAAACTTGGAGAGAGCTTATCAGGAAATGAACATAGACTTGTATTTATCGTTACTGCATCCTGAATTCCGCTTCGAACTGATCGCTAGTGAAGTAGGACAGATTGGCGTGGACCTGAATGGCGATGAAATACCGGACGCATGGGGGGGTTATGAGCAAGAAAGGGAATTTACCACCGGGATGTTCGTTGATGGCAGTAGCGATGGTTTATACCCCCCTCCTGACAACATAAGCTTGCGCTTGCAGATACCTCCGCAGGATAAGTGGGAAAAAGACCCTGCTGTGGGGCATGAGGATTGGATTATTATCACCTGCAGCTTCGATCTGATCTTAAGCTATGTATCCAGCAATTCCTCTTTTAATGCCAGCGGGAAAGCGAGCTTTTATTTAAGACCCGTGGACAACCGCTGGTATATTGCTATTTGGAGAGATGAATCCTATATATGATGAATGAGGGCAGAATCCTAGCTGTGGACTATGGGGAAAAACGTATCGGGCTTGCATTAAGCGATCCCATGCGCATGTTTGCCAAGCCTCTACTGGTATTGTCAAATAGCGGACTTACCCACACGATAACGGAGCTTGAGAGCTTGATACATATTCACACCGTTAGCCTTGTGTTAGTTGGCATGCCCTACGCCATTGATGGAAGTGACACCCCAAAAACCAAGGAAACAAAGGCATTTGCAGAAGAAATTGCCGGAGCACTCAGCGTGCCGGTTTTGGGCTATGACGAACGTTACTCCACCTGCGATGCGGATGATGAGTTAAAAAGAATGGGCTACACCTGGCAGGAAGCAAAAAAGGTGAAAGATGCCATGGCTGCCTGCATGTTTCTGAAGGACTTTTTGGATAGTTAAATGACGCGGATAAAACTTGTCCTGCTGGTTGCAGCAGCGTTCCTCTGCCTGGTTGCGGCTACGATTACATACTTAGTGCTGATTCCCACTTTTACCGAAGAAACTATCGTGAACATCCGTCCCGGAGAGAATGCGCGCGGAATCGCCGGTAAGCTCTCAGAAGCGAACATCATTCACAGCGAAACCATGTTCCTGCTTATCACCAAATTGCGCTCTGCGGATCGTAACCTGAAGCCGGGAAGCTATATCTTTGGGGGTAGGGCAAATCTTTGGCAAACCGTTAGCCGTCTGCGTGACGGTAAAAGCGAGGCGATAGTAATCACCTTTCCGGAAGGGATGTCCCTTTATAAAACTCTTAAGAAGATAGACCGCAGCGGGTTGATGCCTTATGACAGCCTCTATGCTTCTGCTACTGATCCGGTGCTGATAAAGCGTTTAACCGGTTTTGATCTGCCATCGCTGGAGGGGTTTTTGTACCCTGAGACCTATAGCTTTTCCATAGATATGTGCGCGGATTCCATCCTAGCACTACAAACCGCCCAGTTCTTTAAGCGAGTGAGAGCCGAAGGCATTGACCCTGCCAACATCCCGGATTTCTATAACAAACTGATCCTTGCTTCCATTGTGGAAAAGGAATCGGGTCCTGCGGGGGAACGAGAGGTTATCGCCGGCGTGTTTATGAATCGCCTCGCACGTGGTATGCGCCTGCAATCCTGCCCCACGGTGGATTACATCCTGGAACCAAAAGGCATCAAGCGGGAAGTGCTAAGCTACCGGGAAACGCAGATCAGCTCGCCCTATAATACCTATATGAATGCCGGTCTGCCACCCACGCCGATTGCCAATCCCTCCGTGGCTTCCATCAAAGCAGTGTTGAATCCTGAGCAAAGCTCATATCTCTACTTCTTTGCCGATCGCAAGGGAAAAAACATCTTCTCCAAGAGCTACGAAGAGCATCTGCAGAAGCAGAAGCGGTATATCAAGTCTTAAGAATTTATTGTACAAATAACAGAAAGGCGGGAACATATCTTCCCGCCTTTACTATATGAAGCGAAAGGTTTTACTTATTCAGGTCTTTCGCTTTTATGGCGTCTTTCTTGGGTTTAATCGTAGATTCTTCCACGAACTGGATAATTGCCATGGGAGCGGAATCGCCCTTACGGAAACCGGCTTTTAGCACGCGGGTGTAACCACCGTTGCGTCCCTGGAAAGCGGGGGCAATCTCGTCGAACAGTTTCTTAACCAGGGCACGATCGCCAAGCACGCTGTATGCCAATCTTCTGGCATGCACGGTGTTTGCCTTTCCATAAGTGATCACGCGATCCACGTGTCCTCTCATTTCTTTGGCTTTGGCAAGGGTGGTGTTAAGCTGTCCGTGTTCTACCATAGATTTAACGAGGTTTCTCATCATCAGGCGTCTGGCATCCATTTCACGGCCGAATTTTCTACCTTCAAGTCTGTGTCGCATTTTTCACCTTCTTTTTAGGGGCTGGAACGGGTTTGCGGGGGGTAGTGGAGGCAACCGGTTCGGAAGCGGCAACTTCCTTGGGGGCAGCTTCCTGCACGGCAACTTTTGGTTTCTCCGGAGCAGGTGCGGCTTTTTCTTCGGGAGGAAGAACCCCACGGCTTCTGGCTTCTTTTATCTTGCGGTAGATGCCATCGACATCCATACCCAGTTCCAGATCATATTTTTTAAGTTTTAGCATGATTTCCTCGAGGGATTTCTTGCCGAAATTACGGAACTTCAGCATCTCAGCCTCGGATTTGGATACAAGCTCGCCAATGGTCTCAATTTTAGCTCCGGAGAGGCAGTTTGCGGCACGAACGGTAAGTTCGATCTCGCGGACACTCATACGGAGAATGCGTTCCTTTTCTTCCAGATCGGGATCAAGCTCGATATCGCGGATGTATTCCGGTTCGGTTTCGAACAAGGATATCTTTGCTGCCATGTCTTTTAGGATTTTAGCAGCCAAGAACAAGGCGATTTGTGGCTCGATCGCGCCATTAGAATGGATTTCTAAGATGAGACGGTCGAAGTTCATTCTTTCTTTCACCCGTTGATGGGTAACACTGAAGTTCACCTTCAGAATGGGCGAATAGATGGAATCGATAGGTATGAAGCCGACAGCTTTACCTTCCGGATTCTGACGGTCTGAGGATACATAGCCTCTCCCTATTCCAACAATCATCTCGATCTTAAAATCAATATCTTCCACCACCTCAAGGAGGTAAAGGTCTTTGTTGATGATTTTGATGTTAGAGTTTTCCTGGATCAGGGATGCGGTGATTAAGCCTTTACCCTTGTGTTCCAGAACGATAGGGATTTCTTCCACAGAATTGGATAGTATCACAAGTTGCTTTATCCGCAGGATCAAATCAATGTAATCTGAATTGGTACCCGGGATAGGCAGAAATTCGTGATGCAGTCCTTCAATCCGAATGAAACGAACCGCAGCTCCCTGGATGGAGGATAGTAGTACCCGACGCAGAGTGTTACCCAGCGTGGTACCAAATCCCGGTTCCAGAGGACCGATTTCAAATTTGCCGAAGTTACGGGAATATGTCGCTTTGTCAAAATCGACACTCTCCGGCATTTGTAAAGGTTCAAGATACATCATAGCTGCTCCTTGCTGATGAGCATTATTTGGAATAGAATTCAACGATGAGACGTAGGTCAACAGTGACCGGAATCTCGCTAGCTGCGGGAATTGCGTTGAATTGACCGCGGAAATTCTCTTTATCAACACTCAGCCATGCATAGGGTGAGCTTACTTCGGTTCTTTCGATTGCATCCACCAGAAGCTTCATGCCTCTGCTTTTGGGACGCACTTCGATGATATCTCCTGCTTTTACAAGGAATGATGGGATATCTACCTTTCTACCGTTAACCATGAAATGCCCGTGAGTTACAAACTGTCGGGATTGCATACGGGTGACGGCAAAACCAAGGCGGTAAACCACGTTATCCAGACGGCGTTCAAGCAGTTGCATAAGATTGTCGCCTGTTACTCCGGTTGCTTTGGCAGCTTTCACAAAGTAGTTCTTGAACTGTTTTTCCATCAGACAATAGGTAGAGCGCAGTTTCTGCTTTTCGCGAAGGTGAACACCATAGTCACTAAGCTTGCGGCGCATGTTCTTGCCGTGCTGTCCCGGAGGGAATTTACGCTTGCCGAGAATCTTATCATATTTGGCTGTGCCAAAGATGTTCTCGCCGAATTTGCGGCATAATCTAGCTTTGGGTCCTGTATATCTTGCCATTATTCCTCTCCTTATATCCTTCTGGTTTTGGGTGGACGGCAGCCGTTATGAGGGATGGGGGTTTCGTCTTTAATCATGGTGACTTTGATACCGGCAGCATTTACCGCACGGATGGCAGATTCTCTACCGCCACCAGGACCCTTAACAATAACACCCACTTTCTGGATTCCCATTTCCGCACCGACTTTTGCTACTTCAGCAGCAGCCATCTGAGCGGCAAAGGGAGTGCTTTTACGCGAGCCCTTGTTGCCAACTTTTCCACCACTGGACCAAGCAAGCACGTTTCCTGCACGATCAGTGAGAGAAATGATTGTATTATTAAAGCTGGAATGAACGAAGACCAAGCCTTCATCAAAGGCAAGACGGACGCGTTTTTTCTTAACTCTTGTTTTCTTAGCCATGTTGCGCTCCTATTTCTTCTTCTTAATTGCACTGCCACGAGGACCCTTACGGGTTCTGGCGTTAGTGTGGGTTCTTTGTCCACGCACGGGAAGACCGCGTTTGTGACGCATCCCGCGATAGCAGCCAATTTCCATGAGGCGCTTAATGTTCATGGCAACTTGAGTTCTGAGGCTACCTTCCACGACATAATCATTCTGAATGATATCGCGAATAAGCTTTTCTTCATCAAGGCTAAGGTCTGCAACCTTCTTCATTTCATCGATGTTAGCTTTCTTGCAAATATCTTTGGCATGGGTACGCCCGATACCGTAGATATAAGTAAGTCCTATGAACAGTCTCTTAGTTCTGGGAAGTTCAATACCTGCAATGTGTGCCAAGTTTATCCTCCTTAACCCTGTCTTTGTTTGTGTTTTGGGTTAGAGCTGCAGATAACACGGATAACGCCGTAGCGTTTGATTATTCTACAATCTTTGCAGATTATTTTAACGGAAGCTTTCACTTTCATTGTTATCTCCTTGCAATGCGCCAAGTAAGCATCATGCAATCTTTATTTATAGCGGTATGTAATTCTACCACGGGATAAGTCGTAGGGCGAAAGCTCCACTTTAACCTTGTCTCCGGGTAGGATTCTGATATAGTTCATGCGCATTTTACCGGAAGAATGAGCAAGTATTCCATGCCCGTTCTCCAGTTCAACGCGAAAGGTTGTATTTGGAAGAGCTTCAGTAACGATTCCTTCCACTTCTATAACGCCAGATTTACTCATAAATACGACTCCTCATGCAATCGTTAGAATCTCGGGCTCACCATCAGTAACCAGTATGGTGTGTTCATAGTGGGCAGATAGCGAATCGTCCGCCACGTGGAACTCCCAGCCTTTTTCTTTGACGCTGTTGGTGCCGATGTTCACCATAGGCTCTATGGCGAACGTCATACCTGCTGCAATCCTTGGTCCCCTTCCGGCTGTGCCGGAATTGGGGATTTGAGGCTCTTCGTGAAGGTTTCTGCCGATACCGTGACCGGTGAGATTATCTGCCACAAATAAGCCCTTGGACGCAACGTAAGCACCAATAGCATGGGATATATCGCCCACGCGGTTACCTGCTTTGGCTGCAGCAATACCCAAGACTAGGGATTCATAGGTAGCGGTCAACAGCATTTCTGCCGTTGGGCTAACTTTCCCTACCCTATAAGTTCTGGCTGCATCACCATGGTATCCATCCAGTTCAACACCGACGTCGATACCGATTATATCGCCTTCTTTAAGAATGAGATTGCTGCGGGGAATACCATGCACAATTGCTGAATTCACGGAAGCACAGATTGAGCCCGGGAAAGGTTTTAATCCGGGTATCTGATAGCCTTTGAAGGATGGAATTCCACCGTGACTACGGATAAAATCCTCGGCATATTTATCCAATTCCAGAGTGTTAATCCCGGGACGGATTATCCCTTCAAGTGAATCCAACAGACTGCCGATAATTTGGCAGCTCTTGCGCATTTTAACAATCTCAGAAGGCGTTTTGAGGTGTATCATACTTAGCTCGAACGTCCGCGGAGTTTGCCTTTCTTCATGAAACCATCATAGTGACGCATCACCAAGTGAGATTCGATTTGCTGCAATGTATCCAAAGCTACACCAACCACAATGATCAGTCCCGTTCCACCAAAGTAGAAAGGAAGATCAAAACGGTTGCTCATTATCTCTGGAAGCAAAGCGACAAATGCGAAGAACACAGCACCTGGAAGAGTAATGCGAACAAGTACACTGTTAATATACTCAGCAGTCTTTTTACCTGGTTTCTTACCGGGAATATGCCCACCGTATTTCACCATGTTCTCTGCCATTTCAGTGGGGTTCAGCACGATTGCCGTATAGAAATAAGCGAAGAAGATTATGAATGATACATACAAAACCGTGTAGAGAAGCGCACCTGGTGATAACCATCGTTGCAAGGTAATCCAGAAACCGCCACTACGCCCAAAAAATGCTGCGATTGTAGCAGGGAACATCAGGATGCTCTGTGCAAAGATAATTGGTATAACACCGGCTGTGTTAACTCTTAAGGGAATATATGTGCTTTGTCCACCGTAAACACGACGTCCAACAATACGTTTTGCATACTGCACGGGGATCTTACGAATAGCTTCTGTAACGAAGATGACGGCTGCGGTAACTACCAGCATTAATGCCATTGCTACAATTGCCTTCCATGCATAACTCGGCTCAGAACCAACTTTCTGGAACATGCGGATAAAACCTTCAGGATATCTGGCAATAATACCAGCGAAGATAATTAGCGATATTCCATTTCCAATTCCGTGCTCAGTGATTTGCTCACCTATCCACATTACTATCATAGTTCCGGTAATAAGGGTTATAATACCGGTTACATGAAACAGAATGCCCGGGCTGGGGACAACACCACCGGAAAGGTTGGTGAGCCACATAGTGATTGTAACTGCATTAAAAGCAGCCAAACCAACAGTGCCATAACGGGTAATCTGATTCAGTTTCTTTTGTCCATCCGCACCCTCTTTACGCAGCTTTTCAAAATAGGGAATAATGCTTCCCAGAAGCTGGATCACGATTGATGCCGTGATGTAAGGCATGATTCCGA
>CAYSGM010000058.1:0-16932 GCA_964430595.1 uncultured Candidatus Cloacimonas sp.
CACCACCGGAAACCATGTGTCCGTTATTACTTACATCAAGAGTGATATTCAGGTTTTCACCGCTTTGGAATATCCCATCACCGTTTGTATCGAATATTGTCGGTTCTCCAAATACCATATTGGGAGCATTAACGGTAATCCTGCGTTCTGTAGCCCATTCTTCAGCTCCACTGTTTACCAAGAAGGAGAGAACAAGTTCGGTTTGATCCGGAATATTGGGATCAATAGTAAAACTAAATGCATCGGCTAAGTTCACATTCCCCCCCGCAAGTATATCAGGGACGGATATAACCGGATCGGCAATTTGAACCCAATCTCCGGGTATGCTAAGCGAGCAAGTAACATTAGTAGCATTTTCCACACCAACATTATTGAGAGGCACTGAGATGCTAAGGGTTTCACCAGCTTCAGGGACATTGTTATTGCCATCGGTGATCTCAAGAATGCCGGTGGTAATATAGGGTCCTACATTTGCAATAACCTGAACATTAGCAATCATCGGACGGCGTCTGGAGCGTGTTAACACTATCTGCGCAGTTCCAGGTTGCGTGAAGGGAGTGTAGTTCAGGGTAAGGGCACCTGTGGCATTGGTAACTCCCACACCATATAGCTGATTGTTCATCGACAAGGCTACCTGAGTATAAGGATCAGCTTGAATATCCAAAGTCCCTAAACCTAGGAAGATTTGCGGAGGTGCTTGAAAAGTATTCTGGGCAGGTATGCCAACATAGGGAACAAGAGATGGATCACCCATGATGGAATAGATTTCCCAATAGTAATTTATATAAGTGGAGTTAGAAGCCACAACAGCCAGATTGCCCATCAAAACCATATTTCCGGCGTTGGTAGCCCAATCTGCATAAGGTTCATTATGTTCGTGGAATACTGCATCATACGCTCCGGTGCGGTTTGCCACAAAAGGTGAGCCAGAGCCAACCACAGGTGGTTTGTAACCAACTCCCCAATAGTAATCCGGATCCCAATAAGTGCTGTTAGTTCCACCGATGTAAACAACGGCACCTTTGTTCGTGGCTCTCAGCCATGCTTCCGCAAAGCAAACGCCACTGTCGAATTTGCTTGTGAGGCAGCAGTTACCTACCACGAAAGCAGATTCATTAGTATTCTGAAGATTGTTTATATTGGAGATTGTGAAGCTTGGGTCATGCCAGTAAGTTACATCACCATGGGCGGTATAGTTCACATAGCCTACGCCAGCAGAAACGGCAGACACGATAGCAGCATCAGAACTACCTGAGGCAGGATACAAATAGGTGTGGCTGTTAATTCCGTGGGCTGCGTTAAAATAGTTCGTAGTGCCATAGTTTATCTGTCCATTTGCATGTGAACTGCCATAATTTCCGTCCACACCGGCGATCATAACTGCTTCGCCGAGGTATGCATCGTTTGGCATCGTATATTGTTCGTGCATAAGAGTTTTATTTACTTGATTGGTTACCTCAGCAACCGTTGTAGCAGAGAATCTGCCAAAATATAGCTCCGGCATATAATCTGTCCCCTGCAAGCGCACGTAATTCAGATCAGTGGGGTGGGTTCCTGTAGCTCCGCTGTTAGCAGGGACTTGTGCCACATCACCAACGATCAGCAAGTAGGATGGAGCTGGGTTTGCAGTAGTAGCTGAATTCCAGATATTCTGCATATATGTTTTTATGCTATTTGTGGTAGTCCCGGTAACAGTGGTTGTCGCAACTGTAACATTGTATCCTTCGCGTCTTTTCCAATCTATAAAAGGCTGCATGGGAGCAACGAAGTTACTAGGGAGAATGATTATATAACCCAAGGGGTATCTGTTAAGAGTAGCTCTGGCAGGTTCATAGTTTATTACCTTATCGGCAATAGAACCTTCGAAGGCGGGGGAATAAGTTTTAGCTTTCAGTTCTTCTGTAGCAGCATAATCCGCACCTTCAAAAGTAACCTGAACTTCTGCGTTGTAGATAACTTCCATCTGCTTCAGGCTTGGATTATAGCGGATGGGGACGAAATCCAGGGCAAAAAGCCTGGTGCCGCGCAGCATACCAAGTTCTGTAACGCTTACAGGGGATTCCGAAGTCCAGTTATTCGCATTGTAGAATTCGCGATCTACCACAAACGGCAGATTGTTCAGATCAGCGGATTTGGACACTTCAGCCTGGCGTGGTTTTACCGGATATACAATACCATTATCTGCCAGGTTCAGAGTCTTTACACTGGAGGTTTGTATTGTAGCACTAACATGTGCTCCAAGCGGAACACTAATTAACTGTCTCATCAAAGGGAGAGCAGGAACACCTACACGATTTGTGGAAGTGTAGTTCAATATTGATAAATCTGTCCACACGCCTTCTTTGGAGGTGATTTGTTTGTGACTGATTTCGTCGATGGCATATCGAACTTTCAAGCCAGCTGCATCGTTACGCAGTAGTTCTGCCGCCATGGGTGAATTCTGCAGGGTAATTGTTCCCGGGGTTGCGAAAAGGGCAACGCCTAAGAGCAATAGTACAAGTACTATAACGTGGTTCTTCATGTCCACTCCTTATATTTTGCAATCATTATTATCTTGTCGCAAGGATCAACCTTGTCGAGATACATAGTATAAGCAAGATTGAAGCCGAACCTACAAAAAAAACAACACAGTAAAAATACCCCTTGACCGAAAATGCCTCCTGCAAATTGTTCAACAATCTTGATGTAAAAGGATAGAAACGGAAATATGAACGTTTTACAGATCATCAATTTCTTCGGGGGATTGGCACTTTTTCTTTTCGGCATGAATAAGATGAGTGACAATCTCAATGCTGTTGCCGGCAGTGAAATGCGCAGGATTCTTAAAAAGCTCACCAATACTCCCCTTAAAGGTGTGTTTGTGGGACTGGGCGTTACGGCACTTATCCAAAGTAGTTCCGCCACCACGGTAATGATGATTGGCTTGGTAAATACGGGTATTATGACCCTGAATCAGGCTGTAGGTGTGGTGATGGGGGCAAATATTGGCACCACTGTTACAGCTCAGCTAATTGCCTTCAATATTGGGCATTATGCCTATATATTTGTAATCGGTGGGGTTATCCTGCTCTTCATCCGTAAAAGCCGTAAGATGGAGAAGTGGAGCCAGATTCTCATAGGTTTTGGTTTGTTGTTTGTTGGTCTAAATGTGATGTCCGCTGCAGTATCGCCACTAAAGGATTCTCAGTTTGCCCGTGATTTTATCATCAGCATCTCCTCTAATCCCGTTTTAGGCATTCTTACCGGAACTTTATTTACGATGATCATTCAAAGCTCCTCTGCATCTGTTGGTATCGTTATTGTGCTGGCTGCCAACGGCTTGATCCCATTTGAGGGTGCTCTTTACTTGGTATTCGGTGATGATATCGGCACCACAATCACAGCTTGGCTGGCAGGAATAGGCTCTAACAGCACTGCACGCAGAGTAGCCATGGTTCACACTCTGTTCAATGTATTTGGCACCATAGTATTTGGAACACTTACCTACTTGGGCATCTATACAATCATTATTAACCGATTAACTCCCGGGAATATATTTCTGGGAGAGAACATCGCCCGTCACGTGGCTAATGGGCACACCTTCTTCAATGTTTTAAACACCATTATCTTTCTTCCTTTTGCCGGTCTGCTTGCCAAAGCTGCCACGAAGATTATCCCCGAAAGCAAGGGTGATACATTGTCCTTGGGAGAACCGAAGCATCTGAACTATCTGGTGATCAATAATTCTGAACTTGCTATCGAGCAATCGCTGAAGGAAATGAGAGAGATGCTGCGATTAGTGCGTTTGGGCTTAATGGTTTCCTATGAAGCTTTTAAGGACAAGAACTACAAGAAACAAATCAGAGTATCCCGCATCGAAGCTGCTATAGACAATCTGCAAAGGGAGATAACCCTGTATCTGGTTGCAGTGAACGGAAAGACCAATGCCGATGATATTGTGCAGAAAATCCCGGCTTTGTTGCACACTGTGAACGACATCGAGAAGCTGGGTGATTTCACGGAAGAAATAAACAACATCCTGAATAATCAAATCACTACCCAGAAAGTCCCTTTATGTCCAAACTTCATAAAAATGATAGACGATCTCCATACCAAGATGATCTATATGATAGATTTATCCATAGAATACCTGGAAGAACTGAAGCCGGATTACACCTACAAGATCATAGAAATGGAAGGTCGGATCAACGAACAGCACCGCAACCTACGCGAAGAAGTTCTCACCCAAATCCAAAATGGTGACTGTGATGCCGCTGGAGGTTTAAACACTATCGACTATCTGGACGAGGTGGAGATAATTGCAGACAAGCTGAAAAACCTGGTGAAAGCAGGAAGCCATGGTTTTGTTTACAGTCAGAATCACGAGCCCATGGACGAAGCCGGTAGCTGATAAATAAACCCCTGTAAACCAACCCACAGATTGTTAGCAGCTACCTTGCTTGCCAAAGCTGATCCGATCGTGATCTAACCATGAGATAACCATGGTTTATCATGGTGAGATCATGGGCAGTGCTGTTCTGGGGCTTTTGCGGAAAGCAAGGGGGCGGGAAGCTGGGGGTGGATGGACTATATGAACACACTTTGCGCTTGTCCATACTGTCCATTTCGTCCATTCCGTCCACAAGCTCACAACCACCACCAAAACTTTTGGGAACTGCTTGACAGAAAACAGAGTGCTAATTAATCTTGCATTCAGTATATAATAGGGGTTAAGTAACTAATAATGAAGCTTTTTGAAACTCATGCCCATTTGGATCATCCCGATTTTGATGCCGATCGGGAAGCATTGATTAATAAATGTTTTGGCACTGGAATAGAGTATATCATCAATATTGCCTTTAACAAGGAGACCTCGCACAGTTCGCTGGAGCTTGCCAAGAAACACTTGCACATCTTTTCCACGGTGGGGTTCCATCCTCATGATGCGCAGGATTTTGATGCAGAACTGGTGAAGAAGCTGGCACGCGAGAAAAAGGTGTTGGCGATAGGGGAGATCGGATTGGATTTCTTTCGCAATCTCTCACCTTTTCCTGTGCAACGGGAAGTCTTTGCTAATCAGGCGCATCTTGCAGTGGAGTATGATCTCCCGGTGGTGGTGCACGACAGGCAAGCGCACCAGGAATGCTATAACATCCTAAAAAACGAATCGGTTAAGGAAGCTGTGTTTCACTGTTTCTCAGGCGATATCGTTTTTGCGCAACAGGTGCTTGATGCCGGCTGGATGATTTCCTTCACAGGCTCGATAACCTACACCAATTCGCAATTGGATGATGTGATCCGCATTGTCCCTATGGATAGATTCATGATAGAGACAGATTCTCCCTATCTACCTCCGCATCCACATAGAGGCAAACGTAATTCACCGCTGTTGCTACACTTAGTGGCAGAGAGAATAGCTGAAGTTAAAGGCATCACTCCCGCACAAGTGGCGGAAGCGTCTTTTGAAAATGCATATCGCTTTTTTAGGATACCAGCAGACCCCGTGAAAGCTACACATCATAAAGCAGGACATAAAAAATGAAGAAACACTTATTCCTAATCATAGCTCTGGGTGTAACCGCACTTTGGGCAGGCAATTCGATCTTCTCCTATCAAGGGTTTCCCGTGCAAAACTACGGCAAAGACATTTATAGCCTGGGCATGGGCGATACCGGTGCCAGCGATATCTTCCGCATCAATACGGGGTATGCGAACCCAGCTATGCTCGATCGTACCAACCGAACTCTGTTTGGAACCGGTATAATAATGGGCTACACTAACTATAAATCCGAAAACAATGGCATAAAACAAAGCTTCAGGGATGATGCTTTAGATTTCCCATACTTTAACGTAAGTGTTCCCATAGGTAAGCATCGGTTCAGTGCTCAATTCAACTCACATTCATCTGGTGTGGCAACCAATCAAAAACAATTGGCGAATGGCTTCACAGAGATTCAGAGCACAGATAAATACCTTTATCGTGCAGATTTGATCTATGGAACCTATTTTAAGAACTTTCAAGCCGGGGTAAGCGGTAATTTCTATTTTGGGCATGATAACCTGGCTTTCTCGCAAATGAGCGATACCTATTCTTTTGATACCAGCGAGTATCTAACCAGGGATTTCAAAAACATCGGGCTTACCATAGGCGTGTTACAAGGTTTGAAGAATATAAGCTTTGGTGCGCATGCCAGCTTACCAGTTACTTTGAAAGGGGAATCTGTGTATGCCAATACTCATACTACCGAAGCAAAGACAGATTACGATTATGAGCTCCCGGGACAGTATAATGCCAGCGGTACTGTTATGGTTACCAAGAATATCAAGATAGCAGCAGACCTTAGCTACGAAACATGGGCTTCCATATCACCCAAATTCCGCGATACAAAAAAGATTGGGATTGGATTTGCATATGAACCGGACAAAGATAAACAGAAAACATCGATTGGCGATATGCCTCTGAGAGCAGGTGCTTATTATCGCGAACTGGCTTTCAAGGATAAGAATGGATCTGCCATAGATGAAATGGCAGTAAGCTGCGGACTAACTCTACCCCTGAAGACTAAAGTAAGCCGGATTGACATGGGCTTTCAGTTTTTACAGCGGGGTAAATTGGGGACAAACCATTTAAGCGATACTTCTTTTATGTTTATGCTGGGCTTCACAGGTTTTGATTTTATCAATAAGGCTAAAGATAACACCGCCCCGCGGAATATACCGATTAAGGAGGAATTCGAATAATGCCGGATGAGCAGCGAGATAGTGGTTGTCCAAAACATGATTTGCTTTGTTCTTTGTTGGTGGCGAGGGGATTTACAGAAGAGGTTTTAGAAGCTACTTTAGATGATCTTCCCGATGAAGCACTGTTTGCCAATATCGGTGAAGTTGCCGAACGTATCCGCAGTGCGATGTACCGGAATGAGCCGATGGTTATCTTTGGGCATGATGATCCCGATGGTATAACCAGTACATATATCCTTTACAAGTTTCTGGAATCCTGCGGTTACCAAAAGCACAATTATTATATCCCCAACAGGAATCTGGAGCCCCATGGTATTCAAGCAGGCTTTATAGATTTTGTTAGAAAGGGTGGTTATAAGCTGGTAATAACCGTGGATAACGGGATTTCAGCAAAAGCAGGTGTGGAGCAGCTTAATGCTTTGGGATGCGAGGTAGTGATCACAGATCATCACCTTGTGCAGGCAGACACTATTCCAGAAGCTTATACTATCATGAATCCACAGCTAAATAGCTGCCAGTATCCCTTCAAGTCTTTAGCTGGAGTAGGCGTGGTGTTGATGCTTATTCGCTATTTAGGAAGGATATGGGAACATCCGGTTGATCCGGCAAGTTACTTCTGGGCTGCGGTTGGATCTATAGCTGATAAGGTTCCCATGGTGGGCTTGAATAGAATTATAGTTCGCCATGTGTTGGAAAACTTCAATATGGTGCATGACGAAACTGTAGAATTCCTGATGCGTAATTATAGTCGTATGAACTCTCTTTCTGATGTTTACAGCTTTGTGTTATATACTTCCAGGCTTATTGCGAATGGTAGGGAAGCAAACGGGCAGCATACGGCATTGCGCTTTATACTTCAGCTTTCTGACGCAAAAGCTAAGCTCTTTCAGGATTTGGAAAAGCAAAAGAACACTTGGGAAGGCGAACTGAACAGGGTTTTTGGCTTTCTGGATTCTCTAAGTGCAGATTTCGTGGGCAGTTATTTCGTGTATTACGATGATGAAGACGTAATCCCTTATTCGCTATTGGGAACGGCTGCCACGTATATTGTTAATAAGCTGAGGATCCCCACGATCATGTTGAAATTCCACAATGGAGATACTGTTTGTGAAGGCAGATGTGGGGAGGGGTTCAATATGGTTGATTCATTCAGCAATTGCAAAGCTTATCTGAAGCAATTTGGCGGTCACCCAAAAGCAGCGGGATTCACGATGGCCCCGGCGAATTATGATGCATTTCTTGAGTGCTTCAACGCTTTTCTGGTGCAGAATTGGAATGCTTTGCCTGCCAATGAGTTTAGCTGGGATGCGGAAGCCGAAATTGAAGATTTGACGGTTGATTGTTGGAACAAGCTGGAAGTTTTACTCCCTTGGGGACAGATGAATTCAGAGCCAATCCTGCTGCTTCGCAATGTAAACCGGAATCAATTGGTGGAAAACATAAACCTGGATCACTCTGGGGTGGAAGTCCCTCATACAGGCTCTGGAGATGCAGTAGTGATATGGAAAGGGGCGAGTATGATCAGAGTGCTACACTGGCAGGAGCATACGCAAACTTAAGTAGTATGAAGGGGAGAGTAGCGTGATACTTAGTGAGACACTTAGGAAGTCTATCCATTTAAGCTCACTGGTAATTCCTTTCAGTTATCGTTATATCCTGGGTTTTAATCGCAGGCTTGGGTTTTCTATTCTTTTGGTTGCCTTTGCTATCAGCTTGGTAATAGAGTTTCACCGCTTTTGGCAACGAAGTTTTAGGAAGACCTTTAACAGGCTATTCGGGATGATACTTAGAAGGCACGAGCAAAGGGATTTCACCGGCGCTACCTATCTGTTGTTTTCTGCAATGGTCTGTGTTGCTTTCTTCGAGCCTATTATTGCTTCCTGTGCGATGGCTTTTTTATCTATAGGAGATACCTTTGCGGCAATTGTGGGGATGTGCTTTGGGAAGCGCAAGTTTACCGGCATGAATAAAAGCCTTGAAGGCAGTATTGCCTGCTTTGTTTCCTGCTTTATCTTTGGGCTATTATGGCTAAGAAATCCCATTCTGGCTTTAGGGGGAGCTTTGGCGGCTACCATTGCGGAACTGGGAAGAATACCTCTGGACGATAATCTAAAAATCCCCTTCGGTGCTGGATTGGTAATGACAATTCTGTACATCATTTTTTAAAAGAGGCAGGTATGAAGCTTTCATTTGTAATCCCTGTGTTGAATGAGCAGGAATCACTCCCCGCTCTGTATAAGGAAATTGTTTTATACTGTGGTGAGCATAGCCGGGAAATAGTGTTTATAGATGATGGATCAACCGATGGCAGCTTCAATGTTATGAAGGCATTAGCGCAAACTGATCCCTGCATCAGAATCATTCGCTTTCGACGTAATTTTGGTAAGGCTGCTGCGCTTCAGGCGGGGTTTAACATCGTGGATGGCGAAGTAGTATTTACTATGGATGCGGATTTGCAGGATAACCCCAGCGAGATACCGAATTTTCTTAACAAGCTGGACGAAGGTTATGATCTGGTATCAGGATGGAAAAAGAAGAGGCATGATCCCATCCATAAAGTGATGCCGTCCAAGCTGTTTAACTATGTAACCGCCCGCACTTTTAAACTTAAACTTAAGGATTATAACTGTGGTTTTAAAGCTTACCGCCACCCTTTGGAAAAGGAATTGAACCTGTATGGAGAAATGCACCGGTATATTCCTGCTTTGGCTCATGCATTGGGCTTTAAAGTGGGGGAAATTGCTATTGACCACCGTGCCAGGCAGTTTGGGCATAGCAAGTATGGGTTCGAACGCTATTTGAGGGGCTTTTTTGACCTTCTAACGGTGAAGATGATTACCCAATACATCAAAAGCCCTCTCTACCTATTTGGCAGAATTGGGATAATCTCAGCCCTTATGGGTGGAGCTGTAACTGTTTATCTGGCAATTCTTAAGTTGTTCTTCGGGCAACCACTCTCAAACCGCCCCTTGTTGTTTCTTGGAATTCTGCTTATTCTGGGAGGTTTACAATTCATCTCTATGGGGCTAATCTCCGAGCTTATTGTAAATAGATTCAGGGTAGGTAAGCGGGCACCGATTTCCATTGCCGAAGTTGTTAACATACCGGAGCCGATGCTTATCACCAAATCTAGCCATGAATAAACTTGAACGCTTCTTCCTTGCACGCTATGTAAAAGCACCTAAGCGTAATCTGCTGAGGTTCAGTTTCATGTTTATGATACTGGGAATAATCCTGTCAGTAAGCATTCTAAGCGCAGGGCTGAACTTGTTTCAGGGCTATGAAACCAGCCTTAAAGAAGTGCTGCTGGGGTCATTTCCACATATCACTATACAGGATGCTGATTCAGATTACCTCAGCATAGATCGTGTGAATACTTTGGTTTCACAGCTTAGCAAGAACCCGGTGGTAGAAAGGGTAACTCCTACAATCAGCTATGCGGTGATGGCATCAAATGGTTCCAGAATCCGTGGAGCAACTCTTAACGCCTATGATTTCAGCGGAAAGTATCCCTTTCCCTACGCAAAGTATGTAAAGGATGGGGCAAGTTCCATTAGTTCCGGCGAAGTAATCGTGGGCAAATACCTCGCCAAAGAGCTAGGCAAGAAAACCGGAGATGAACTAAAGGTTGTTTACCCTCAGTTAGACCGGATATCTGCTATGGGTTTATACCCGTCGGAACATAGCTATCGCATTGCAGGTATATATAGCTCCGGCTTTTATGAAAGTGATCGCTCTCAGATTATCTGCACCCTATCCGATGCAGAGGCTTTGCTTAATATTAACCCCAGTTTCGCGAAGCTGGAGATAAAGCTAAAAAGTAACTCAATAGACTCTGCCACGTCAATAGCAACAGAACTTCAGCAAACTCTGGGATTAGATTTGGCAGTCTATCCCTGGACATTATTTAGTGCGGGTTTGCTACGTCTGGTAGCGATGGAGAAGTGGCTTATTTTCATCATCTTCTGCTTTCTAGTGCTCATCGCCGGCATAAATGTGATTTCTGCGGTTACCACCATTATCCTCGACAAGAGGAACGAGATAGCCGTGTTAAAAACACTAGGAGCTACTAATGCATCTATTAAGAAGCTATTCGCTTATCAAGTAGGGTTGGCAGGTATTGGTGCAATCCTGATGGGACAAGGGCTAGGAGCGCTACTATCTATATTCGTGGAAAAACAGGGCTGGTATAGATTGAAATGTGATGTATATTTTATAGATAGCCTCACTGCTGCTATCTACCCGCTGAACCAGGTGATTGTGTTTATTGTTGCTGCATGCCTGGTATCAGTTTGTATTCACTATCCTATGCGGCAAATAGACAAGTTGCAAATCATTGAATTATTACGGAATACATAAAGGATTATATGTTACAATACGTTTCTCAAGGAGCTATAAAAGATGCTTAGTATAGCTGCCTACAATCTACAAAAGAGCTATATAGACAGCGACCAAAGCATCCATGTGCTATCGGATACCAATTTGGAAGTAGGGGAAGCTGAGATGATCTCTATCACCGGGCAATCAGGCTGTGGGAAAAGCACTTTGCTCCACATTCTGGGCTTACTGGATACTCCTGATGCCGGGAGAGTATTGATTGATGGTAGGGAAGTGCATTCGGGTATGCCGGAAGCACCGATGATCCGTAACAAGGAACTGGGCTTTGTATTCCAGTTCCATTATTTGGTGGAGGATCTCACAGCCCGCGAAAACGTTGCCTTGCCAATGATTATAGCCGGGAACAGTAGTTCTGCTGCACTGAAGAAAGCCTCCGACCTGCTTAGCAAACTTGGTTTGGCAGACAGATTGAACCGCTATGCCAACCAGTTAAGTGGGGGAGAGCAACAACGCGTATCACTTGCCAGAGCACTGATAAACAATCCCAAGATAGTTCTGGCGGACGAACCTACCGGCAATCTCGATCCCCAACACAGTGCAGAAGTATGGCAAATGATTTTGAACCTGAACAAAGAACAGGGCCAGGCTTTTGTGATTGTTACCCACGACGCAGAATCTGCCCGCTTGGCGTCACAAACATACAATCTAGCACAAGGGAAGCTTACTCTATGCTAAGCTTACCAATAATTGTCATTCTCCATTTAACGCCTCGGAGTGTAAAGCTCCGCTGAGCAACCCATCATGCCTCGCTCTAAAGTGTTTCTGACTCTTGTTATTATCCTATTGCTGGTAAATGCAGCTTTCTTCCTTGCTTGGTATGGCTTAGGGGTGCGGGGGAAGTTCCGTGAATTGCTGGCAAGCAAGATAGGCAAGGCTATCAAAGGTGAATTGCTTATCGGTGAACTGCATTTCAGCGATCGCCAGTTACTTGCGGAGGGGATCAGTTTTGCTACCTCCGATAGCAGCATAACGGTCAGCGCAAAGCGGATAAGAGCTGAGTATAACTTACTGCGCTTCATAGGTTCCGGTTTCAAGCCAACTAAGCTTTTAAGGGAGATAGAAATCACCCAACCTGTGGTGCATTACACTTTCATCCCCAAACCAAAAACCCATAAGGCGAAGAAACCCTTCAAAATCCCCGATATTGCCCCTTACTTTTCCAGCTTAAAGATAATCGACGGCTCTGCGATAGTTGATGTTAAGCTGCCTCTTAAGATTGTATCGAAAGGCAATCTGCACATTAAAGAATCATTTAATCACATTAGCCTTAGCGTGGTAAACAGCAAGCATAGCAAGATTAGCTTCACTGCCCAGAGCTCTAAAAGCGGAAAGCTGTCTTTGATTGGCATACTGGACAAAGGACGCATTCGAGATACGCAAGCCGAATTGGAAGCCTTTCACCCACTGCTAGTTTCTCATCCTGACATAACAAACCTGCAAACCGAGATATCTGCCGTTGCTTCGCTTAGCCAGTCAGCCACCGGAGCTCCCTTTTCTTATGATGTAAAAACTCAAATCTGGGGCACCCAGTTTCTCTTTGCCAAACAATATGCAGTCAAAATCCCCTTCCTGGGGGCAGAAACCGACGGGAAGAAGCTAAGTGCTCAGCTAAGCAGAAGCACTGCCGGGAATAGCAATCTGAAAGCCGAAGTGCGCATCAACGAGCTTGGCAAGAATTTGAAGTTTGAGTTTGCCGAAGCCGACGGTACGATAGATTTAGCGGTGATTCATCCGGATCTAAAAGGTTTGGTAAACTTCACTGCCAAGGGGAATGGGACTATCCAGGAGCCAACTCTAACCCTTGAAGCAAAATCCTCCATGCTTGCCTTCAAACAGCACACTGTAAATAATATGGCGTTAAGCGCAGAATATGCAGACAGTCTGGTAACCTTCAAGCTCCCCCAGGCAAGCTACCAAAATCAGGAAATTAGTATTGATGGTAGCTTCATCCCCCAATCTATGGCATTAATCGCGCATATCATAACCGAACCAATCGATCCTAACTACGCGAGCTATACCGCCTCTGCCGAACTTGATGTCCATGCAGAGTTCCTGGATAAATATCCCCTTATCGATGCCAAGCTTCACCGCTTGAGTTTAACTGCCGGCGGTGCAGACATTAGAGGGTTGCATGGCTATGTCAAGCTTATCCCGGTTTCAGCAGATCATAACTACTACATAGACGCTGCCTTTAGCGGAGAGAATGGCTATTCTCTTGCAGTGGTGGGTGATCTTATGGATCGCAACCTGCTGCTGGACGCAACCTTTAATGATCTGTATATCGCAGATATCTATCATCAGGCAACCCTTCAGAAGCTAAATCCCCTCGCCAGTGGCACCATTAACGCCTTCATGACGGGTGATGATATCTACCTTCGCACCAATCTGGATGTAGGCATAGAAGAACCGGTTCGATATCACACAAAGCTGGATGGAGTAGGGAGCATAGATATTAGAACCATGGAAGCAGCCCTTAACATAGATGGGTTAGAGGGTGTGTTAAATGACCAGGTTCTGGATTTCGGGCTCTCTGCAACCCTCAAGAATAAGATACTTAATGTGCATGGTTTCAAGGTGAATGATATCCTCAGTTTGAGTGGAAGAGTGAACTTAAGAGATATGGAAGACATGAACTTTGCCGTTGTCCTTAATGACATAGCCTCAAGAGATATTATCAGTTTTTACCCGGAGTTCGATATCAGCATCCCCGAATTCAGCGGACTCTCTCTATCTGCAGATTATAACATGGATGGCTTAGAGAGCGTAAACGCAGATTTAAGCCTTGCCACAATTGATCTCATTTCAATCACCCCGTTGGGAATAGAGCTTGGTGTGCATGGTTCGGTAAGCGATGTAAACATATATGGCGAGATCAGTAGTGACCACCGCAAGGTAATCAGTTTAAGTGGCTTGGCAAGCCTGAAGCCCAAAATTAACTTAGCCATGCAAGCTGTTTTTGATAGTGTGAATATAGAAGAGACACTTGTCGCTTCGCCGATACTGGGAAATATCGCAGGTAAAGCAGGAATTGACATTCGGGATATCAAAAGCAAGAACATGGAAATGGACGTGATGGCAGATATCAGAGCTTCGAATATCGTTATAGAGGACATCACTATTTCCAGTGCCATCATTAAAGCAAAGCAAACCCAGAATCTGTTGCAGGTGGATAGCCTGTATGTAGTGTCCGACGGTCTGTTAACCCTACAGGGATCCGGAGCAATTGATTATAATGTCATGAAGAATGAGATATTCGAGGGCACGAATAAGCTTCAAATAAAAGTGGATGGCGAGCTTTTCACCTGGCTAAAAAACCTTACCTCCTATATAGAGGAGTCCAAGGGTTATTCATCGCTCAATTTCGTGGTGGGTACTCAGGAAGATCAGTTCTTGTTCTCTGAAGGTAATATAGAGATCAGGGATGGTTACATGAAGCTTAAAGACCAAAGTGAACCTCTGGAAAACATTAACATCAAGGGAGTATTCGACAAAAACAGAGTGATTATCGAGCGCGGGCACGTTAAGATGGGCGAGGGTTCATTGATATTCAACAATGTGTTCGAAGCAGATAACAGCGATCACTTTATGCTTGGTTACATTGATCTGGGGATTCTGCGGTTAATGGTAGAAGAGCCGGGAATCTTAATAAATATCCCCCTGTTATCGCCTCCCAGAACCCTTTCCAATATTATCATAAAGGGACGGGATAGCCGTTACGCCACTATAAAGGGACCTTTTGATCAGATGAAGATCGCTGCCGAAGTGCAGGTTGCTAACACTAGTATATTGTTTCCGCCAAACACTTCCAATCTTCTCAAGCTTGCCACCTCCCTACGCGAAACTACCAGTCGCCGTTCTGATGCCGAACCTGCACCGCTTCCCTTCACCCTGGATGTAATGGTAACCTTGGGTGAAAACATCAGCTATGTAACCTATCCAACTCATTTATTCATCGAGGAGGGGGGATTTCTGCACCTGTTGTATGACGGACAAGCCTTCTCTGTAAAAGACGCCAATTTCACTTCTCAGCGCGGGACGATAGACATCTTTGGCACCGTGTTCCAAGTGGAAAATGTGGATATTACCATGGTGGAATCCCAAGACTTGCTTAATGTTTCTGGGCTATTTATCAAGCGCGCACCAGACGGCACTATGATAACCCTCACAGTGGCGACCTCACCGGATTTAACAAAGAGCTTCGGCGAGCGGTTGGAATTCACTTTAACCAGTGATAATCCTGAAGACCGCTCCATCAGCCAGATTCTATCCCGCCTGCGTTATAACCAAACTGCCGATATAGATCAGGAAACAAGGGGCATTCCCCTTCAGGATGAAGCCCTGTCGCTCATCTCCGGTAATCTGGATTCCTCACTACTTACTCCCATCCTCTCCCCGGTGGAAAACTATATCCGTCGCAAGCTTAAGCTGGATGGCTTCACGATTAGTGCCGGATTCATCCAAAACCTTTACACTCAGTATTCCACTGATCCCAATCTCCTGGCGGATTACACAAATATGGATCATCTGACCAGTGACATTGCCCAGTTCAGTTCTTCCATATTGCTGAACAACATGTCCATAACCATGAGTAAATACCTGGGGCGCAAACTTTTTCTGGATTACAGGCTTGATTTGCAAGAGGCTACAGACCTCCAGAAAAAGACCAAGCTGATGATTTCCCACGAAACCACGGTGCGCTATATGTTCCCGAAACGCTACCGTTTGGGTTACACCTTTAAATATGTCCCACAGGAAAACGGCATCAGCCACGAAATCATGCTGCAACGTTCCTTCCGTTTTTGGGGTTTATGAGTTCGTTCTTGACAAAAAGTGCACATCTAAAAACATGAAATAAAGATAATACATCCAGGAGGCAAAAATGCCGGATACAGTAAAACCAAAAGCTGTCCCTGAACCTAAGAAGTCCAGTGCTAAAGCGGTGCAGGATACAAATACAAAGATTTCTCTTGTAGAGCTAATTCTTATCCTAATGCTTGTGGGCTTGGTCTTTGTGTTCTTTTTCGGTATGAAACAGCTAAAAATTGACAAAGCTAATGAGGCTATTGCACAAACGAAATTTGAAGCTGTTGCACCCACCTTTCAGAAAATCATTACAGCTATGGAAAACTATCGCAAAAACGACGAGTTTGGCGATTATCCTGCCTTCATGGACGAGCTGAATCTCGGCACTGTGGATACGGAAGATTTCAAGTTTGAATATGTGTTCGATACCCTCACTCTTACCGCCACATCCCAGGCAAGCTTCGGCAAAGCAGGCGTTAAGGTAAACTATAGCATAAGTGACAAAAGCTACACTGTGGAAGATCCCGCTCCCGAAAAGAAACCTACCGTTAAGGACGAGTGGCTGCCACAGGATTAAACACCCTGAACCAATACTGATAATAATCAACTTATAGAGAACCGGCTTAACAGTCGGTTCTTTTCTTATCCAATATTCTAACAAAACATGCACAATTCTGTAATGACAGCCGCCCCCGGCTGTCTGCACACGAGGCATGTGCAGTTACGATTAGGCAGTCTCATTATGCCTACTTTTTCAAAATTCAGATTCAGAACCATCCCAAGGTCCTTGTATTTTGCTAAATCCTTCCTTGCTTCACAGCGCTAATCAAGTGATCATCTACCCTTAATCAAGCGTTAACAATTAACGCTTGATTAACGCTTGATTAAGAAGTGATTAATGCTTTCAAGCAAGGAAAGACTATGGAGGATGCAGTAAGGCATTGTGCAGGAATAGGTGGAATGAAACCCTTTTAAGTATCCACTATCATCAAGGTTATTGCCGTTGGCAAG
>CAYSGM010000059.1:0-16806 GCA_964430595.1 uncultured Candidatus Cloacimonas sp.
ATGATGCGAATGGGACGTTCAAAACTTAACAACGCGCTCCTCACCGAATCGGTATTGGTGGCTTTGGAATCGTTGTAGAATGACACTCCACGGACGCTACCCACATATTCTAATCTATGAGTAAGAGGTTTGAAACCCTTTACGGCGTTTCCAATTGCTTCGGAATCGGGTACAAGAGCATGTACTGCCAACATGGCTGCCATAGTATTTGCATAGTTATGAGGTCCGCGGATTCCCAGATCATAAATTGAAACCATAGTAGATAAACCAAAATGTATGAACTTCCCACTTAAACATGCATAAGCTTTGGGTTGAAGTTCCTGAAGAGAAAATAGTAACTTGCGGGCTTTAATATTCGCAGTCCAGCGTGCTACAACGGGAGAATCTAAGAATAATACAGCACTATCGTTCTCATCCTGGTACTTGAAAATCCTTGCTTTGCTAGCAGCATAATCATCAAAAGAATCATAACGATTCAGATGATCAGGAGTAACATTTAGAAGTACTGCTACGTCAGGTTTGAAGCTGGAAACAAGATCGAGCTGAAAACTGCTGATTTCAAGGACAATGAACTCTATTCCCGGTTTGTGAATCGGGTAACTGCAAAATGCATCCCCAATGTTGCCAGCAAGGATAGCCTTACAACCCATTTGCTCCAGGATGAAGTGGATGAGACTGGCTGTTGTACTTTTCCCATTTGATCCGGTTACCGCAATAATCTTTGAATCCGGAGCTTTAATCTGATACCCAAATTCAATTTCACTAATTAACTCTATACCCTTTGCTTGCGCTCTGGTAAGGATAGGTATGGTCAGTGGGATTCCTGGGCTTACTATCAAGCAATCACAATCCAGTAGTTTATTGGTATGTCCCCCAAACTCACAAGAAAAATCCTGCATTAACTGGGGAGAGGAAGGTATTTTATCCTTCCATTGTTGTTCGCTTAAAAAGGCAGTGCCGCCAAGCTCTTTTATCTTGTAGGCAGCTGCAATACCGCTGCGAGCCATGCCTAATATTCCGTATTTCTTGTTAGTATCGAACATTATCTATCCTATAGGTTATCTTAGTTTTAATGTGGAGAGTCCTACAGCTACTAATAGCACAGCGATTATATAGAAACGTGTTACAATCTTAGTCTCGTGAATACCTTTAAGCTCGTAATGATGGTGAAGTGGCGCGCATAAGAATATTCTTCTGCCTTGTCCATACTTGCGCTTTGTCCATTTGAACCAGCTTCGCTGGATTATTACGCTTCCCGTTTCTGTAATGAAGATCATACCGATAATCACCAAGAATATCTGCTCCTTAAGCAGAACCGAGATAACGGCAAGAATACCACCCATGGTCAAAGAACCTGTATCGCCCATGAACACTTGAGCAGGATAGCTATTGAACCAGAGAAAGCCTATCAGAGTGCCCATTAGGGCACTTATAAAAACTGTTAGTTCTCCAGCGTTGTATATATATTCAAGATTAAGATATCCCGCTACGATGAAGTTCCCCTTTAGATAGCTCATAACCCCTAAGCCAAGAGCTGCGAATGCAAGAGTACCGGCTGCGAGTCCATCTAAACCATCTGTTAGATTCACAGCATTAGAAGTGCCGGTAATAAGAAAAACCACGAAGGGGATGAAGAACCACCCCAACTCGACAAATGTATTTTTGAAAAAGGGTATTTGTAAAGCAGTAATCTGGTCTGTAGCAGGGCTACTATAGTATATAGCCAAAGTCAGAATCAAGCCAACTGATATCTGTCCCCATAGCTTATACTTTGGGATCAAACCCTTTTCTGCTTTCACAAAGTTTTTCAGGTAATCATCAATAAAGCCTACGGTTCCAAGCCACACTATGGTTAAATAGATCAATATAATAGCAGAATTTGTAAGAATGTTCCACAACAGGGAAGAAGCAAGCAGTGAAACAAGGATTATGATACCACCCATGGTAGGAGTGCCCTGTTTCAGGCGATGCTTTTCTGGCAGGTCATTATCTATGGTTTCTACTGCAGATTTTCGTTTTAGCATTCGGATAAAGGAAGGTCCTACTATAAGCGATATCACCAATGAAGTGATAAAAGCTCCTATGGATCGAAAGGTTACATAGCGAAATACATTGAAAAGGATACTGTATTTGGCAAGGGGATACAACAGGTGATAGAGCATCAGTTACCTCCTCGAAGTGCTGGGATTAAACTTTCCAAGTGTATTCCGTGGGATGCTTTTAGCAGGATAACTGCATTATCTGGTAATGTTTCTAGCACCTTAGTATTTTTTAGGTCTTCGGCAGACTTAAAACTCATTGCACCATGTTGGTTAGCATCAGATGAATGGTAATAACTGGACATTTCTCCCACGGTGTAAAGCAAGCTATACTTCATATCTACTAGCATTGCTCCAATCATTTGGTGATACATGGCAGAACTATCACCTAGCTCCAGCATATCTCCTATGATTGCAATGTGTGGTTTATCTGGTTGCACTTGCTGCCAAAACTCCAGAGCTTTTTGCATGGAACAGGGATTAGCGTTGTAGCAATCTATGATTAACGTTCCACTTCCGCGTGGTTCAACCTGAACTCGCATATCCAGATTTATTGGAAGTTTCAGGGAAGCCTGAATGCTCTCATATGAAAAACCAAGCTTAAAGGCTAATACAATAGCAAAGGCAGCATTAACGGAGAAGTGGGGAGCAGCATAAGGTAGTGTCCAATCATAACCTGCAAGGGTGAAGCTTTGTGATTCTGACAAACAATGATGGTTTGATATTTGGTATTGGCAATTCTCACCATAGCCAATGCTTATTCCATCTGCAAATGCTCTTGTAAAACGGGGATCATCACCCGGGCATAATCTCGCAGCTAAGGGACGTTTGAACAAAGCACTTTTTTCCAGGAACACTCCATCCTCATCTATGAGAAACTCCAGATGGGAGGGACCGGCATTTAAAATAATGCCTATATCCGGGCAAGCTATATCAGCTAGGGTTGCAATTTCACCGAAGTGATTGGTTCCCAGCTCAAATACAGCGAATCTGTGTGTGGGTAAAACTCTTAAGATTGTCTTACATAGCCCAATGAGGTTGTTCTCATTGTGCTGTGTTTTTAGGCAAGGATTGGCATCATTCAATATCTTGGCGATAAGCTCTTTGCAGGTGGTTTTTCCAGTGCTGCCCGTTAAGGCAATCCGCTTTAGAGTAAACATCTGCAAATACTTCTGGCAAATCAAACCTAGACTTTGTGATACATCAACCACCAGGATAAAGGAATCAGTCATCAAGTTAGAGGTATCATAACTATCTACAATCACAAAGTTATCCTGATCAGTTAAAACACTGGATACAAACCGATGTCCATCAAAGTGCTCTCCTTTGAGGGCAAAGAACAAACTACCCGGTTTAACTGTCCGTGAATCGGTAGATATATAGTTAAAGTGCTTGGCTGGACGATGTACTTCCTGCGTCTTATGTGAATCAATCAATAGCAGAATCTCGAGCATCGTGAGGTCAATCGGTAGTATCAACTCATCATCAGCTTTATCTATGTGTTCAATCCAGGAGTTTAGAGCTTTCTGTGCTACTTCGTAATCATCAAAATGATGCCGCACACCTTCAATTTCCTGGTAGTTTTCATGCCCCTTGCCACATATAAGCACCAAGTCCCCAGGCTGAGCCATCCGAATAACTGCGTTTATTGCTGCATGGCGATCCCTGATGATCCACCAGGGTAATCTGGGATCACAATCTATCACTATATCTCTAACTATGGAATCAGGATTTTCAAACCGAGGATTATCATCGGTTACAATAACCGCATCGCTATGTTTAAGGGCAGCTTTCAGCATAAGGGGGCGTTTGCCTTTATCCCTTTCCCCACCTGCACCAAAAAGGCATATAATACGGTTATGAGGTAATTGTTCCACAGACTTCAGTAAGCTTTCAATTGCATCAGGAGTGTGGGCATAATCTACAAATACCCCTATGTTATGTGTGTTATCAACCGGCTGAATTCTTCCCCTTACGGGTGGTACACAATGTAAAGCAGATTCTATATCTGAAACGGGGAATCCCATAGCACTGAGTGCTACGGCTGTTAAGCCAAGGTTTTGAACATTGAAGCTACCGATCAGGCAGCTGCTTATTTGTATCTTTCGGTCTTTTGTAACAAGTGAGAAACTGCTCTCAGCAATACCAATGCGGATATCTTCAAAGCCGAAATCTGCATTTTCACCGCCCAAACTGTAGCATATCGCTTGCCTCTCCCGTAAGCGGTTGCATATTTCTGCCCCAAAGGGATCAGCGTTGTTTACAATAGAGGTGGCTGCATTGGTAGCAGCCCGGTCGAAGAGCATATACTTTGCTTCGGAATAGCTTTCCATGGTTCCATGAAAGTCCAAATGCTCTCTGCTTAAATTGCTGAACAGGCAGTAATCATACTTCACCCCATATACTCTGTCCAAGCTTAAGGCATGTGAGGATACTTCCATAACTACGTATTCAATCCCGCAATCAACCATTTGTTTAAAAATGGCGTTAAGCTCTATTATATCAGGGGTGGTATGATGAGTGGAATAAGCGGTTCCATCGATGTAGTAACCCAAGGTGCCAATCCATCCACACTTGAAGCCCATAATCCGTAGTGCTTCATATAGGATTAAGGATGTTGTGGTCTTGCCGTTTGTCCCTGTAACACCTATCAGCTTGTAAGGCAGTTCAGCAGGTAGCGAAATTGTCCTAGCAATAACAGCCGCAGCTTTTCTGGTATCTGAAACCCGAATTCCCGGGTGGTTGATTATAAGCTCTTCCATACTGACTATCAGGGCTGCTCCACTTGCTATTGCATTCTGGATAAAACGATGACCATCATGTTTCTCCCCCTTAATGCATACGAAAATGTCACCCTTATCCAGCTGCCTGTTATCTGTTTGTACCTTGCCTTGCCAGTTTTCAAGCAACTCCAATCCTTGGCTACTCACCAGCAACCCGCTTGCCTTTAGAGCTTCCACAACTTTAGTTATCACAGAGATGCCTCCAGCACGCACGGGCTGCCCTTCAGGATTCTGCTACCTGGCAACACTGATTGCTTTCGCACTATTCCGGAACCGTTTATCTTAACTGCAATTCCATGTTTAGCTGCTTCTTTCATGGCTGCTCTGAGGCTCATACCAATTAAGCTCGGCATGCTGTTAGCCTCAATCACTGGAATGTTTTTATCGTGGCTGGGACCTATCTTTAATGTGATAGGATGGTTTCGATCAACTGTTACCCCTTCCTTCGGGAATTGATCCACAACTATAGAGGCAGAATCTGGACCCTCAACCTTGTACAAAAAACCAAAGCGATTCAAAGTGTTTTCGGCTTGGAACAAGGACATCCCGGTAAGCTTAGGCATCTTCAAGGATGTTTTCATCAGTCGGTCATTATAAGGTAGTATCTGACAATCAGGCATGAACAGGATGTTTTCCACAATCTTCTTGAAGGTCGGCGCACTGCTGGTGCTGCCATAGTGAAAGCCGTAAGCAGGTTCATCATAAAACACTACTATCACCATCTGAGGATCTTCAGTAGGGAACATCCCTGCAAACACAGCATTATATTTATTGCTGGAATAGCCTTTTGTGCCGATCACATTCTTTTGTGCAGTACCGGTTTTCCCACCGAGGCGAATGTAGTCCATTTTAATATGCCGGGCTGTTCCATAATCCACCACCCCTTGCAGATAAGATTTTAAAGTGTCTGTTGCTGTTTTTGTGGAAACGTTACGTAGCAGTGTCGGTTCAAATTGCTCTAATATTCTACCGTTATCATCACGGTAGGAATCCACGATTGTAGGCTTCATAAGTTTCCCACCATTAGCAATTGCGCTATAGGCTGTGGCAAGCTGGACTGCGGTAGTGGAAATAGCCTGACCGAAGGCAACGGAATGAAGCGTGTAGCCATCCCAGTTTTGAAGCTTAGCAAAAATACCACTGGATTCTCCAAACAAGTTTAGGGCTGTTTTCTGACCAAATCCATAAGAGATAAATTTCTCGTATAGGGCTACTTTGCCTATGCGTTCTGCAATATGGGCAATACCCACATTACTGGATTTCACGATTATCTCGCGGGGGGTGAGATCACCGTAAAAATGTGTGTCGGATATCACTCTTCGTCCTGCCTGATATCTTCCGGCAGGGATTAGTTCGTTGTGGCGTACTAATTTGTTTTCCAAGGCTGGCAATATTGTGAGAGGCTTCATTGTGGAGCCGGGCTCAAACATAAAGCTTACCGGGATATTAGACTTCACGCGCACGATTCCGGCATCATCCGTCTTATCTTCCAGAGACACACCTGCCAGTGCCAGTATTCTACCGGTATTGGGATCCATAACCACTGCCCCGGCGTTCTTTGCGCTGTATTTTTCCAAACCTTCATACAAGGCGTTCTCTACAATTTCCTGAATATTAGCATCTATAGTAAGCCAAATGTTCCTTCCATTTTCAGGCTTCTTTTCGTGCAAATTGGGATAGGGAACTCTTTGTTGGTTAGCATCCAGCACAATTTCCCGCCACCCATAATCTCCGGATAGTAGCTTGTCGTAGGTTGCTTCTATACCACAAATCCCCGCAAGCGTGTAAAGAGATTTACTGTTTGTGGCAACATCGAAACCATCGGATACTTCACGCACAGACCCCATCAACCTTGCAGCAAGCTTGTCTTTGGAATAAATTCTTTTCATGGAGGCAAAACTGTGAATCAAGCCGGGAAGGTCTTTGGTTTTGAAATCCCTAATAATCTTATCAAGTTCGGCTTCGCTGATTTTATTCGAGATTTGGATAGAAGTGTTTTTGTTTCCTAAGTTCAAACGCTTCAAAATGGCATCCTGGCTAAGTGTTGAATGAGATGCAATCACCTTAGAAATCCGGTTAAAAGCTTCATCCACACTGATGTTCTCGCGCTTTGCCCAAGAGGTTACAGAAGCTCTGTCTATATCCATCTGGTAATAGCTAACCGAGCTTACCAGCAGATTGCCTTTTGCATCCAGAATTGCACCGCGGCGAGGAACAAGGATTTCCTTACCCGGAACATAGCGAACCCTTCTTGCACCGGAGAAATTGAAAGGATCCAGGATTTGGATACTAAACAGGTAAGCTGCCCACACCAGGGATGCAAGGCAAAAGACAACCATTAAGAACCAAAAACGGGATTTCATGTTAATCTAATAATATCTGTACGTTTTTGGCTTCGGCTTTGGATGCTATCAAGTCAATTATGCAATAGCTGCTCTTTTCCTGCTTAGGTGACGGTTCGTGAACATAGATGATTTTACCGGCTTCTTGCTCCGGGATAAAATTGCTCATCTCAACCCGCACTAATGAAGCGATGTGTCTGCCACTACGCAAATCATCCAATTCCACTAGTAGTTCGGTGTTGATGTTCTTCTCTGCATTATATGTTTTTTCCAATGCAGAATACTTACGGGTGTATTGCACCACCCGGTTGTTGTTAAAAAAGTTTAAGAATACTGTCAGCCCTAAAAGTGCTATCAGGATTGTTATCCTTCCTCTCATTATTCCCCCTTAGCAGCATACTTACTGCTTTTGTACTTACTCTTGCTATATCCTGGTCCCACCTTCTCGGCAGCACGAAGTTTAGCACTGCGGGAACGAGGGTTCATCTTTGTTTCGTTTTCGTCTGCACAAAGCGGTGATTTAGTTAATACCTTAAGTTGTTTCTGGTGCTTGCATACACACATCATGATGGATGCCGGGCAAATACAATCCTGCTCCGCTAATTTAAAAGCCTGCTTGATGATCCGGTCTTCCAAGGAGTGGTAGCTAAGCACCACAATTCTACCCCCTGGGTTCAGCAGGTTTATCGCATCGGCAATGGCTGCTTCCAGATACTCCAGTTCACTGTTCACATGGATGCGCAAAGCTTGAAAGATGCGGACTTTGGCTTTAAGTGATTCCTTGCTGCCCGTGCCCGCCACGGTTTCGATTATCCTCGCCAGTTCCTTGGTAGTGCTTATCGGCTTTTCGGCTTTCTCTATGGCTCGGGCGATGCGGGTGGCATTCAGTTCGTCAGAGTAGTCTTTAAATATCTTCGCCAGTTGATGCACTTCCAGTTCGTTCACGGCGTTAAATGCAGTATATGCCTGAGACGCATCCATCCGCATATCCAGGGGAGCATCCTTATCGAAACTAAAGCCACGCTCGGCACTGTCCAACTGGTGCGACGAAACGCCCAGGTCAAACAATATCCCGTCAATTCCCTTTACCTTGCGTAGGGCAAGCTCAGTACGCATCTGTACGAAATTCGCCTTGATCAGCTCTACAGAATTGCCCATGATGGTTTGTTCCGCCACTTTTATCGCCTGTTCATCCTGATCGAAGCAATACAGCTTTATCTCAGGCTGTGCTGCCAGCATCAGGTAGCTGTGTCCTCCACCCCCGGTTGTGGCATCCACATACACCTTCCCTGCCCTCAGATCGAGGAGGTCGATGCATTCTTTTGCCATTACGGGAGTGTGGAAAGCGCTCATATCTGATAATCTTCCGAGGTAAATTGAGTGCGGTGCATATCAAGCTTTCTGGAGCGCACTTCGTTGTAGATTTTGGGGTTCCACAGGGAAATGTAGTGACCTTCGCCCTTGATAATAACACTATCGGTGATGTTTACTTCGGATAACAGCATTTCGTGGATGCGTACCCGTCCGGGTCCCTCCAGCTCCTGCTCCATCATGGCAAAGTCTATCAATTGGGTTCTAAGCTGCTTGCTGCGGTCACTACCAGCCTTCAGGCGTTCAAGGGTGTCCTGCCAGTTATCGATCGGATAAATGGCGATGGTGCCGTTTGGACCCAAAGTAACCACCACGGATTTGCCCGCTTCTTTCGAGAGTTTCTTCTTGAAAGGCGCAGGAATGATCACCCGCTGCTTGTGTACTGAGTTTTCAAAGATACCTAAGAATTCACCGGACATAACGACAACCTTTTTTACCTGTTTCGTTCAACATTCTTGTTTTTTCCCTTCTGTTCAGGCTTTGTGCCATAGCTTTTCTGAACCACCATGAGTTATTATGAGTTTTTATGACATTCTGTGGTTCTTGTATGACACTACGTATATTTTGTCAAGCAGAAAATGCGATTATTTTCATAATTATTAGAGCGTTTACGCTGATGGTTGATTAATAGAGACAAAAGCACTACAAAATCAGAGGTTAGAAGATGATTGATAGGTTGTAAAAGGTGGCTTTTGTGGACATGGAGGGCTTATGGACGTAATGGATTATATGGTCAAAATGGACTCGCCTATGGTTTCTCCCAGCCTACCCTGTTTATAGTGTCCATATAGTCCTTTCAGTCCATATAGTCCATTCCGTCCATTAAACCCAACTCAATTCTGTTATTGTTCTCCAACGAAGTAGCCATTATGAGATACTAAAGGCTCTGTGCTTGAAGCGCTATTGAAGCAGCAGGGGCGTTTTAGTCCTTTGTTTAGTTTATCCACCGCTACCTGGATTCTTTTCTTTCGGGTGGCGTCGTTTTTCGTAGACCGGATCCAGCGAACCCACTCCCACTTCGCTCTGGCAGTAAGCCCTTGCTATGGTTCTTCAAGCAGGGATGCTGCCTTAAGGGCTTCCTCCAAATCCGGGGGTAGCTCCGGCTCCACCCAGTTCTCGGTTTGGGAAAACTCCAGCTTGATCGTGTCTCCAATTGCGAGTTTGCCAGCTTTCAGGATAGCTTCACTAAGCCTGAACCAATGGCTGCCCTTGCCGTCCGGTTCCAGCGGAGTGGCGAACGGCAGATCATTAATCTTCCCATCTATCATGACCATAGACCGCGAACCAAGCCCTTCGCTTGCTTCCTTGGGTATTCTTACCACAGCCCAGGAACCAATACCTAGGATTTTTGCTGTGCACTGTATAGTCGGCATACTCTATATCTCCTTTGCGCTTCGATCGATCCGACCCAATATAAGATAAGTGAAATTCCCCTCTTGCATTAGTCAGTTTTATAGCACCCATAAGTCCCCTCCTTTCGCGCATCGCCCTATTATTGCCCACTCATTGCCCACAAAGAGGGCAATGAGTGGGCAATGCTAAGGCTATTAGTTCATGTTTGCAGGATGTTGCAGTGTAGCAAACCCCTCTTTGACCCCACCCAGACTTCTCTTTGTGGGGTCAAGGTGGGGTCAGATAGCGGTGTGCTTGCAAGGAAGCCTTGGCAAATAAGGGTTTAGCGCATCACCGGGATTGACACATTTTGGGTTGTTGGGATTCTGGGCTCAAATGCACGCTTGGGAGTTCATAATTATGATACTAAAAAAGTTACTGGCAGTTCACGACCTGTCCGGCATCGGGCATACGAGCCTGATGGCGGTGATTCCCATCATGTATCATTACGGAATTCAGACCTGCGTACTGCCTACTTCCCTGCTTTCGGCAAACACCTGCTACCCCGGCTATTACATGCAGGATACCACAATCGTGATGCAGCAGACCATTGCCCACTGGCAGCGCTTGGGAGTTACTTTTAATGCCATCTATAGCGGCTTTCTGGGTAGCCCGGCGCAGGTGAATACTCTTGCGGAGGCAGTTTCTACGCTGTCTGCTCCGGATTGCCTTGTCGTGGTGGATCCCGTGCTTGCCGATGATGGCGAACTGTATAGCTGTTACGACCAAAGCATGGTTACCTCAATGAAGCAAGCTCTTGCCTTTGCAGAGCTTATCACTCCAAACTATACCGAAGCCTGCATGCTGGCGGGTGCGCCCTATCATCAGCAACCGGACGCAGAGGAAATTGAACGGCTGTGCATGGCACTGAGTACCATGGGTGCCAAACAAGTGGTGATAACCAGCATTCCTGCCGGAGATGGAACCAGAACCTGTTACTATGACAGCCGTGAACGCATCCTGAAGAGCTTTGACTGTAAGTATATCCCCACTTTTTATCCCGGAACGGGTGATGTGTTTACTTCGCTGCTGGTGGCTAAGCTGCTTAGCGGAGTGGATGTTATCAGCGCGATAAAGGACGCAACCGCCTTCATTTACGATGCCATCCTGAAGACCAATGCGCTGGGTAGGGACACGCGAGAAGGCATCTGTCTGGATTTGATGCTGAAGTTGCCATAGGATGAAAGAAACATACCTGATCGCCAATGCCGCGCACCCGATTATTACTACCGACCGCATTGGGGACGAAATGCTGCTTTACAACATCGGGGCGGAGAAGCAGCCGCTGGTATTTGAGATGTTCAGCATGATAACCGCTAAGCGCATAACTGAGGACACTTTAAGCAGGGAGCTATCGGGTGGACAGAAAGTGGTTTTGATGGTGTGTCTGGCGCTGGTTTCCCCTGCAGCAAGGCTGCGCTTTCTGGATCTGGAGCATGCTCTTGATGCGGATAAGCTGTTGGCAATAAAATCCTTGATCGCGGAAAGCGGAAAACAAGTGCGATACGGGTCTGAAGCATGACGGTAATCCCTGCGGGAAAGCACCTACTCTGGCAGCAGTTTAATCTGGAGATATGCTGTTCCATAGCTTTTGAACAAGGCAAGCACTATCACTTACAAGGTGAGAACGGCAGCGGGAAAAGCTCATTTATTAACCGCATCCTAATCCCCAGGCTTAAGGAATCCGGCTGCTATATCTTGCTGTTTGAACAACAAATGGCTTTGCAACTGCATGCCATCAAGGCACATGCGGCAATCTTTAGCCCTGGACGCAGGATAGTAAGCGAGCAGGATGTAATCAGTTATCTGCTGGATGATTTGAAGGCTACTTACATGAATAAGCCCCGTGATGTTTACATTATTGCCGATGAAAGCCACGAGCTAATGATGCTTAGCGAGTGCAGCATTCCTCATTGCCTTATCTACACTTCTCACCATCTGGTGCTGGAGAATGCGGTAAACATAGAGTTTAGCCTAGTTGATCCCGGCTCGGGCGCAGTGCATGTTTAGGTTAGCGCTGGCGGTCATCCTGTTTTCTGCCTATTGCCTGCTTTTCGGCATTATCTGGCTGAATAATGTGCCCTTGCAGTTGTACAGCCTGGGTTCACTTATCGTGCTTGGGCTCTTTAGGTTGGGGGCAAAGAGTATGCTTAAGCAGCTTGAGCTGATCTCTCCCTTTGTAGCATCACTTGTGCTTATCTATGGGCTGTTTATCCTGCTTGGGATAAGCCCGGGATCCGCTTCCCCTATGGCTTACTGGCTGGGCTACGGAATCCCCAGGACAGTACTTTTAGTAGGCAGCATCCTGGCGTTCAGGTTGTGTTTCTCGTTTATTTCCATAGACCGCCTGCTGAACACGAAGCTGGATATCCGCTTTGCCAAGTATTTGATCCTGGGTAAGATACTGTATGCTGCCGCGTTTAACTCATATTCCGGCATCCGTTTCTGGCAAGAACTGGTGCCTTCGCAAAGCATTCCCGCAAGCAGCACTAAGATACGCTTCCGCAGGTCTCTGGCAGCGGCTTTGGCATTGGTGCTGTTCACACTATCGGAAGCTACCCAAAAGGGCGAAATGATCGACAACAGGATCGAGACCTGTTTTAAGGAGATATCATGAAATGGTATTTAACCGTTGGCTTTACCATCCTGGTGATGGTAACCACCCTCCTGATCCGCATTCCCGTCCCCGGGGGCGGGTACTTCAACTTTGGTGACGTGATCATTGTGTTCACAGGGCTGTATGCAGGGAAAAAAGCGGGCATGATCGCAGGAGGAATCGGCTCTGCAATGGCAGACCTGATCGGCTTTCCCGTATTTGCGCCCATCACTCTGGTAGCCAAGGGACTGCTGGGCTTGTTTGCCGGCTTGGGTAAGGGCTCCGGCACTTTCTGGCGGAATGGATACCTGATAATAGGTGCCATGGTCATGGTTGCAGTGTATTTCGCCGGGACATGGCTGATGCCTGCTTTTGGTAAAGCAGCTGCTTTAGCGGATTTACCTGCTAATCTGGTTCAGGCAACGCTTGGCTTTATCGGTGGTCGCCTGCTGTTTGCTGCCAATATTCGGATAGAGAACATCCACAAAGAGAATTGAGCTATTATAATAGAAAGCGGATTAAACACAAGAAAGACATTGAAGGCATACCCCCCAAAAAGATCAATATCCTGACATTCAATCATAGTCTCTGCTGAGGAATAATATATTAGCTACTTGCTAAAATATCTCTTTACTCTTAAGTTAGTTTCTTATCCTTCAGCGAGTAGGAGAGATTTACGTATCTTCTATGCCATTTCAAAAGGTGCAGAGCACTATTAAAATCGGACATCGTGATTTTAATAAAGGAATAGTCAGTCTCACCTGTATCATCCAGGGAAATGGCTTTGGTCTCGATCGCTTTCCTTAGAGCTACCATGGCAGCTTCCTTAGCCAGGAAAGTGATCTCTGCTGCAGAATACCCTATCACCGATTCCGAGAAGGCAAACAGATCAATATCATCATCCAGGGGCATGTCCCTGGTGGCAATCTCCAGAACTCTCTTGCAGCCCGGTAAATTGGGCTTTTTTATCTCCAGTTTGTAATCAAAGCGTCCCGGACGCAGCAAGGCGGCATCCAGTAAATCCGGTCGGTTGGTAGAGGCAAGAACCGTGATGTTTCCATAATCATTAATCCCGTCCATCAGTGACATCAGCTGGTTTACTACGGTGGCATACCATTTTGCCGATTCGCCGGATAACCTAGTCTGCGCGATGGAATCGATCTCGTCGATAAAGATCACTGAGGGTTGGAACTCTCGGGCTTCTTCAAAGATGTCCCGCAGGTTCTTTTCGGATTGTCCGAAGTTTTTATTCAGGATATCGGGACCTGATACAGGGCTGAAATGGGCATTCACCTCGTGGGCGATAGCTTTTGCAATAAGAGTTTTACCATTGCCCGGATCTCCCCACAAGAGTATTCCCCGGTAGGGTTTAACGCCTAAGTGTTCAAAAAGCTTTGGCTTTAGGATGGGTAGCTCGATCACGATCCTGATGCTTTGGATCAGTTCGTCCACACCGCCGATATCGGCAAAGCTGGTTTCGGGGACATATCTCAGATTCTGGGCAAGAGATTCTTTGTTAGTTTTTTTGTGCTTACCCGGCAAGCCATCATCACCAATTCCCTTGTCCACACCCTCGCGCTCTGTTGAGGGTATTATATGCTGGACGTTTTTTGCTTCCCAACGTTTGGCTTTGTTGGTGGAATCCTCCGAATACACAAAACCCCAGTTCCTGGTATCGCTCATGTGTACCAATGTCGGAAGGGCAGCCACATATCTCCTGAAAAAAATGAGATCGAACATCGGGCAGAAATCTATGCTTTTCTTGGCTACAATTTCTTCCAGAGCTCTGGTTAGGGCTTCTTTGTTTATCCGCCAGGTGCTTTTATCGATCTTTTGCCCATACTGATACCAGTATTTTGTGTATTCATGATAAGGGGATTTTGTGTGGCGCAGGATAATTCCGCTTAGCTGCTTGCAGCCCCAGCAAGCAGGGGTTTTGGGATCGCAATAATCTTCCTTATTCTCATCATTCATGTATCCCAGGTAGCATTTGGCGATAACTTGTTTTTCCGCGAGAGAGAATTCGGCAGGGCTAAGTTCTTTCTGTCCATGGATCACTTTTGCGGATTCCCAGTCTTTGATGATCTCCATCAGCTTTTGGAATGCCTCATATCTGAACATCACCTCGTGATTGGAAGTTTCCACCACATTAATATTTGTATCTGTGTTGGCAGGCTTAAACATCCTAAACTTTGTAGCTAATCCCAGAGCTTCAAGATAATCTGGAATATTGGGTTTGCCGAAGCGGATAGTGAATTCAAAGTCCATGGTTAACCATCCAAATATTCTTTATTTCCTTCTGAGAAAGAAGCTCTATATTGTCAATGAATATCTGGGTGGGGCATTGATGGACGAGATGGACAGTATGGACACGCAGCATGCTCCTCCAAGCCTATTCTGTCCATTTCGTCCATATAGTCCATACCGTCTCGTCCATTTAGCCCTTCCTTGCATTTCTCCCTCAAACCTCACCTTCACCTCTCTTTGTGAGGTCAAGGTGAGGTCAGATAGAGGTGTGCTTGCAAGGAAGCAACTAGTAATCTGGGCGTGCTGGGTGGTTTCAGCTTGACACTTTGGCTTGACCCCGCACATTGTGATTTGTGCTTTAGCAAAAACGGATAACGGGAGTTTGATTCGCCAAAATGAATACCACCGGACTTAGCCGGGATAACATTGTTGCCCTGGTGGATTGCAATAATTTCTATGTCTCTTGCGAGCGGGTGTTTAATCCCGCCTTGCAGGGCAAACCTGTTGCGGTTCTGTCCAATAACGATGGCTGTTTAGTATCACGCTCGCAAGAGATTAAAGATCTCAAAATCCCTATGGGTGCTCCCGGTTTTAAGTATGAAGCATTGATCAAGAAACACGGCGGTGCGTTGCTGTCATCGAACTATGCCTTATATGGTGACATGAGTGTGCGGGTGATGGAAGTGTTATCCATGTTCTCTCCCGATGTTGAGATTTACAGCATAGACGAGGCTTTTTTGGGTTTAACCGGATTCCGAACCCGTGATTTTGAGGAATTTGGACGCAAGATAAAAAGCACGGTGCAGAAATGGACGGGGATACCTGTTTCGGTGGGGATATCATCCACCAAGACTCTTGCAAAAATTGCTAACCATCATGCCAAGAAAGTCCCTGCTTTCAAGGGTTCGTTGTGCATTTTGGATGAGGATAGAATAGAAAAAGCCCTGGAGCGAACTCCCGTGGGGGAGATATGGGGGATAGGGCGACAATACGATAAGTTCCTGCGTCAGCAGCACATCGAGACTGCTTTACAACTGCGCGATGCGGGAGATAAGTTTGTGGATCATTACATGACCAGCGTCGGGCTGAAAACAGTGCTGGAATTGCGCGGTTACTCGTGCATAGAAATGGATGAAGTACCCTCGGCAAAAAAGAGTATTGTGAACTCCCGATCCTTTGGCAAGCAGGTTTCGGACATCGCAGAGCTTAGGGAGGCGGTGTCCAATTACATAACCAGGGCAGCAGAAAAGCTGCGCAGGCAGAAGAGCGTGGCAGGGCACCTGATGGTGTTCCTCTCCACCAATCGTTTCAAAGAGGGTCCGCAGTATAATAACTCGCTTTCCACCACACTGTTCCCGCCCACAGCATATACCCCGGAGCTGATCAGGATCGCCCTGAACTTGCTTGAAGAGCTGTATTTGCCAGGATTTGAGTATAAGAAAGCGGGCGTGATGTTTGCCGATATTATCTCTGAGGCAGATGTTCCGCTTAATTTCATTGAGGCATGCTATCTGGATGATAAGCGTAAAGAGTTGATGGATATAGTAGATAAGCTGAACCGTAAGCACGGGCAGGACACTTTGTTCTTTGCCAGCAGCGGGATTCAGAAGGATTGGCAAATGCGCCGGGCGAAGCTATCTCCCCGTTTCACAACCCGTTGGAGCGATCTGCCCAAGGTGAAATGATGTATAACACGTTGAAAAGTACAATAACGGCAGAGATTAAGATATTGCGTTCCCAGTTTATCGCGGTACTATATCCGGTAAGAAACCCGGAAGAAGCCAGAATTGCCTTGTCCGAGCATGGGAAGCGTTATGCCGATGCCACTCATAATTGCTATGCCTATTTGTGCGGAGTGAATCAGGAAACCAGCTACTATGCAGATGCGGGTGAGCCGGGTGGAACTGCGGGGAAACCAATCCTGAATGCCATGCTAAGGCATAATCTTACCAATACCTTAGCCGTGGTTACCCGCTATTATGGGGGGATAAAGCTGGGGGTTAAAGGTTTGATTGAGGCCTATGGGGAGGCGGTGG
>CAYSGM010000060.1:0-16755 GCA_964430595.1 uncultured Candidatus Cloacimonas sp.
AACCTTGATCCACACAAAGGTCACAGACCAGCACATCATAGCCAGAATGGCTTTTAAATAGGGCAGCCAGAACTTCATTTAACGAATCCGGTTACTTCCCCGCCGGGGATTTGCTTTATTTTGCCGCCGTCGTTTATGTCCCGGCAGGCTCCGGCTTCAATTTCCGCGCTGTCCGTGTAGCCGCGCATTTCCCAGAAACCGGGAATGTAGTAGTCCATAAGCTCTATACGCACCACGCTTTTGGCGGATTTGTAGCCCCACAGATAGGGGATGAAAGCGCGCAGGGGACCGCCGTAGTCTTCCGTTAAAAGCTCGGAATCGAAGCTGTGCGCCATAATAGATTTGGGCAGCATGGCTGTTTCCAAGGGAATGGAGGTGTCGTAAACTTCGCCGTATGACCAAAAGCGAATGTATCGGCAGCTTTGCTTTATGCCCACTTCGTGCAGCATTGTGGAGAGTGCAATACCCTTCCAGTTACCCTCCACAGACCAGCGGGTAACACTGGTAAGGCGGGCAAGCACTTCGCTTTGGGGCAGGGCATTCAGTTCCGCCCAGGTAAAGATGCGCGGGGCGGTGCAGCTACCGGTGACGGCAATCTCCCAGCTCTCGCGGTTCAGGCTGCCGGGGTGTCCTTCCGCCCAGAAGATGGGGGTGTTCATCTTGGCTAATTTATTCATAATTATATCCTCTATAGGTACAAATTACAACCACGTAGAGCAGCATGCCGATGCTGCTAAAGCACTATCTTTCGCAAGATCGGCATCTTGCGCTACGGCTTATTTCAAAAAGAGGTTGTCGATGATATCACTTGGCAGGATGGAAGCTGTTTCCCGCTTTTCCGCCAGCTTTTCGGCGGTTTTGCCCATCAGGTAAGAGGCGTTGATGGCTGCCAAAGGAAGGTCTAAACCCTGTGCGGCAAAAGAGCCGATGATGCCTGCGAGGACATCTCCGCTGCCACCGGTAGCCAGACCATCGTTACCGGCGGTGTTGAACAGCAACACATATCCATCCCAGAACACTGTGGTGTAGCTTTTTAGCAGGACTTGGGCTTTGGTTTTCTTCACATATTTCTTAAGCGTGCCCACCGTGTCATTGGCGATATCTTCAATAAGCGTTCCGGATAACAGGGAAAATTCGCCTAAGTGAGGCGTTAGGACGATGTTGTCGCGTTTCAGATACTTGTGCAGGCTCTCGTTTTTGACAATCAGCCGTAGTGCATCGGCATCTACCACTACAGGGCATTTACTGTATTGCAGCACGATTTGCAGCAGGTTAAGAGCGTAATCATCCAAACCAAGACCGCAGCCGACAACTACACTATCAACTTCATGCAGTGCCTTCCTTAGTTCAATGCTGCTCGGTAAGCCTGTGGCAGTATCTTCCGGAACCGGGCGGAACATGATCTCCGGGCTGATGTGATAGTAATACTTTTCCATATCCGGACGACTCATCAGCAAGCAGTAGCCTGCTCCGGCGCGCAATGCTGCTTTGGATGCCATGATAACCGAACCGCTGAATCCGGGAGAACCGCCGATCACCAATACCCTGCCATAGCTGCCTTTATTGGCTTGCATAAAGCGATCCGGGTATTCAATAGTGGTTTCATCAATCAGGTATTGAACGATATCCTCCATGTATGCGGGGGGGATGCCGATATCAATGGTGGTGAGTTTGCCGCAGTATGCAATGCCGTCGGAAAGCAGATGTCCGAACTTGGGGCTGTGGATGCACAGGGTTTCCGTAGCCACAAAGGAACCATTGGCACAAACTCCGGTATCAGAATTTACTCCGGAGGGAATATCTATGGCAATGCGGGTGTTGCACACAGGCTTTGGGAATCTGAATGCTTGCTGGATCGGTTCGCTAAGCTCCCCATGGAAGCCGATGCCAAACACAGCATCGATCAGAATGTCCACTTCCAGGGAGAGCGCAATCCACCTGGTAAGATCGGTTTGCTTGGAGTAATCATTCATGGGAATGCCAAGTTTTTCGCAAAGCTGGTAATTTGCTTTACTCTCTGGCGTGAAAGAAGCATCATGAACTTTTACCAGCCTCACCGAGATACCTGCAAGAAACAGCTTGCGGGCAATAACGAAGCCATCCCCGCTGTTGTTACCACAGCCGTGCAGGATTATCACTCTACTTTGCCAGATATCGGGGTAGTAATTCATCAGATGCTCTGCACAGGCATTGCCGGCGGTTTCCATCAGGATGCGGGCAGGAAGACCGAATTCGTTAATAGTCCGTTTGTCGATGGCTTTCATCTGGGCGGAAGATAATACATAGCTCATAATTTCTCCTTACGTAAGGGTTGAGCAGGAAGTTTAATCTCAAAGGTGCTGCCCTCATCGGGAGTGCTTTGCACCACCTTGATAAAACCGTTATGATACTCTTCTATGATGCGTTTGGCAAGGCTGAGCCCTAAGCCCCAGCCACGCGTTTTGGTAGTTACACCGGGATCGAATATACGCTTCCACTGGCTGCGGGGAATGCCTTTGCCCTCGTCGCGGATATGGATGTATATCCAGGGATGGCGTTGGGTGGCGGTGATGATGATGTTGCCACCTTTGTTGCTCATGGCATCCACGCAGTTCTTGATCAGGTTTTCCAGCGTCCATTTGAACAGCTCTGCATCAAGAAGCACTTTTACGCCTTCTATCTTGCTAATTAAATGAATATCAATGCGTTTGCCCAGATGGGGCATGCGGTAGCTGAAGTAATCTACTGTCTGAGTGAGGATTTGGTGTACATCCTGAGGCTCCAGCTTGGTCATGCTGCCTACCTTGCCGAAGCGGGAGGCGATATTGCGCAGGTGGTTAAGGTCGGCGGTCATGTGCTCCACTATCTGTGGCACATTGCGCTCTGTGCCGTCCGGGGAGGATTCTTTTAAGTAGTCCAGCCAGCCCATCAGGGAAGTGATCGGGGTGCCGAACTGGTGGGCGGTTTCCTTAGCCAGACCGATCCAGAGGGTATCCTTTTCGGTGCGGCGTAATAGAAAGAGTCCATAGCTGCCAAAGAAGATAACCATGAATGCCAGGATTAGCTCCAGGATCACGATGTAGCGTATGTAAGACAGGGATTTGGGGGTGGAGAAATAGATATAGCCAAGGCTGTCTGCTTGGTTGGAAAGGGGGATTTCGTCCATTAAACTGATGCGGTGTGCCAGTTCTTGCTGCTGGACAGTGGTCATCTTGTAATAGTCTGAGGTCTCCGGCAAATCCACATTACGCCAGAACAAAGGCTGTTTGAAACGGTCAGTTACGATGATGGAGTAATTTACATTCTTGATGAACTGCTCGAAAGAAACGGGTTTGCTGTAATAAGCATAGCCTGTTACTTCTCCCTCATTGGTCAAGGGAGTTTGGATCATCACCCGCATCAGGTTCTCCAGCTTCTTGCGCGAAGGCAGGGATAGCTTGGAGAAAAGAGTATCGGTAGGCACATTAACGTTTTTCCACATCTGGGGTTGGAACGAGGCATCGGTTATGATTACAGGGATAGGATTTTCCTGCATGAACTCTGTGCTGATGTAATCCCACAAATTCTGCTGGAAATCCCGGCTGGCACTGAATTGCAGGTATTTGGAGCTAACTTCGGTAAGTAACTGCGCATATAGCTCCGCAGAGCGCAAATAGGTATCAGTATAGGCAATATACTGCGCAAAGATGCGGGGGACAAACTCCTGCTCCACTTTTGCCTGCTTGATAAGCACCTGGATATAGCCGGCAAAGAAAACGAAGATCGTGAGGCTGCCACCAATTAAATACAGGCGCAACCGGTTGAACAGATTAACGTTCTTTTGCTTTTTCCCAGTGGGAATCGAGTTCTTCAAGGCTTGCTTCATTGATGTCTGCTCCGCTATTCTTATAGTGTGCTTCAATACTGTGAAAGCGTCTGGTGAACTTACGGGTACAGTCCTTTAAGGCTGCTTCCGAATCTATGTGCAGTTTGCGGGCAAGATTTACCAGGGTGAAAATCATATCGCCCAGTTCTTCTTTTATCATGTCTGCATCGCCAAGGGCAAGTGCTTCGTCCAGTTCTTCGCGCTCTTCATCCAGCTTTTCCATGATGGGCTTGGTATCAGGCCAGTCAAAACCTACCGAGGCAGCTTTTTCCTGAGTGCGCTGTGCCTGAATTAGTGCGGGCATGGCAAGGGGAATGCCATCCAACACGGACATGCGCTCGGTCTTTTCTTTCTTCTTGATGCGTTCCCAGTTCATCTTTACGGCATCAGCATCGGCAAGAACCTGCTCTCCGAAGACATGCGGATGTCTGCGCACCAGTTTGCTGTTGATGGCTTGCAGCACGTCGTTCATGTCCCACAGCCCTTCTTCGGCAGAGATCTGGGCTTGGAAAACGATGTGCAGCAAGAGATCGCCCAGCTCTTCCTTAAGATCGTCCATATCTTGGGTTTCGATAGCTTCCACGGCTTCATAAAGCTCTTCGATGAAATTGGGAACCAAGGATTCACGGGTCTGCTTGATATCCCAGGGACAGCCTTTATCTGGGGTGCGCAGCATTGCCAGAATGCTTAGCAGGTGATCAAAGTTGTTCATTTATGTCCTTTACCTTCCAAAAGTTTGGGTGCGAGATTCGGTTTGCCATAGCAAAGAGTATCCATATAAAGTGATTCCATTTGATGGAGCTTGGCATCGCAGCAGCAGGTATAAACAACAGCAGAGCATAGAAGTGCATCAGATAAAAATGCTTCAGCTTGGGATCACCATACCTTACCGCATTCCACAGACCATGTAACCAGCCCAGATAAAGAAATAAGAAAAATAGCAGGAAACCCATCCCGAAATTGCCCATCAATTCCAAAAAATAGTTATGCGGATTCACTATGCCACCGGTACGGTGCTTCCTTTCGGTGTTCATATACCGCTCAAAATTGCCCGCACCTACCCCCATGAAAGCACTATTGGAAGTTAAATCCAGGCTTTCCTTAATAAGCTGTTTGCGTATCTTTACGCTACTCATCCGCATGGAGGTGTTTTCGCTACCTATACTATTAAGCTCATACTGGGCAATTGACGCTGCAATTTTCACATACTTTCCCGCAAAGTGAGACACCCCAACAGCCACCAACAGTAAAAGCATAAAACCTACCCACTTACTGGTGTGGGAAGTGTATCTGATAAACACCCAAAAGGTCAGCCCCATGGCAGCTAATAAGGCTATACGAGCCCCCTGAATGGTGATAACAACCAGCAGAGTTAGAACCAATAATCCACTTACCAGCTTAAGCAGAAAGCCTTTGTGCAGTTTGGGTAGAAAGAGCAAATAAGGGAAAAGCATCAGGGAGAAAGCTGCAAGCAGATTCTCTCCATAAAAGGGGCCACTGGGTATGAACATGCTGCCCCCATAGAACCTGGAAGAAGGCAGGTGTTGCCATGTGATCATTTCCCACAGGGCTGTACCGAGATAAGCAAGCAAAACAAACAGATAGAAGTAGTTAGCCTTAAGGCAAATGATCCGCTTACGGAATAATGCGCTAAACAGAACAAAGACAAACGCATTGCGGATAAGCAGCGTGGAGTAATAAAGCGCTTCGTCCTTATTGACCGCCCAAATATAGCTTAGCAGTGAATATGCCACCAGTAAACCAAGATAGATAATGGCAGGTATATTCACCTCGTCCACAATGCTCTGGTGTGGGAGAATGAGAATATATGCTATACACGCAGCACAAACCACAATGAATACAGACGTATTTAATGCATAGTTTACCGGATAGAAATCCAGTGCGGCATAGACAAGCAGTAGCAGCGCAATTACATGCTTAAGCTTGATATTGCTAGGGATCGGTGTGCTTAGAGCAGTCAGCAGACGTTTTTATCCTTTCCCTTTTAGGGCTGCAATGATCTGAGATACCTTCTCTTTATTCTCGCTGAATATACTGTCTTTTGCCAGAGCAATTATGCAGGCGGCAAGGAATGCTGCCAAAGTGATAAGCACCACGATCAAAGCTCTTTTGGGTTTGGATCGGATCCCCGCTATTTGCGGTTTATCATACACTTCAAAGGTCGGAAGGTCTTTCAGTTCCTCCAGTTTGGCAATCTCATATTGTGGGTAGATGTATTCAATTATCTTTTGCTTGATCTGCTCGTCGATCATGAATTGGGCGTATTGCATGTTCAAATCCGGAATTTTATCGATCTGCAGGAGATACTTGGGGCTAATACTGCTCTTTCCACCCTCCAGCTCTCTCATCTTGTCTTCCAGCAAGCGCAGTTTCTTCTCAAGGTTTACGAGCTGAGGAGTGTCAGGAGCATATTGTATCTTTGCCAAGTCGTATTCAAGCTTGGTTTTCGCCACCATTGCCACACTCTCACTATACAATCCGATCATAGATTCGGTTTGCTTGTCGATGGCGATGGAGCGGTTCTTCACCTGAAAATCCTTGAATGCCAGAGCCAGAGAATCGGCTTCGTGCATCTGCTTCTGCACTTGTTTTTCCAAAAACTCCCTTTTCATCTTGCCCTTGCTCATTTTTGTGACGGCATTATAGTTTGCAAGATAATCCAAGTAGTATTGAGCAATATCGCGGGATAAAACTTTATCTTTGGTTTCCACGGCAATGTTTACCAAACCGCTTTCCTCATCGTAGTTTATATCTACCATTGATCCCTGTAGCTGATGAATTGCCAAAGCCATAGCTTGGGAGGGATCAGGTTTTTTTATCTTGAAATAGGGGATCAGATTGAACTTCTTAACAACATCTTCCCTGAACTCCCGCCTCTGCATGACGTTTATAAAATCTGTGCATATTTCCGATTGAGGAGTGTTGATAAATCCACCCCCGATCATATTCATCATATCAGCACCAAAGGAGCTAATACCATCTGAATCAGTTACCGGTTTCAGGGTAGCAAAGGATTTCCAGTAGAGAGGGGTGATCAGCGAGTAGGCGATTGCTCCGCCAGCAGCTAACACACAGATGATCAGCACCATAACCCGGTGCTTGGCGATTATCAGGATGAGGTCTAATACACCCATTTCTTTGCTTTTCATATTGCATTCCGGGGGTCTGAGGATTTCCCGGCTAAGTGCCGCAAGGATCCCTAAAACCCAATTCTTTTTTTTCTGGGCAGGCTAACAAATCACTAATATTTGTCAATTCATATTTTGTTAAAGGCGTCTTGCTTCAAAACTCACTGATATAACCTTCCTTGCATGCATTGCCCTATCATTCCCCACTCATTCCCCACAAAATCTGCAATGAATCCGTAATGATACTGTAATAGGAGCAAGGAAGAAGAAGGAGAAAAGCCATATAGCCCGATTACAACAGTCAAGTTTCATTAAATAAAGGGTGATAAATTACTTTACGACCTGAAAACGGACTGTCTTTATAAAGCCGGTATTAGTCTCCATCCTTGCGATATAAACCCCTGAAGCATGTTTGATGAATGGGATAGCAACATGTTTGGTTTGTTCCGGCATAGTGTAGCTTGTCGCAAGCTGCCCTTTAATGTTGTATATTTTGACTGTTAATGGTGCTATGTAATCACCATCCTGCCTCTTAAGGTGGATTGTGTGTCCAAGGAAGTAAATATTGATATTATGTTCTTCTGGAGTAGCAACTATCTCAGTCCCTCCCTCCACGGACAAATCAATGCCGGAAGCAGCCGATAAGTATGGTAGGATGAATTCCTGATCCATGTACTTTACATAAAGCCTACTTATAGGATAGGCAGATTTGTTCGCCATTTTGACGCTTATCAGATTTCCACGATGATCCTTATTTATGGAGGTGATCTTCACGTCTTCCACTGCAATCATGCGGTCAAACACGTTTTCGAGCGTATCAATCCACAAGTCCCGATAAGTTTGATAATAATCCAACAGCCTAAGTCTGTCGTTCACTTCATCCTTGATTTCGCATGAACCATCTCCAGTATAGTGGAAGAAAGCTGAGATAGTTGAGTTTTCGTCGAAGAAAAAATGAGTGTATGCCACACACAATCCGTTTGCTGCCAGCAATTTATCAAGGTTTTCAGGAGTGAGGTTATGTTTCATATCTACCAGATAGGAATTGCCGTAAAACTCCCACCCCTGCATCTTAGTTCTGCCAAAAAACCATAGAGGTCTGGTAAGATCATCAAACTCATACAGGCGGTGGGGTAAGCGTCCTGGTTCATCAAAAGAGTTTATGGGGTTTGTGCTAAGATTGTCTCCCAACCAAAAGTAGTCTATATTAGAAGCATTTATCGCATCCAGTATGTAATGTGGTGATGCGGGATTCCAGCCTTGGTTGCATAATGCATCCGGATTGTTTACCCACGAATGATCTATCCAAGTACGAACCCCATAGTCGCACATAGGTCCGGTCAAACTGTTATAGGTATCTGCTGATAAATCTGAATATGTACTATAGGTATGATAACCTATAGTATTACCATAGCCCTGCAGAGAATGCCACAACGTCCCAAGAACAGGAAGGGAAGCGCCAAAAACGGTGTTTGTAACCTTGATATTGTTGGCAATCAAACCATCGGTGAGATACTTTGGGTTGTTTGAGTTATTGCTTCCGAAATATACAGCCTTCATTTTGCGTTCTGTTTCCCCATCAGCATCATTAGTAATCACAAGAGCTGCTTTCTTCTTATCATCCCAGCGGTTAATACTCAGTATAGTAGGCATTTCAGTAAATATCAGGAACGACCAATAATTAGTATTTCCCGCCTTTCGTTTCATGGTATCCGCCATAATCGTAAATTGATCGATGGAGGCATCATACATCCTGGCAAGGTGCATGGTATGATCGTAAAGATTTATGGAACGATCCTGAATTAACTCGATGTTATCACAGCCCTCGTAGTTAGAGCCTACAACCCAGATACTATTGTCGTTTACTTTATACTGGACGGCTCTGTCGGTATATGTGCAGGTTTGGATGTTATCTGCCATATTCTGAGATTGGATTGCTTTAGGACCCTTGAAAACGCTGAAGGAGTACTCATCAGGAAACACCAGGTTTAACTTGAAATCTCTTATATAAACATCCTGAAGGCAGGTCGTATTTATTCTCACCTGCTGTGCTGAAGCAGCCAGACCTTCCTTGGGGGCGATGCTGATGCTGAAGTTTACATAGGGATTCGTGTAGGAAATTATGCAGCTATCAGCATAGGATGTGGTGGCTACGTTAAAGCTTAAAGTCTCGTATACTAACTGGTCATGCCGTATCTGGACATAAGGGTTCAGGCGAAACCGCAACCCGTTAAAATTTAGGGTATTGTCACTTTCCAGCCAGGTTTGGCTGTGTCCGATCAACGGGATTAGCATCATGATTGCTAGAAGCACAATCACATTAAAACATTTCACAATTTTCCCTCATTGCTAAATAGGTGTTGAATGCCTCTCACTGCGGAGTAAGCCTGAAACTTCTCGCTAAGTGAGCCTTGAACAAACATAGTTTCTGTATCCCTGATAAGCTCAGGGCTTAGTAAGTGGCGAATATCATCCGGAACGGCGAATTTAGGGCTGAACTGCTGCCTGAGGCTTGGATTGGTACTCCACCAATAGTCGAACGGATTCATGTTTAAAGTGTTGGGCTTATGAGTTAGCATACGCAATATCTTATCCGAACCGCGCCAAAGGTTATATTGCAACCTGGCAAGCAAATAAGGCGTGCTAACCGGGCAGTTGAATTTCTCCCAGCGGAAACGGGAGGCTTCCGGATAACTGTGGCGCATCCAATACAGATACATCATCGCACCCGCCCGCAACGCAGGATCGACATTCAATGCAAACTGCATGAACTGTGGCTCTACAAAAGGAGATACGCTGTAGCCAAGCTCCAGACATGCCAGATCACCATTGGTAATGCAGTTAAACCCGCGGTTTTCCAGAATGAACAGCTCGTGGGTGGGGTAATCTGCCTTATATTTATCCAATTCCTGTAAAATTGAGGGCAATATGCGCAGGGAATACGCTCCTGCCATCAGGTTAACGGGTGTATGCCCTCTGGCTTGCAGGTAGGAACCTTTGATCACGTCACCTATCTGTCCGCTGTGCATAATGCCGTATTGCGTTAGGTTCATGGTTTTTATCGCGCTGTAAAGGTGCGCTGCGCCATGCAACACAATCTGTGCTTCGTGATAGATAAGATTATCATCCAGATCCTTCAGGTAGTTGCCATCCTCCAGAGAGAAGAAAGAAAGCTTGCAGCCAAGTTTGTTGCATATCTGTGTGGCAATGGTTTGATCCAGATAACCGGGTTGGGAGAAGTTTAAGCAATCTATCGGCTTGTAACCAAGCTCATGCGCAGTCCATAACACCATGCGGGAATCCAGCCCCCCGCTGATGAAGGCAAAGTGCCGCTGGTTCCCGTCCCTATTGAATGCATCATCAACTGCCAGACGGAATAGCTTGGTCAATTCTGTAGTTATCTGGAGTTTATCACTGAACCGGATGCTGGCATCATAGCGGAAATACGCTTGATGCTCCGTTCCTTGCAGTGTGTGACGGATGTATTTTGCTGCCCCTAACTGCCTTACCTCTGCTATCGTAGTCCAATCCCGCAACATATAACCATAGCTAAGCATCATGCGCAGCCCAATCTCATCAGGATGGTAAGGAAGATTGTTCAGGGTTAGCAAATCAAGAATCAGCTTTATAGAGGTGGCAGTAATGAAAATGCCCGGCTGATGATGATAATAAACCCGAAAGTTATTGCTGTTGTCTGAATATACTCGTAGTTCCTGCTTAGCTTGCTCATATACCAAACAGGCAAATTGCCCATGGAAAGATGCCAGTTCCCGGTGCTTTTCCTGTTGTAATACTTCACAAATGGTCTGTTCTTGCGAGTCTGGATTTGTAAGGTTCTGCCCGGAAACTAACACACCCTCAAACAAGGTATAGCCTCTTTCATCCGCATGCCAGAAGCTGTCGTCAACTGGTTTTGGCTTGAAGCTGTGCATAATCCTGATGCAGAGCCCATCGTTTTGTTGGTGTTGATAGTTCGGCTTGGGCAGGCTTTCCGATAGTATGAACAGATCAGAGGCAATAACTGCACAAAACATTTATCTAAGTCCGTGGAATCCTGTTATCAACCATAAACTCCATTGAAGCTTCAGTTGCTAAGCAACTCCCCTTCATTGATTATGGTGTTGTTATCAGTTTTAACAATCGTGCCGTTTACCTTCAGTTTGCTACCCTTTTTTAAGATTAGGGAGCAACCGGGGAGCAACACAATATCACCATCGCAAACCACTTCGGCTTTGTTACTCAAAACCACCTTGCCCTGCAGATAAGCATGTTTACCTATGTTACAACGCCCCTTTTTAACTACAGCAGGCAAAGTATCTACCAATCTCAGTAATCTTCCTTCACCAGCGGTAAGCTCTACCTCTATGACGTTCTTTTTCCCTGCAACCAGGAAGTTATCCAGCGGGTCAAATAGCGCGTGGAAGCTCGATGAGCTTTCTTTTGGTAATCTCACTACCAGAGACTGGGAAGGGAACTCCTGATAATAGTCGTCATATTTATCCGGAGGAACAAGGTCGGAATTTTTAATCGCCTCTTTCTTTGTGCCAGTGAAGAAATCACCACGCCGATTGACTGCAAATACGGCACCCTGACCTTCCTTATCCAGATAGTAACCACACTCAATATAACCTTTGTATTTGCCTTTTCCTGTTTTGGTCACGCTCACACTATTTATCCCACTGCGGGCAAAATCGGAGCTCAAGTTCAGGTTTTTTGGCATTGCTGTATTTGCCCCCAGCCATGTCCAATCCTTAAGCAAAGTTCCATAGTATTTTACTCGTGGATTGATGTGCTTTATCACATCCCAGATATAGCTATTGTCAACCACGCTACCATCCGGCATTGCTTTTACCGAGGCGTATTCTCCTGCCCCGCTCTTCTGAACAAAGCCAAACATGCGGTAATTGATAATTCCATCTGGTTGGTAGCACAACGGTAGGTATAATAAAGCTCTTTGGGTGGCGCGAGGCGGCTGAGCCCATGACAGCCATTGCTTTGTATCCCAATAGCCGAAAGACTGCACTACCGGGTAGAACTTACGTCCCTTTTCCGCTAAGGTATATGTCTTACATTCGCGATAGTTCTTGGTAAGCCGGTAATCAAACACATCCTGCACAAAATTCCCCACACCAGGATTGAAACTGATCCCCGGCTTGATAGGATAGATATCGGACATGATTATTGGGGGTTTCACCACATTTCGCGCCAGATCAACGTGGTCAAAGTAGTTCACCCCGTCCGACATAGGGAACTCACGGTGCTTTATATCGTAGATAGTGGAGATTGGACTCGGCAGATCATCCTCCACCATAGCTTGCAGTTCTTTGAAGCTATTCAGGTTAGGCTGAAATGGCTCGTCCATGGTGTAGAAATGCTTTATTACATCGCCATGGGGTAGGTTCACGAAATCCCGCAAACGCTGATTAATCTTTGTCTTGTAAAGGGCAGGTTGTTTGCGGAGGTTGCGGTGCATCTGGTCTTCTAACTCCATATAATCCAGACTGAGGTCACAATTCCCATGCCAATAAAGGCGTGGACTTACACCCCGCATCACTAACCACCACCAGGAATCCTCGCTATAGGGATTGTAATCTATATCCCCGGTTAGTATCTTATTTTCGCGGAGGTCTGTATAGCTTATGGAATATTCCAGATCAAAATAGCCTTCCGGGCTCCCCTGGGCAAGGTAATCTGCATAGGTATATACCCTGTTTACCCTCTCCGGTAGCTCAGCAGCAACATCAAGTTCGATAGGTTTTCCTAGATAGCCGGTAGGTGTAAAGCTTAACAACGCATTATCCTTGGCGGTTTGCTGGCTGATCTTGCTTAGTTTGATGCGAAACTTCACATAAAGCGAATCATTGTCCTTTTCCTTGTGGGTGTTGAAGATGCGAACCTCATCACACAGCTTTACCGCCTTGCCTTGTTTGTTCAACCAGCGATAGGTGATATCAGTATAGGCAAAGCCTTCTTTATTTAAAGTAGGGCTGCATTTCCAGGTATATCCGTAGGACGCTTCTTTATCCTCTTCAGAAGCGCCAATTCTGGCGGGAAGCTGCTTATTGTTAGCTCCTACAGCGGTACCATACCAATAAACAGAAGAGTTCTCATCTCCAGGCTTTATGGCTTTACTATCCTCAAATTCCGCTTCAAATCTCTGGAAATTGCTGGTGGAAACAGCTACCAGGGCGTAATTCTTGCTATCTTTGGGATCATTGCTCCAGCTTTTGTCGGTAAGCATCGCATCAATTCCGTTTTCATCTAACACCGACAACAGTTCATCTAAGTTGGAATCTCCGTAACCTGTTTCCATTACCGTTATATTATAGCCCAGTTCTTTTAGCTTCGAAGCCAGCAGAACACGATTATCCTTGATGAGTTTGTTGGTGTTTTGCAGGTATGAATAGCTTCCCATGGGGAAACTATCCGAGTACTTGGCAGAAAGGGAGCTGCTTGTAAACACAGCCAGCAATAAAAGGATAGAACAGCAATATCTTTTCACCTTTGCCTCCCCTACAGTTTTATATCCAGCCATGGTTTCAGCACATCCGGGGCTTGAAAGCTGCCGTCTGCTTGCTGATATGTTTCCAGCAGAGCTATCATCAGGCGTGGAGTAGCCAAGCCAGAGCCGTTTAAAGTATGCACATGCCGCACCTTTCCGCTGCTGTCTTTATAGCGGATATTAGCGCGCCGGGCTTGGAACTCGCCAAAGTTACTCACCGAGGATACTTCCAGATACTTGCCCGAACCGGGTGCCCACACTTCCAGATCGTATGTCCGTTGCGAGGCAAAGCTGGTATCACCGGTGCACAGATTCACCACCCTGTAATGCAAGCCAAACGCCTGCAGGATAGCCTCTGCGTTGCACAGCATTTCTTCCAGCGCAGCGGGTGATTGCTCCGGCTCCACAAAGCGCACCATCTCCACTTTATTGAACTGGTGCAGCCTCTGCAAACCCTTGGTATCCTTACCGTAAGAGCCGGCTTCGCGCCTGAAACAAGGGGTGTATGCCACAAAGCACTTTGGCAGGTCTTTATACTGCATCACTTCATCGGCATAAAAGTTTGTAACCGGCACTTCCGCGGTGGGAATCAGGAACAGATCGTCCTCATTTACATGATACATATCGTCTTCCAGCTTAGGAAGTTGCCCGGTTCCCGTCATCGTCTTGCGGGTAACCATCAGCGGTACCATCAGTTCTTCATAGCCGTGTTTTTGCAGGTGATATTCCAGCATAAAGCTTATCAACGCGCGTTCCAGCCGTGCTCCCTGTCCGGTATAGATGGGAAAGCCACTCCCGCTTATCTTAGCTCCCCGGGCTAAATCCAGATAACGGTTATTAGTGGCTATCTCCAGATGGTCTTTGGGTTCAAAAGCGAATTCCGGCTGCTTACCCCAAGTCCGTTCCACCGTATTAGCACTTTCATCGCGCCCCACCGGCACTTCCGGCTGAGGGAGATTTGGTATGGTCAGTAGCAAGGCTTCCAGCTCGTTATTGGAAGTGGAGAGGGCAGCAGAAATCTGCTTTATCTCCTCCGCAACAGCGGTCATGTCTTTCAGCTCCGCTTCCGCATCTTCACCGGCTTTCTTCTTACGGGCTATGGTCTGCGAAACTGTATTCTGCCTTGATTTCAGGTTGTCAAATTCGAATTGCAGTTTCCTGCGGGTTTCATCGACCGCCAACAGCGCATCAATATCCGCCTTCTCGTTCTTATTGCGGATTGCCTCGCGCACTGCCTCCACATTATTGCGGATAAACTTGATATCTATCATTTAATTCTCCATTTTCAATTCTCAATTTGCGAGCCTATCTTTACCATCGCTATAAAGTCCTCAGCTTTCAGCGATGCTCCACCGATCAGACCGCCATCTATATCCGGGCAGCCCAGCAGTTCCTTCAGGTTATCCGGCTTCACGCTGCCGCCATACAGGATCGGCATATTTTCCGCAACCGCGGGAGGATAATTGTCCCCCAGCCACTTACGGATGAGGGCATGCACTTCCTGTGCCTGCTGGGGAGTGGCGGTGCGTCCCGTGCCGATAGCCCACACAGGTTCGTAGGCGATTATTATCTCTGTGCCGGTTTCCAGCTTTATCCCGTTCAAACAGCCGTTCAGCTGGCTTATAATCACCTCAGAGGTGCGGTTGGCATCTCGCTGCTCCAGAGTTTCGCCGATGCAGACGATGGGGCAAAACTTGTGCTCGAACAGCTTTAGCATTTTGGCTTTCACTATTTCATTCGTTTCGCCGTGGTATTGCCTGCGCTCGGAATGCCCGATAATACAGAAATGCAAACCAATTGAAGCCAGCATGGAAGCCGAAACCTCGCCGGTATAGGCACCGTCATTGTTCAGTGAAACATCCTGCGCGGCGATCTGCAGTTCAGAGCCAATCCTTTCCCTAATCGCTTCGTGCAAAAAAGGATAAGCAGGGGCAATAATCGGTACAACCCGGTTTATCTCCATCCGGGTAAGGGCGGAAACCACTGTATTCACAAATTGGCGTGTTTCGCTTAAACACTTGTTCATCTTCCAGTTACCGGCAATGATAATCTTACGCATCTCTAACCTCACAGGCTTTTTCTCTAACTAATACAACACTTATAAATAAGGGAATAGGTCAAGGGATTTCTGATTACACTCTCTTCATAGGCAATTTTCACTTTGTTGCACTCACACTATGTAGAAAGAGGATTATTCACAAATCTCGTTAAGAAATAGCCAGTTGCTTGACATCAGAAAGTTAATCGAAGCAGAATCCATGGGAAATAGCAAAGCCCGAGCATAACACCCGGGCTGCATACAAGGTAGCAATAACACGTTACTTGATTGGGAAGTATATTTGTAACCCAGCACCAATACTAATATTGCTTTCGTTATTCTTTTTGTAATCATCCGGCATTCCGGCAACATCATAGTTTTTGCCACCATAACTACCGAAACCCATATCATACTTCATTCCTAAATCTACAAATACATTTTCTACGACTGGAACAAGGTAACCGGCTTTAAGCCCAATATAAGTTCCGGAGTAGCCACTTTCGGATACCAACCCGGTACTGCTACTGGTCCACTTAGAAGAACTTGATGCATAAGTTAAACCCAATCCACCATAAAAGTTTTGATAAAAGTACCTTCCACCAACACCTATACCTAACCTCGAGCCACTATTTTTGCTGTTGTAATCGCTTTTGCCTTGACTGTTGGATTGATAGCTAAGTAACAAATCAACAGAAACATTGTCAATTACAAAATAGCCGACTTGTGGGGCAAATGTAATGTTAGTAGTTGAACTCTCCTTGTCTGTAGGAGTTGTGGCGGGTTTATAAGAAGAAAAAGAAACAACACCACCAGGGTTAATGGTGCCCTGTTCGAAAGCGAACATACATGTTACTACGAGTAGGGAAAGAAGGACTAGTAATCCTTTTTTCATTTTGAACCTCCCAGTTCAGAATTTTGAATTCAATATAAACTACACCTGCATTTGTTGTCAAGTTAAACATTAGTTTTTTTTGAACTTCTCCGTTTATTAGCGTGGGTGCTTACAATCTCATTCTCTAGGGGGGGGGGTCCAAGTAAGTGCTTGCTTCAAACGGTGGCAACCTCTATGCAATGAAAGAAAAGTCTTTGGGATGGGTATTAAGTGGTTAACTTGCAGATCTCTATGATTAGCTGTCCAACATTCCTGTTAAACTCAATATATGGAATGCCTAAAGTTCAGATTCAATGTCCGTTAATGAGTTAATCCCCAGTAATAAGCAAG
>CAYSGM010000061.1:0-6399 GCA_964430595.1 uncultured Candidatus Cloacimonas sp.
TCGGGCATAATTCTCAGCTCCTTAGGGTGGATACTTTTAAGGGTGACACGCCATTGTGCAGGAATAGGTTGCAGGAATAGGTTGGGAAACATGTGATGATTGTGGCATTACAGATATATTCCGGTGTTGTTCAGAAGTGTTTGGTAAGAGAGATTGGATCAATTTCTAATCAATGGTCAAAAAGTTCTTGACAATATCTATAGCCTAGCTATTATGGGGACAGATGATACAGGAGATTGTTATACAATATCTTATGAGCATTATAGCAAGTGGACATCATCTGCCAATAGATGTGATTACAACGCCGAGAGGATAATATATGATCAAAAACATTCAGCTAATCTCTAAGCATTCTCAGATCAAAGAACTGGGTAATGCGCTAAAGTATGACATGCTGACGGAGCTAATCCGTACTGCTGCCACATGCCAGCAGCTTGCCAACCTTTTCAAGATAAGCAAGCAGAAGATTCATTACAACCTGAGCAAACTGGTGGAAGAGGATCTGATTGAGATTGTAGATGAAGAAACGGATAATGGTAAAGAGGTTTATTACCGTGCCAAAGCGAAGAATTATGTACTGGATTTTGCTTTGGGAGAACATCTGGGTGATAGCCTTATCAACAGCCGTGGGGTGATAAACAGTATTTTGGAAGGTGAATACCGGCTCAGGTTAGCTGATATCGCAGTGCGGATGCTGAAGGATGCCCTAAAACTAAAGCCGCGACAGCGTTTGCTGGTGGTAACGGGAAAATACAATCTGCCCTTGGTGGAAAAGATTCTTTTGGAAGCAGGCAGAATGAATATCCGCTGCACGATGCTGTATCAGGATCAGGAAATGTTGCGCGCAAAGTATGACGAGTATTCCTTAAGTGCTTTTAATGCAGATTACGAGCATTTGAACAAGCTGTTAAAAAACCATGATGTGTATCTAAATCTTAATGGCGAATCAAGATTTGTGGAATTGAAAGATAAAGAAAAACAGAAGCTTAGGGTGCATCACTTCACCAAAAGCAGAAAAATCATCATGGAAAACAATATCCATGTGGCTGTGATGCCGGGATTGATGAATGATACCCTCTCCGAGAAATCCATAGAAAGTGAACTGCAATTCTGGCAGGCATTGGATATCGATTACGGAATGCTTTGCGAACGCACGGTGAAGATGTGTAAGAACTTTGCGGATAAAGAGTATCTGGTGCTGGAGAGCGATAAAACCTGCCTTAATTTTAAAATCCAGCGGGTTTTAGCGGAATGTGGGAGTTTCAGTGGTAGCGAATACCAGAGTCCGGTGATAAACTTCCCCGGCGGGGAAATCCTGATGGTGCCACAAGCGAACAGTATGTCCGGGATTATCTCCGGTGATGTAGCTTACATCTTTGGTGAACAGGTACTTAAACCCCGCCTGGAAATAGTGAATAACGAAATCTTACGCTTTAGTGCAGAAACTAATGAAGAACTTATTGCCAAAGCCATCTCAGTTGGTGGAGTCGATGGAGCTAAGGTGGCATTGGTCTGTATGGGCACAAATGATAGTATCAGTTTAGAAAATATAGATCTCTCCTATAAACACAAAACCAGCGGACTGGTTACAGTTTACTGGGGAGAAAACCGCTCTTTGGGTGGCGATGTAGCCGGCAATAGCGAGTGGTTTGTACAAATAGAAAATCCCACCTTTAAACACAATTAACGAGGTAGCAATGAAACGCTTTCTTACCATCTCTTTCCTATTGATGCTTTCCGCTGTCCTGTGTGCACAATGGCACATTGACCAGAATTTCGACAGCATCACCTCTCTCCCTGCAGGCTGGACTACTGCCGATGACGGCGACGGCATGACCTGGAGAAACCTGAATAACGCAAGCCACGCTTACAGCGGAACACGAGCTGTATTTGCGGATAACTATTTACCCAATCAGAATGCAGATTGGCTGATCACATCTCAGATTTCTGTGGCTGCAGGGGATTCTTTACAGTTCCAAACCCGTAGCTGGACGAATACTGAGAATCTGAAGGTGTATGTTTCCACATCGGGCAACCTGCCGGTAAATATGGCTTATCAGCTTGCCCATATACAGGATATTGGCACCACATATCAGGCAGTTCGGCTGTCTTTGAACCAATATGCCGGGATGAATATTCATATTGGATTCTTCTGGCAGTGTGAGAATTATGGTATCCTGATAGATGATGTAAAAGTGGGCAAACCCCTCATAGTTACACCAGAGCTTAACCTGCCGGAGCAGATTAGCTTCTTCCAGGGTGAGAATATGCAGATGGATTTCGGGCAATATGCCGTATTCACGGATATCCAAACGGCAAGCCTGAGTGTAACACCGTTGACACCCTTGAGTGTAGTGATTACCGGTTTACAGGTAAACATAAGCTCTCCGGATTTTGCAGGAACTCAGGATCTGATCTTTACTCTTACCGATGGAAGTACGGGGTGGACCGCTGTGGATACCTTGCACGTGGTTGTCGCTCCTGTTCCAGCGGTGGATTTGGCAATAATGGGGGTTGGTGTCCCCAGACCAACCGAATACCTAAACATGCCATTTACCCCTGAGATTATGGTGACAAATTATGGACAGGTAGCATTTAATGATCAGTTTGAAGTGCAGCTTGAGATTAGTGATGGAAGCGGAAGTGTGGTGGCAACTCAGAATGTGTTCCAAACTGCCACTATAGCACCAAATGAAAGCATCCATGTAGTGTTCTCCAATGCGTTCACACCAATTGCGGTTGGGGTATATAGCTGCAATTTCCAGATCCTCACACCCGATGAAAACATGGCAAATAACGATACAGTTTTTAACACTACTGTAGTGTTACGGATCACAGCAGGGGGACCTGATGATTTTGGTTACAGGTTTGTGGATAGCAATGACCCGCTGGGTCCGGAGTATAACTGGATAGATATCAGCACAACTGGAACTTCCACCGTGATGTATAACGTCCCAACCTGGGCAGGAGACGATAACTTTAGTGCTCCGGTTCCATTGGGCTTCACCTTTCCTTTCTATGGCTCTCAATATAGCACTGCATATGTAGATATCAATGGTGAAATCCTGCTTACCGACAATAACTGGTATTCTGAATATCCCGGTCAGAGCTGGGACAACGACGGCAATATGTTTAATTACATGTATCCTATACCGGGTTATACTCAAATGCCTGCCCTTATTGCGGCATATTGGGACGATCTGGAAGCAGATCAGGGAACAGGGGATGTGTATTTCCAGAGCTTTGGGGAGAGCCCCAATCAATATGCAGTTATCCAATGGCATAACCTGCGATACCATGCCGGGACTGGTGGTTCACCAATCCTAAAGTTTCAGGTGATTCTGCATGAGAATGGCGAGATTGTGATGCAGTATCATACGGTATCAACCGGACAATCGGGATCGGTAGCACCACATAACCAGGGACTTTCCTCTACGGTGGCTATCCAGAATGCAGCAGCCAATGCAGGTTTATGTTACCTTAGAGAAATAGTGCAGAACAATACTTATATCGGGGTGGAACCCGCGGGTAACCTGTTGCACGATAACCTGGCAATACGTTATTACAGCGGAGTGGATGCCCAACCGCCAATAATGACTCACAAAGCAATTGGGAATACCTTCCAGCAGAACATTGAGCTTAGCTCTACGATTATTGACATGTCTCCCTTAGCGGAAACCACTTTGTTTTATAATATTGGCTCAGGATGGCTAAGTGTGCCTGCCGCTGGTTCTGCTTCAGATCAATATCTCTTTAATCTTAGCAATCTGCCATTAGGGTGTACGGTGGAGTATTATTTCGTGGCAGAAGATGCAGTAGGAAATGAAGCAAGATTGCCCTTAGCAGATAATTACAGCTTCAAAATCCTACCAACCGCAAACACAAATACCCTGGTGCTGTATAGCGGAAGCCAGGATTATCAGCGAGTTGAGCTTCCTATCTACGAAGCATTGCTAACAGAGCTGAACATAGCCTACGATCTATACAACTGGGAAGAGTATCCAGAATACTATCTACCTGATAACTACAAAGGGATTATCTCTTATGCCAATACCAGCGGTTCGGGAGAAAAAGCCAACACACTGGCTCGTGCATTGGCGGACTATTTGAACAGAGGCACGGTAGCGAATCCACATAATTTGTGGTTCTCTTCGGATAGCTGGGCTAATAGCCAACATGGTAATCCGGATTCAAGCCCATTAAGAAAACTGATGTCCGGGTATTTTAGAACATCTTATGTTCCTCAGGGCTTTGGTGGCGGGACAAATGGATTAGCGGGACCGGACAGTTATACATTCCAGAATGGAAGCATTCTCTGCTTACCCGGATCTCCGGTTGGAACAGCAGATACAGAATACCTTGTGTATGCAAACAGCCCTGATTGTATCTTCCCAAGTGATAGTGCCGGCGAACCATACTGGGATGAAGTGCCATATCCTGAAGTAGGGGCAAACTATGTATTTGCCTTTGAGGATGGACCAGTAAATGGGCATGCCTACCTGTATCATGGTGTATGTGGGACAACTGTCGAAACCCCTTCGTATAAAACCTTCTATTTTAGCTTCGATTTCTCTCAGCTTAGTAGTGCTGCTGCACGTAACCAATGGATGGAAGATGTAACCGGGTGGTTCGGGCTGAATCCAGTTGCATCAAGTGACGAACTAAGCCCCGCATATGAAACAGAATTAAGTAACATATACCCCAATCCCTTTAACCCCACAACAACTATCAGCTTCAACATGGCTAAGGCAGAACCAATCAGCCTCGCCATATACAACCTAAAAGGTCAAAAAGTAACACAATTAGTGCAGGATACCAGAGCTATGGGTAAACACAGCATAGTATGGAAAGGCACTGATTCATCAGGCAACAGCGTTGCCAGCGGTATCTACTATGTAAAGCTGGAAACACCAAGCAAAAGTGAAACCCGCAAATTAACCTTAATAAAATAGCTGGAGGATTTGTGAACAAAACACGCTATCTCGTTATCATGCTGCTACTGGTAAGCAGCCTGCTTTTTGCCGGTGACTACATTATCGGCACCGGAACTTAAACCCAGAATAAGGCACCGGTATATGGTAATAACAATTATGGCTGGTGTAAGTTCTATTATACCGCTGCAGAGATGGCAGCAGCAGGTGTAACCGGAACGGACCCAATTCAATTAACTAAAATGGCTTTTAAGGTTAGCAGTGCTACGAGCAACTATACGATGGATAACCAGGGAATCTATATGCGCACGTACTACGACAGTGCCTATACAAGTGGTACCTCGAATTATCCGGGGAACACGAACTTTACTCCCGTATATAATGGTTCCATTACTTGGAATGGTCCCGGTTGGTTAGAAATAACCTTCCAAACACCATTCGCATATTATCCACAATATGGGTTAGAGATTCTTTGGGAAAACAGGGATGGCAGTAAAATAGGAGGTACCCCAAGTTTCTACTATACAAGCCAAAGTAGTAGTTGCGTTTATGTTAACAGTGATACTTCATTCCCTATGGGTAGTGGAACTCGAGGAAGCTATCATCCAAACATCTGGTTTGTTACTCCCACCACCGAACCACCAACCCCTGCTGTTGCTACCCTTCCGGTGGATACTGCTACGAATGTAGGTATCACCACGAAATTGCGTTGGAATCATTCAGGAGGCTCACCTACTGGCTATAGAATATGGTTTGGAACCAATAACCCACCCTCTAACATAGAATCTGCTTTGGTGCTGGAGACAAACAGCTATACTCCTGATGCATACCTTGATTACGGAACAACCTATTATTGGCGGATTGTCCCTTATAATGATAATGGTTCTGCAACCGATTGTCCTCTATGGTCATTCACTACATTGGCAGATCCGTCCATTTTGGTTTATCCTGATCCGTATATAGAGAGCTTCGATGGTACATTCAATCCAGCAGGATGGACAGATCATGCAGGTGGATTAGTAGATCCCATTGTGCTGGGAGCAGACGAATCCAGTCAATGGCAGAGTGACGATTGGCTAAACATAGCATCAACTGATAAAGCAGCGCGGATAAACGTATGGGGATCTGTAAGCGGTTATTTTATCTCGCCTATGCTAAACATTCCCAATAATGACTGTGTGGTGGAATTTGACATGGCTTTGCTGAAGTACAATCAGCCTCCAACTGGCACACCTGCCGCACTAACCGGTGTCGATGATAGATGCGCCGTTCTTGTGGGCGACGGATTTACCTGGTCAACCGCGAATATCGTTAAGGAATGGAATAATTCCGGTTCAGATTATGAGTTTAACAAAATAGCCAATGGTGGGCAAAGGATCAGGATTCCGCTAAGTGGACATACAGGCAGGATAAGGATAGCTATCTTTACCGGTTCAACTATTAGTAACGCCGATAATGACTTCATGAT
>CAYSGM010000061.1:6409-16393 GCA_964430595.1 uncultured Candidatus Cloacimonas sp.
TATGACCACCCCTCAGGTAACTATCACCAACAACCCTGTAAGTGGAATAAGAACTCTATCCTGGGATGCTGTGCCATATGCCACACTCTATCGAATCGAAAAAGCAACCAATCCTTATGGGGACTTCACAGTTTTCGATACAACCAACGGGACTTCACTGATATTGGATTCCGCTGATAACAAAGCTTTCTTCAAAATCAAGGCAGAGTACTAAGAACCCCTGCATAACTACTAAATATTAATAACGTCAACAAGCAACTTATCGCACATTACGAGGCGTTGGATAAACGCCTCGTTCTTTTTTATGGTATCCAATTTTCACAGCTTCTCCCTATTATACTATCATAAACGTGTGACTATACATGTTTTGCTTGACAAAGATACGCCAGAAGTTCTTCTTGGACTAAGGCGTTTTATCCTTACTATCGATGTTAGCACGGATATTGATAAAGTTGCTTGAAGCGGTTAGTAAGGGGATAAAACAGCTATCTCTCTTTATGGAGGTTGTTAATACTTGGTGAAGATGAAGCAACGGTTTAGTAACATCATTAGGATGCCGGTTTATGTGGCGTGTTTATGCTGCATGCTTTCTGTTGCTGCATTGGAAGCACGCTTAAGTGCTATGACTCAAACACAAAAGCATGATGCCGAACAGGGAGAGCAGTTTTACCAAAAACATTACCAAAATGTGATTAGCAATCCCCAAGCATCCATATCGGATCTGAAGCAATCCGCAGAATACTTCACGAAAGCGGCACAAGTAATGAAGGCTGCTTCTGCCTTAGCAAGAATTGGACAGATATATACCACACTTGGGATGCATAACCTTGCCTTGGAATACCTTCTGGAAGTTCACCAGATGCTTAAAGACCAACCCTCATCATCCCAGGTAGCCTGGCTGTATTCTGACATTGGCAACGTATATTTTGCTATGCAACAAGTGGATTTGGCAGAGCCCTACTATGTCCAAGGCTTGAAGATGATGAAAGACGTTAAGGATGTCTTTGGGCAATCCGTGATGCTAAATAACATCGGCTTATGTAAAATGAAGCAATCCAAACCGGATATTGCGCTTTCCTATTATAAAAAATCACTGCGGTTAAGAGAAAGCACCAATGATAGATTCGCTATCTACCACAGTTTAAACTACCTGGGTGAAACATATCAAAGCATGGGAGATTATGGGCAAGCTCTACAATACTTCCAAAAAGTGTTCAAAGATTTAAAGAACCCTGCTGAACCCAAGGATGCATCCAATTCCCTTAGAGCTACCACTGCACTTTCTTTACATAAGCTTTTCCTACAGCAAAACCAAGCTCTGCTGGCAGATAAGTATCTGGACGAAGCAATAAATATCTACACTTACGAGCATGACCTATTCCGTTTAAACGATGCTTTGAAGCTTAAAGCAGAATGCTTGTATAAGCAGGATAGAATAGATTTGGCGTCTGATATCTACGCACAGATATTCTCTGTAGCTAAGAACAATGGCTTCCCAGAGCAAGCCAAGAATGCTGCTTATCAATTAGGTACCATTTACTTACAGCAAGACAAGCACACTCTGGCTACTCAGTATTGGCAATACTACACCGCTTATTATGATTCCCTTTATGCTATGCGTTCGCCGGAGACACTAGTTCGGCTTCACTCCAGCGTGCAGAACAACCTGAAGGAGATCGAAAACAAAGAGCTGAAGAGCAAACAGCAGGTTAACGCAAAATTTACGATAATAACCCTCATATTATTGGGGATTATAATCCTACTATTTGTGCGGGCAGGTTGGGCTAATAAGAAGTATATCAGGCGTTTACGTCAGCTTGCCGATGCATCTTACGAGGGTATTATCATCCACGATAAAGGATTGATTTTGGAAGTTAACAACCAGTTTATAGAAATCCTGGGAGTGAAACGCGAAGATTGCATAAGCCACAGCATTATGGAGGTTACAAATCTGGTTTTGGATGATACCTTACCTGATAGGCTGAAAGCAGATGGTATCCAAAACTACGAACTGATTGCAAACTCAGCTAAAAAAGGACTGTTAACCTTGGAAGTGATGTCCCGTCCCTATACTTATGGTAAACACAAGGTGCGTGTGGCAGCAATCCGGGATATTACAGAGCGGAAGAAATTCCTAACCACTCTCCTAGATAATCGAAGACAGCTAAGCGAACTAAATGCCACCAAAGACAAGCTGTTTTCCATAATTGCCCACGATCTTAAGAATCCCTTCAGTGCCATTATCGGCTTTGCTGAGGTGCTGCGGCATAATATAGACAAATTCACTTTAACCCAGATACACGAGATGATTATCCAGATTCATGATACTTCAAACTCCGCCTTCGCATTACTGCAAAATCTGCTGGAATGGGCAGTAATCCAAACTGGAGCAGTATCTATCTTTCCCTACCGGCAGAAGCTTCTCCCAGTAATAAACGATGCTGCTTCTATAGTAAATGCCTCGCTGGCATCAAAAGGGATTAGCCTAAACATTAGCTGTGCTGAGGACACTATGATAACTGCCGATAAGCACATGCTGCTATCAATCCTGAACAACCTCCTCTCTAATGCGGTTAAATTCACACCTGCCAATGGCAATATCACTATATCTGCATATCAAAATGGGCAAACCACCATATCTGTAAGCGATACCGGCATAGGCATGAGTGCGGAACTGGTTGGGGATCTTTTCAGTATAGAAAGCATTAGCAGCCGAAAAGGTACTAACAACGAATCCGGAACCGGGATTGGTTTGATATTATGCAAAGAAATGATTGATATGCATAAAGGTAACATGACTGTTAATAGCACTCCCGGTAAGGGGACAGAGTTTCAGGTTAGTTTTCCCGCTTAAACCCTTTTTATTGCATAAAGTTCACTTCTATTCCACCGTTAAGCCTCCGGTAACCCTCCCATATTACAATACGGGAGGGTTACCTGATGGAAATGGGAACATTAACCCGAAAATGCAAGCAAGGGTTATGGATGTGTACAAGACGGGCAGGGGAGAAATTGTGTAGTCTTTTCCCTTAACTTATGCTTCAATATTGGTAGTTCTAGATAAAAAGCAAATATTGCCCTTGCCTTTTAGGTGTCCTAAGTTACTATATCTGCAATTGACCCAAATTAAGGAGTAACTAATGAAAAGGTTTTTAGTTTTAATTGCTTTGCTGATGATATCGGTGGGGCTATTCTGCCAAACTGGGCTATTTGAGCTTACCTATGGAGACAATCACGAGACTGTAAAGTCTATCTTGCTTACCGCTCCTTATGATTTTGAAGAATCTGTGGATGAAGAATTCTCTTTTTGTTACACATCTCCCACGAACCAATATGTAGATAGAATCATTTGCTACTTCGATACTTTCGATGATAAACTTGTCTCATGGCGCATCTACTATGCAGATCAGGAAGAGGAAGACATCAAATCAATGGTTTTAGCCTGGGCGCAGGAAGTTCACGAAGCTGATCCGGTCTGGGACGATGCGATTGAGGGCTTTCTGTGGGATCTGGGAGAGGGCAAAGTTTTGTATTTAACGATTAGCTGGGATGATTATGTTATTGCTGAGTACTACAATGATGAGTATTTCCAGTTCTCAGATATTTGATTTGATAACGTAAGAGGTGATTATGAAACAGTTCGTCGTCCTAATAGCCTTGCTTACTATCTCTGTTGCTGTTTCCGCCCAGACGGGTTTGTTTGGACTGAGCTATGGTGATAGCCATCAGAAAGTAACTTCGATACTTGTAAGCGAAGAATTGGGTTTTACAGAAGCAGAGATCACTGAGGGCGAGTATATTTACACTCCGGAATCGAACATCTATGTGGATAAGATACTCTGCTATTTTAACGTTGAGGGAGATCAGCTTGTTTTTTGGCAAGTGTTTTACATCGATCAGGCAGATGAAGATATAGAAGAGATTGTAAAACAATCAGTGAATGGTTGGCACGAAACCGAACCAGTGTGGGATGACTATTATGAGTGCTGGTGTTGGGAATTTGAGGATGGTAAAGCACTTTATCTTGGTTATGACTGGGACTATAACTATGTTGCGGAATACTACAATGAAAGCTATTCCGAACTCACTGTGTTTGAATACTGGTGATGCCGGATATTGTAATAATTAGAGGTTGAGAATGAAAAGAACAGTTCTAATTGCGATTTTGCTGGTGCTGACTTTGGGCTTGTTTGCCCAAAGCGGTTTCTTTGATCTATCCTACGGAGATAGTTACCAGAAAGCAAAAGACACCCTTACAAAGGGAGACTCTCGCTTTGTGGAGGATGAGAATGAAGGTGGTGTATGCACTTACCTAAGCCCTGTTGAGCCGGATATTGATCATTTAGCACTATACTTCGATGATGGAAAGCTGGTATCCTGGAAGGTATATTTCGGTGGCTACTATGATGATGATATCTACGATTTTGCGATGCAGTGGGCAACAGACTTTCATGAGGCAGAAGGAGTATGGGATGATGAGCTCTACTGCTACCGTTGGGATTTTGACGCCACCAAGAGCTTGTTTATAGGTTATAATGCCGATGAATGGCTGGTGGCAGAATATTACGACGATGCATACAGCCAGTATGGAGAGTTTAATTGGTAAGCTGAACCTGGGCTAACCAAGCCCTGTTTTCAGCTTGGATTTCCGGGGGGTTCTTACCTCCCGGTTTTTTATAGAGACTGCGGCGGTTGTCAAACACAGTTATGCTCTTTATCAGGCACTTCTTCCAGGTGTAAGAAGACAATGGAACCCGCAGCCGGTAATGCTTCAAAAAGCTTGCACAATACTCTATGAAAAGCTTTGGAGGCAGATCCGCAGCCCAGAATAGCATTAGGTGGGTGATATCGCGCTCAGGAAAACTGGTATGGCTATCGGAGAAGTCTATCAGGAAATAGCCTTGTTTGGTGCGTAGAATGTTGCGGGGTTGATTGTCTATATGGCAATAACATACCCCCTCTTTATAAGTGGCAAGGTGGAATGAGGCAATAGTGGAAGCAAGGGAGGGTATATCAACTTCCGTATCGAGGTAGGGAACACCCTCAACATACTCCAGTTTAATCATCTTAGGCTCTTGCATCTCAAGAAGCTTGGGGAGCATGGGAAGATTCAGTTCGTAGGCATAGGCTTCCGCATAGAAATCCTCCGGGTCGGTAAAATGCTTAACAACCGTACCATCAACGAAATCTATCAGATGCTTTATAGCTGCCTCAGTTCAAAGGGATGCGGATGATCTTGTTCTTGTTGAACAGGGGAACGATAAGCTCGTTATTGGGCAGGTAGTAAAACATGTCGGCAGCATCGCTGATATCTTTGTACTTAGCGATAAAACGGTTCTGTTCCTGCGGAATCTCTACAATCATATCCTGATCCCAGGAGCTGAAGTAAATCCGTCCCAAATCGTCTATAGCGATGCCGTCCAACTGAGAATAAATGCTATCCATGAAGGTGGTAACGCTTCTATCCTTGGTGTTTAAGCTTAGCACCGAGGCTTGCTTGGAATAACCAACAATAAACATCTGATTGCGGGGCTTATCATATACTATGCCATTAGGAGCTTTTAGAAGGGGGCTTACGATTTTATCCATTTTTTTGCTGGCTGGGTTTATGATAAAAACACAGTTTGCAGCAGTATCAGTTACATATACTAAGCCAAGCTTATCCATGGCTATGTCGTTCAGCATCTGTGAACCTTCTACGGGAATGCTCTGGATTATCTTGGCTTTGTCGATTTCGATTATGTGTACTTGGGTTTCATCTGCCACATAAAGCATATTACCCTTGGCAATGATACCTCTGGGAGCTTTAAGACCGCTTTTCATAAAGGAAGCGTATTTGCCATCCAGGCTCATGCTTACAATGCTCTTTCCCTGTGTATTGGATACAAGAAAGCGTTTCCCCGTTTCATCGAAAGCGATGCTTTCCGGTCCTTTAAGAGAACTGCCCAGTTTGGCAATGAAAAGGATAATCATTAGAAGGGCAAGAACAGCTACTGCTACTATGATAAGCTTGCGATATTGTTTCATGGTTTGATTTACTCCTTAAGGTTCCAGGTGCAACCCTGGGGGGTGTCTTTCAGCTCTATACCAAGCTTTGCCAGATCGTCTCTGATCCTATCGGACATAGCCCAATCCTTGCGTTCCCTGGCTTCGCGCCTGTAGCTAAGGATAAGCTCCACTAACTGAAGAGAAATATCCTGAACACGGTCTTTTAAGCGTATTTCGATGTTCTGAAAGAAGCCCAGCACACTACCTAGTCGCACAAGTAGCGTTGCGGCAGCAAGGCGATCAGATGAGTCTAAAGCAGAACTCTTGGCTCGTTTACTAAGCTCAAACAGTATGGCGATAGCTTTAGCAGTGTTAAAATCATCTTCCATGGAAGCAATGAACTCGTCTTCCATGCTTTGTAGCTCTTGCTTGGCATTGATATCGGATGGGGCAATGGCATCTCTGCTGTTAAGGTAATCCACGGATTTTAGGGCATTATAGAAATTAGTTACTGCCTTGTTGGATTCCTCTATCAGCTCTCTGTTAAAATCTATGGGACTGCGATAATGCTTGGAAAGGAAAAAGAATCGAATCGCCTCTGCATCATACTGAGATAATATGTCGCGAGCGGTGAAGAAATTCTTCAAGCTCTTGCTCATCTTCTCGCCCTCTATATTCAAAAAGCCGTTGTGCATCCAGTAGTTTGCCAAAGGTTTGCCCGTTAAAGCCATAGCCTGAGCAAGTTCGTTCTCATGATGCGGGAAAATGAGATCTATACCACCGCCATGAATATCGAAAGTGTCGCCTAGATATTTCTGGCTCATCACCACACATTCTGTATGCCAACCTGGTCGCCCTTCACCCCACGGGCTTTGCCATACAGGCTCACCCGGCTTGCTCTTTTTCCAAAGCGTGAAGTCTGTTGGGTTCTTTTTAAAAAGGTTCTCTGCTACCCTTGCTCCGGTCATTTGCTCTTCGGTTTTCTTGCCGGATAAGGAACCATAGCTTGTAAGGCTGGCAGTGTCAAAATACACATCCCCATTTGCTTCATAGGCATTACCTTTACTAACCAAATCTGCAATACAAGCAATAATCTCCGGCATTACATGCGTGGCAAGGGGCTGCACTGTAGGGGGCTTTATACCTAAGGCTGCACAATCCTGATGGAAGGCAAGAGTATATTTGGCTGCCACTTCGGAGAAGCTAATCTCCTCCTCCATGGCCTGAGCAATGATCTTATCATCAATATCAGTGATGTTTTGCACGTATGTAACATCCATACCTCTGAATTCAAAATACCGATGCACAACATCAAAGAATACAAAAGCCCTGGCATTGCCGATGTGGAAATAGTTATAAACCGTGGGACCACAGGCGTAGATGCTTACTTTGCCGGGTTTGATGGGGATAAACTCTTCTTTCTTACGGGTTTTTGTGTTGTATAAAAACAAGTATCACTCCTATTTAAAGATTACCATTCTCTCGGTCTTCTCAACGCTTTTACCGGTTTCAGAAGCAGCTTTTACTTTCACGAAATAGGTGTTATTCGCCAGAGAATCACCTCTATCATCCACAGAGGCAATCGGTATGCTGTTAAAGCCCAGCCTGCCATTTGCTTTTATGGTTCTGATGCGCTTACCGCGCATAGTGTAAAACCCGATATTTACCTCAGCATCGGCAGAAAGGATGAAGGTGATGAAACCCTCCTTGCTTATGGGATTGGGGTAAACAAGTAAACGCTCAATACTAAGCTCGGAGATTTGTTTGGCAGTAAAAGTGGTGGTAGCCTGGGAAGGATTATTGAAGTTATCGAATGCTATCACCTGTAAAGAATGCAGCCCTTCGCTTAACCCGCTTAAGGGATACGTAATAACACCGCTTTTATATGATCCTTTATCGTAACTGAAATACTGTGTGATTGGTATGGGCTGTAAGGAGTTATCTACTACCAGCAGAATACTGTGTCCGCTTGCGTCTGTGATATTAATCCCAAGGGAATCAGCAAGCTTAACATATAAAGTAGGTGAAGTGCTGACCGTGTCGCCGGCACGAAAGTCGTATGAGCCGAGGTAAAGCTGTATGCTTGGTCCCGTGGTATCCACCGGCAGATTAGGCTGTGCCTGGTCGCTTAAAGCGAGCGGGTAGAGATAGTTTGTATAATCCTTTTTGTTCACATCGTCCCAAAGATATGAAACAACCAGCCCGTTGTTACCGGTGATGACATCCACAGGAACCACAAATCCGGCATTATATGCCGATGAATTTACGTCGGTACTGCCTCGGAAAAGCTGAGTTCCCCGATGGCTTACAGGTACATGCTCAATATTATAGGATTTCTGGGTGTCATAAACCCTTATCTCTGCTTCTCCGGAGAGGTTTGAACCACTGAAGTTCCCTTGTATTTGGGCAGTATCCCCGGAATGAAGGAGACCTTTTGAATCCTGAGCCACAACTTCCATATTGTTATCACGTTCAGGGGGGATTATCTGAAGCAAAGGATCACCCAAAAGAATGTACACGGAGTTATTGGACGTGTTTTGGTAACGCAGTTTTGCTCCCATGATAGAAGCCCCTACAGGATACCGTTGGTTGGCTAGATATCTCAGCACCCACAATAACATAGGCTGATTACTATCAGGAAAGCTAATCCGTGTTGCAGCGTATGAAGCAATTGCCCCCAGATTATCCATTTGAACCACTTTTTGCCCTAAGCTTTCATAACCCCAGTAATCGAAATGGGACACACTGCAGGAAGACGCTATAAACAAGGGAAGCTTATCGTGATTTGTGAATCTACCCATATCTACAGCACCATTCATATAGTCTTCAGCACCGAGCTTATCGAAAGCACCATGCCCAATATAGCACCAAACTAATCTGCCTTCATTAATAGCTTTAAACATGTCGTTGCGGGCACGAGGCTTGTTCTGAAACTCGTCATACTCATACTCCCATGCAAATATCTTATCTACCAGGATGCTTTTGTCCACTATGTTGCCAGCATCTTCTGCCTGGACTGTATGGGTATCTTCACCGATGGTATCCCCATTGTTCAAATCGTCGCCGAGGAAAACCATGGAATTCCGCCACCAACCGGGGGTAGGTGTTTCCGTATATCTGCCGAAGTTCTGAAGCATTACATCAAGTTCAGCAGCTGATCTAACCGGATAACGACCTATTGATAGCTCCGGGTAAATGCTTGAGCTAATCATTGCAAAGTTATCATCTGAGGCTGTAAAACCTGCTTGCCAAACCATGATCTTATTTTTGGGAGCAGCAGCACCGCTATAGTTTCGCCAATCAATGCTTCCCAAGCCCAATAGGGTTATTGAGCTCAGCTTAGGTGCTGGTAAATAATGATAATAGTAACGAACCGCTTGCCGAATAGCTGCCGGATCGGGGTGTCCTCCACTAAATTGATTGAATATGTCATCTTGTAAAACAACTCTACTTCGCACCCCATAAGTAGTAAAGTACTTTTGAGCTAAGGTTTGAGCTTTGGCAGCAAACTCCGGTGGAGTGATGATTATGTTATCTATCTGAGATGTATCCTCAGTCAGATCGACTGGTTCAACAGATTCTACTTTAATGGGAGTATAAGCTTCAGAGGGGGTAAGCAAGAAATACTTTGTCGAGGAGGTTCCTGTGGATACAAAGTAAGAGCCCTGTAATGGTATCTGACGCACTGCAAATAAGCTATCTGCGCGGATTATCATCAGATTGGAAAGATTTCCCGAAAGATTATAGCGGTAAGCTCTCGGCACTGAAGTCTGTTGGTGCCACGCAAGTTTCTGAACTGCTCCTTTAAGTAGGTTCTGCCTGTAGGAAACACGATACCAATCAAAATACAGATTATCGGGGATACTGCGGATCACGTTTATTTTAATAGTGTTGTTACCATTTAGGAAGCTTTTAACGCTCCTGTTTAGAGTGTAGAAGGAACTACCAGCCCAACTGAATATCGTGCTGCCTGTATTTACATTGTTTTTAACAAAA
>CAYSGM010000062.1:0-16226 GCA_964430595.1 uncultured Candidatus Cloacimonas sp.
CTGGTGGATTTCTCGGAGTAATCCTTGCTGAATAGCCGCGCCATGATACCGTCCTTTATACTTAATCCGATCATGCGGATAAGATTATGGATTTCTGTCAACTTAAAAAAGGGGCAAAAAGCATAAAACGCAAAGACGCTGAATTATATTCCACTCTGGAATAAACTTTGCTCTTAATAATCAAATAGGTTCGTAACGCAGTATGGGAACAAAAGCAACTAAATTGGTTGTGGCAAAATAAACTATACAAGGTAGGTAGCAAATGAACAAGTTCTTGTTAATAGCGTTGTTATGGCTTAGTCTTATAACACTTTTTGCTTTGGAACCGGTAGCTCTCCGCATCGCCTCAGACATCAGTTGGGAGGGGCATTGGGTTAATACTGCTGATAACTGTGTGATTGTGGCGTGGGAAGATACCAGTTTCGGCGATATGGATATCCTGGCTCAGAAGTATAACGCTTCAGGACAAGCACAGTGGCAGGAACCTGCACAGATTGTAGTTAAACAGGGAGTTCAGCAGATACATCAGCTTCTTGTTACCAGCGATAATAACATCGTGGTTACATTTGGTGATGGTGGCAATCTGGAAGGCTGGCAGTTGTGGGCACAGAAGATCAGCCCTGAGGGTCAGAAGTTATGGACAGAAGATGGAGTGCAGCTAGATGCCCAGGATTACAATAGTGAGACATCTTATGCAGTGGCGAATACTGTGGGTGGAGTGTATGTGATTATCAAAGACAGCAGTCCCTTATACCGAATCAGGGGATTCCAGCTAGATACATTCGGCACTAACATGTGGGATACCCAGGGTTTGTTGCTATTCACACACAGTTCTAGTGTTTACTTACGTAATGTAGTTACAGACTTCGCGGGAGGGATGATAATCCAGATTGATAAGTATGATTACGATATAGGCATGAGTACTCACCTGCTTAGGATATCGCCATCTGGGACGGTAGTAGGACAGAACCCCATGATCCCTGCCAGCACCTTCCCCGGCAATCTCTTTAGCATCTCCGTTGGCAATACAGGTAATTACTGGCTTACTAATGTCGAAGTTACGGCTACTGACGTAATGCAATTCCAGAGAATGGATAATCAGGGCAATTTGCTGTTTCCGGGTTTACAGAATATCATTTTGGGTGATAATGTAGATTTCGAAACAGGGATTGTAACCGCCTCCACCACGGATGGAGGATTGGTGTATCTATGGAAGGAGCTCACTTCCACGATAACCTCTCAACTACATATGCAACGCTTGGACAGCAACCTTATTCCTATGTGGCAACAAGGCGGAGTGGTTCTTGATACGGGCTTAAGCCGGCAATACATGCCCTCTATAAGTGTTAATGCTAACAACGGGGTGTGGGTAACATGGGTCAGCACAATAGGGACGTTGTATGCAGATTATCCAATCAAAGCTCAATACGTTAGCCCGGGCGGTAGCATAGCATGGCTTGAAGAAGCGTATAACCTAAGCACCGGCGAGGGTTGGAAAGGATATCCCTTCTGTATGGCAATTGGCGACAGGGCGATGTTTATCTGGAAGGATGAGAGTGGTACTCAGCAAAGTATCAGGAGGCAGGTGCTATCATCAAGCGGCACCGCTTATCTTGACGTATATGGCGTGCCTTGTTCTACTCACTTGAATGGCAATGCATTTATACAAAACGTATTAGCCCTTGATAGTGGATATATTACGATGTGGCAAGATGACAGAGAACCAAGGCATAACAATGCTTATTATCAGATTGTTAACAACCAGCAAATAACCATATTGGAAGAAAATGGCAAAGCCCTCAGCACCGGCTATCCGGGATATCTGTACTTGCGGGAAACCCACCGTATAAATGACAACAAGATTGCTGCCCTATACAGCATTGACGATTTGTCCACAACTACATATTATCTCCAGGTTATCGATGGCAGCGGGGAAGCAATGTATCCCGGTTATGGAATAGTGCTGGGTGAGGATTTGTGGATGGCTTCCTTGAGTAGCGAAGGTGAAGATATCTATATAGCTTGGATCGCTTTAAATACCCAAGCTGCAGACGGCACTTTATTACTGAAAGGACAGCGGATTACAAACGGACAGTTTATGTGGGGTGCCGACGGTAAAACCATAGCAATGGGAGATTTTAACGTTTACAGTGACTACCCTAAAGTAGTAGGCAAGCATTTCTTGTGGATGCAAATTGATAATGGAAACTTTGCTTATAGTTGCCGGGCTTTACTTGTAGATGAGGAGGGCAACCCGGCACCAGGATGGGATGCTTCCGGTGTTGCTATGTTCAATCCCAGTCCCAGTATTACGCAACAGATACTGTTTGCCGGTATCAACGAGGGAAACCTGATCGCTTTTATAGAGATGCAGGAGCAAACGTCTCAAACCGTCTATATGCAGAAAGTAAGTGCAGGTGGACAGCGTCTTTGGGGAAATGAAGGTATCCCAATGTTAAACAATGCCGATCAAATAATTCTACGGGATGTAAACTTCAGCAATGGGTTAAGCAGTATTTATTCTACAATCGGGACAACAGAGCAACTGCGCATGCAGAAGTATGACAGTAGCGGTAACCGCCTCTTTGGCGATGATGGTTTGCTTATTAGCACCACATCCTCAAATTGGTTCACAGCCAAGCTGATAAAATACCAGAATGACTGCTACTCGGTGCTGTGGACAGACATGGTTAATAATGCCCATTATAACACGGATGTATTTCAACGGGAGATTAGCCCGGAGGGGGTAGCCGGAGCAATACAAACTCTGTGCGATGCCCCTTTGCAGCAGCAGAATCTTAAGGTGGCGGTAAACGGTAACTCAGCTTTTGTGGCATGGGATGATAACCGCGCCGGGATTCTAACCGACGAAAAATGTATAAACTCTATATATGGAACCATCATACACAGCAATATAACCGCAATTACGGATGAAGTGATTACTCCCGGAGCAGTTATTGTAAACCATGGCAATTACCCCAATCCATTTAATCCTTCCACCACCCTTAGTTTTGAGCTATCAGGAAAAAGAGTGCTGAATCTGGATATCTACAATGTTAAAGGACAGAAAGTCTGCTCCCTTGCCACTAACCAGTACTTTGCAGAAGGTAAGCACAGTTTGGTATGGGATGGCAGAGATAACAACGGCAACACCCTATCTTCCGGTGTGTATTTGTATAAAATGCAAACCGCCACAGAGAATGTAAGCGGTAAGATGCTTATGCTGAAATAGAATAATCGGAGAGCTTCAGCGGTTTAATACTGCTAAGGCTCTCAACCTTTTAGTATCTCTAAAGCTGCTTCAAACTGCTCTATGTAGCTTTGTTCGGGATCAAGTTCCACTATTAGCTTCAGATTTTTCCCTGCATCAAAGCGGATGGGCTGGCTTATTTTGGCGGTAAAACGCAGCAAGTCTTGCTTCGGGGGCATCTTCTTGGGATCGAACTCCATGGTCAGCTTGTCCTTTTTCACATGGCAGTTCAGCAGGTTATGCTTCTTGGTAAGCTGGCTCAGCTTGAAATAATTCAGCAACCAGCGTGCCTGCTCCGGTATTTCGCCGAATCGATCCAGCAGTTCCACTTCGAATTCATCGATGTCCTCCAGCTTATCCAACTCGCCTAAGCGGCGGTAGATGCGCAGGCGTTCCTCATCGTCATCAATGAACCCCGGTGGGAAGTAAAGGTCAATCTCCGTGCGCACTTTCTGCCTGGCAGCAGGGCTTATCTCTTCATAGAGGCTGGAGGTATCGCCACTCTCCACCGCTTCTATCGCATTGCCCAGAATGCGGTTATAGTAGTTAAAGCCAATCGCTTGAATGATCCCGCTTTGTTTTGTCCCCAGGATCGTTCCGGCACCGCGCAGTTCCAAATCCCGCAGGGCAACCTGAAATCCCGCCCCCAGATAGTCATACTGGGTAAGCGCTTCCAGACGGTGCTTGGCATCGTTGGTAGTACCTTTGGGAATCAGCAGATAGGCATAAGCCCGCCGGTTGCTTCGCCCTTCTCTGCCCCGCATCTGCTAAAGCTGCGCCAGCCCAAAGGTATCGGCACGGTCTATCAAAATCGTATTGGCATTGGGGATATCAATCCCATTCTCCACAATCGTGGTGGAGATCAGCACCTGATATTCCTTGCCCACAAAGGCATCCATCACCTGTTCCAGATGATGTTCCGCCATCTGGGCATGCCCAACCCCGAAGCGCACCTTAGGCATTTCCCGCCGCAATTCTTCCGCCACGGTCTCGATAGTCTGCACGCGGTTATGAATAAAGAACACCTGCCCGCCGCGGTCTATCTCGCGCCGGATGGCATCTTTAATCACATCCATATCCCGCGGGGTTATAATGGTGCGGATAGGCAGCCGTTCCTTGGGCGAGGTCTGCATCAGGGAAATCTCTTTCAGCTTTGCAAGTGCCATGTTCAAAGTCCTCGGAATGGGTGTGGCGCTCATATACAGCGTATCCACATTGGTTTGCAGAGCACGCAGCTTTTCCTTATGCCGCACCCCAAAGCGGTGTTCTTCATCTATGATCAGTAAGCCTAATTTGTTAAAGCGCACATCCTTGGACAGCAGCCGATGCGTCCCGATGGCAATATCCACCGCCCCAGACCGCACGCCGACCAAATCCTTAGTAACCATCGCCGGACTGCGGAAGCGGCTAAACATCCCAATCCGAACCGGGTATTGCGCCAGACGTTCCTTAAACACCCGCCAATGCTGTTCCACCAGCAGCGTGGTAGGAGCCAGCACCGCCACCTGGTAGCCGGAACACACGGCTTTGAAGGCAGCACGGATGGCAACCTCTGTCTTGCCGAAGCCCACATCTCCGCAGAGCAAGCGTTCCATCGGGGCGGCAAGCTCCATATCGTCCTTTATCTCGCGGCTCGCACGGCTTTGGTCTGGCGTATCCTCATATATAAAGGATTCCTCCAGTTCCCTTTGCCATTCGCTATCCGGCTTGTGGGCAATCCCGATGCGGGCAGAGCGCTCTGCATACAGCTTCACAATATCCGCGGCAATAAGCTCTATCTGCTGCGTGGCACGGTGCTTGGTAGCACTCCATTTGGCACTTCCTAGCTTGTTCAGAACCGGGCTGGCACCTTCCTCGGCGATGTATTTGGACACCAGGGAAAGCTGAAAGGTCGGCACATACACTCTATCGTCACCGGCATAGCGCAGCACCAGGCACTCCACATCGCTGCCATCCAGCTTGATGATCTTCAAGCCCTCGAACACTCCGATGCCGTGATCCACATGCACCACGTAATCACCGGGCTTCAGGTTCTCATAATCCACGATGCTTTCGCCGGGGGAATAGCGCGGGGCATAGCGTTTGCGCTTATAGCGGTTAAATATCTCGTGATCCGTCCACAGGTTCAGGCGGCAATCCTGAATACTGAAACCTTCGTGCAGCACCCCTATGTGCATCTCAAAACCATCCGTACCAAGGCTTTGCTGCATACGCTTCGCCTGGCTCTGGTTGTCGAACAGCAGGATGTTCCTCCAGCCCTCGCTGGCTTTGGTGAGTAGGCTATCCCCCAGCACCGCCAGATCGGCATCGAAGGCAGGCTGCGATTCGAATGGGGCACGAATATTCTCTGTGGGGAAAGGCAGCACAAACTCGCTTTGGGACAGATACAGATTAATGCTGTGGTTTTTGAGGTGGGCAAAAGCCTGCTCATCCGCCATCAAGGCTTCAGGGCGTGGTGTTTTTGCCTTCCCGCCTTGCTTAACTGCCTTCAGGTAAGCAGACAAAGTCTGCTCCATCAAGGCTTCGTATTCTTCGTAGATGTAAATATAGTTGTTCCAGATCAGGTAGCGGTTATCCTCAGGAAAGTAATCCGCAAAAAGCTGCAAGTCCTTAGTGAGCAAGGCATAATAATTCTCGATACCCTCAAAGAACCCCTTCTCCCGCACTTTGGCGATGATGGGCGAACCACTATCCACATCGTCCAGACACATCTCCCGCGCCGGAATAACGGTAAGTTCCTTAACTTCTCCGGGGATGCTGCGCTGCGTGGCTAGCGAGAACTGGCGCATCCCGATTATCTCGTCTCCCCAAAATTCAATCCGCACAGGCGACAGCGTGGGCGGACTGAACACGTCAATAATCCCACCCCGGCGGGCTGCCTGATACACCTTGGACACCTGATACTCTATGCCATAGCCCATGTTTTGCAGGGCTTGCATCAGCTTTTCGGGATCGTATTCCATGCCTTTATACAAGTGCAGAATGTGCCTGGCAAGGCTTTCCCGGGAAGGCAGATACCGCCCGTAGGAACGGATCGAGAGGCTGTATATCGCCGGTTTGTCGCTTTGCAGGGCGGACAGCAGGCTTTCCATGCGGGTGGCGCGAATGCTGTAATGCGGGGAGCGTTCCTCGTAGGGCAAGATCTCGTAATCCGGCAGGTAGTGGGCATTTTCCTTGCCTATCAGAGCACAAAGATCGTCCCAGATGTCCTCCGCAATGATATCATCCTGAGACACTATGATCAGGTTTTTACCGCTGTTTTGCCACAAATGCGCTGCTACAAGGGCACGGGCACTCTGTGAGAGGTGGTATAGTTGAAAAGCTTTGCTGGAAATGGGCAGACCGGTCACGCTGCTCAGGAATTCCGAGCTGTTTAGAATGTCTTTTAAGACTGTGTGTAGCATCTTCTACCTTGCTTTTAAGTATAATTTGGCATTAAAATTATGGACTTCACCAGCGTCTTTCTTGCTTGCTAACCTCTATCCGACCTCACCCTGACCTCACAAAGAGAGGTCAGGGTGAGGTCTGATAGGGCAATGCTTGCAAGGGCGATGCCATAAACAATATATTAATCAAACTGTTATCAAAAATCAAGAAAGTCTGGAGTCGATATCGTCTTTCAATGTTACGAAGATTGACAATTTTGTCGACGATATGGACTACAAACATCCCACGCTACGAATGTCGCTGTAGTCCATCCGGCTGCAGTGATTGGCTGATAAGTTTATGCATAAGGAAAAACCGGATCGACTCCAGACTTGCTTGCACTGCGTCTCTCACTCTTTCCCTCTTTTCCTCTTTTTTGATTTTTCTTTTTCCTCTGCTTTTCTCTGTGTAAAGAAAACGATCACGGCTCCGTGGTTACAAAGCTTCCCACAATCTTAGCAAGCTTGCCTTTTACAAAGGAAATGGACAGCACCGCATCCGCCCCCTCTCCATCTACGCTCAGCACTGTTCCCATGCCATATTCCTTATGAAACACCTTTTGTCCGATACGGTAATGCTTCTGACTTTCGCGGGTGCTGCGCTGGACTTTATTGGTGCCCCTGGGTGTGGGTGCTCTGCCGGTTTCACCGCCGGGCTGGTCGAACAGCATGGGATCCACCTCGCCGATGAAATGGCTGGGTTTGGCAAAATAAAACGTGTCATAGATGCGCCGGCAGCGTGCATTGCTGAGGTGGAGATGATACTTGGCGCGGGTGATGCCCACGTAAAACAGGCGACGTTCCTCTTCTATCTCCTCGCGGCTGTCCATGCTCATGCGGTGGGGCAGCAGTTCCTCTTCCAGCCCCACGATGAATACCGCTTCGAACTCCAGTCCTTTTGCGTTGTGAAGCGTCATCAGGCGCAGGGAATCCGTGCTTTCGTTCACCATGTCCATATCGGTTTGCAGGGCTACGAAGGGTAGGAAGTCCGCCAGCAGTGGCTGTTTATTCTCATCGCGCATACTGCGGTCGCTAAATTCACTTACCGAACTGACGAATTCTATCAGGTTCTCAGCACGGGCAATGTCACGCGGATCGCTGCTTTTACGGTAGAGAGCCACTAAACCAAGCTCTTCCACAATAACCTTTACCAGATCAAGCACAGGGCATTTAAGAGCCGTCATGCGCCAGCTTTCCAGTTGCGCGGCGAAGTCGCTGATACGCTTTTTAGCACTTGAATTAAGCTCCGATATCGCATCCACATTCTGCACCGCGTTGTAGATGGGAATGCGTGTTTTGGCGGCAAAACTGATGATGCGGTTCACACTCGTCTGCCCTATGCCGCGCGGGGGTTCGTTAATGATGCGCAGGATGCTTTCGTTATCGGCGGGATTGTTCAGGCAGGAAAGGTAGCCCAGCAGGTCTTTTATCTCTTTGCGCTGGTAGAAGTGCAGGCTGCCTACGATGCTGTATGGGATGCGGGCTTGCATCAAAGCGCTTTCGAACACGCGGGATTGGGCATTGGTGCGGTATAAGATAGCCATCTGGCGCAGGGGGATGCCCTTATCGGCAAGTTCCTGCACGGCGCGGATAACCTTTTCCGCTTCCTGATTCTCGTTCTCGTAAGTGATCAGTTTTGGTTTATTGCCTTCGGGAAGCTCGCTCCACAGCTCTTTGCTGTGCCTGCGGCGGTTGTGGACGATAACCGCATTGGCAAGCGCCAGGATGTTGCCCGTGCTGCGGTAGTTTTGTTCCAGACGGATGCTGCGCACCGAGGCGTAGTCGCGCTCGAACTCCAGGATATTGCGGAGGGTGGCACCGCGGAAGCTGTAAATCGCCTGGTCGTCATCCCCCACCACGCATACACGTTGATGCCCACTGGCGATCTGGTGGATGATCTCAAACTGGGCTTGGTTGGTGTCCTGATACTCGTCTATCATTACGTACTGGAACTGGCTGCGGTATTTATCGCGCACCGCGGTGTTGCTTTGGAACAGCTTGGCGGTGAAGAGAAGGATATCGTCGAAATCCATGGCTTGGTTCAACAGCAGTTGCTGCTGGTATAGGCGGTAGATATTCAGGAAGCTGGTAAAGTCTTTATCTTCGTTGGCAGCATAGTCTTTCAAATCTTCAGGCAGCATCAGTTTGTTCTTATAGCGTCCTATGCGGCTGAGCACCCGGTTGATGGGGAGCTTTTGTGCATCGAAGCCATGCTCTTTGTATATCTTTTTTAGCAGGGACTTCTGGGCATCGTCGTCGTATATAGAATAGTTGGAATTAAAAGGCAAATGCGCCGTTTCGAAACGCAGGATGCGGGAACAGAGGGAATGGAAAGTGCCCACCCAGAGGGTACGCATGGGTATTTTGAGCAGGTTCTCAAGGCGTTCCTGCAGCTCGCGGGCGGCTTTGTTGGTGAAGGTAACGACCAGTATCTTCCAGGGCGGAACCTGTAGCTCTTTGATAAGGTAGGCGGCACGGTAGATGATGGATTTTGTCTTACCCGAACCCGCTCCGGCAAGCACCAGAATGGGGTTCTCGGTATCAGTAACCACCTCTAACTGACGATCGTTAAGCTCCTTGCGATAGCTTGCAGGTATCATGGGTGCTAATCAAGAACAAAAACAGGGGCAACATCTGTTCTGCTGCCTTCCAGATTCCCTGCGGGATATGTTTTGAAAGCGGACACCTTATACCAGTAATGGCTTCCAGGCTGAACTGTAGGTCCGGTGTGAATAAATGTTGTGTTCTCAGCCGAAGAAACCGTTCCCACCAAAGTGTAGGCGGAGTAGTAGTTCAACCCACGGTATATGTAATAACCTGAGGTGTTCTCGGGATTGTTTGCTGTCCAGCGGATGGTTACGCTTTTTACCGTTGCGTGTGCGGGGGAGGAGTTCGCTGTGGGACTCATTACCGGATCGGGGGCTACAATGTTAGGATTTCCCATGGGATCAAGGGGGTTATTACGCTTTAAACTGCAGGAAGCAGTGAAAAGGCTTATAATAAGCAGCAAGAAGACAAATGCATGCCTGGGCTTAACATTAACATGGGGGCTCATTTAAAACCTCACTTCCACACCATCGGGAGTTATCTGAACGGGATTATTGTTATTGCGCTCCAGTATCTCCCGCCAGAGATTGGTATTGTATTGCTGCGTTGTTTGGATGGCATCAAAGATGTTGTAAATCCACACAATCCCGGCAAAGCCAAGCATGATTTGGGAGTATTGATGGGGGCTTTGCGCTTCCTTATAATACTTCTGAATCTCCTCGGTTTGGGTGGCGTTTTTATAGAGGCGGTAGTTTGTCATAGCCCTATCCCAGAAATAAACAGAGGTGCCGATAAGCACCAGCTCCGTGCTTAGGATTAGCGTGCCCTTGGTGCTGGCTTTGCTGGCAAACTGACCCCAGCCGGGGATTAGGGAGGATTTTATGATGTTTGCATTCAGTGGATGCGCTTCTAATTCGTAAATCTGTAATAGACTCTGTCTGGCATCCAGCTGTTCGCGGTATGCAGCACGTTCCTGGAAGTTTAGCCAGCCGTATTTGGTGCTATCCGAGAACGCCTGAATATCGAAGCTCTGAGCAAATATAGGCGTAGCAAAAAGCAACAGCAAAAGGAGAGCTAAGAGGAGAGTAATGCGGTTATGCTGTTTCATCTAAGTAACGCCTCCGAAAGCCTGTTCAACGGGACAATACTCTTGTCCCGCAGATTGATCTGCCATACATAGAGAAATGTCTCTGTGGGGGTTAACAGATCGTAGCGTGCTTCATACTTGTATTGCCCGGTGGAAAGCAGTATCTTCCAACCACTGTCCCGAATCTCGGATGCTTTGTTACGCCTTTGTAGTTCTTGCTTTTGATTGCGGATACGGGTATTCAGCAAACCTCCCCGATACTCGTCAATAATTCTTCTGGCAAAGGCAACAGGATTGTTAGTTGCGTCAATCAGGTTTTGCATCTGCAAGGCTTTTTGTCTGTACTCTGGCTTTGGGTCAAGTGAATAAGCCTGATTAAAGGCTTTAACTGCTTCATTATGCTTGCCGGTAGCCTCGAATTTATCTCCTTCGTCGGAAAGTTCCACTGCCTTACGAATGTTATCCTGGATGGTAAGCAGCCGATTTATGGCATCCAGAGCAGGCTGGTAATCCGGGATAATATCAAAGGTCTTGCGATAATGCACCAGAGCATTGGCGTAATCCCCGGCTTCCAACAGGCTGTTACCCTTGCTGACATACAGGGAGGTAATAGCTTCAAGACGGCGGGTGATTTGGGCTTTCTTCTCCGGATAGTATTGCATAGCAATGCGGAAGAGGCGATCTGCTTCCACATAATCCTGGGCTTCGATAAATTGCTCAGCTTGGTTTTGATACACCTCGGATATCTGAAGGTTTAGCTTATCAATATCCACCACGGGGTACTTGGATAGCTCGAAAAGCAGGTTCAGGGCATCCGTGTAATACTCTTGGTTGGAAAGCACTCTTGCATATTCTATCTTAGCAGGGACAAACTTTAGTACATAGCTGCGGGCTTGAATTTCAAAGGGATTATTGGGATACTCGTCGAAAAGTTTCATGTAGTCTCGCCAAGCCGCATCCTGATCCTTGGTTACTTCCATAAAATAGCCCATCCGACGATAGCGTACTTCAGGGATAAGGGGACTATCAGGGGCTTCCCTTATAATTGCATCCAGGTAACTTTTCCCAAGTTCGGGGGCACCACTCTTGAAGGCTTCATAGCCAAGGGTTTGGTATATCTCTGCCAAGCGCAGATTAGCTTCCTTGGAATTAGCCAGCTTATGAAAACGCTCTGCTAATACCCAATTCTGCCTCTGAGCAGCAGCCTCACCCAAGGCATAATAACTGTTAGAACGCAATAACTCCGCTCTGGTAACGATTGCCCCGTTGTTCCCGCTGTCTATCAAATCATCCAGTTCCACTATAGCAGCAGCAAAACGCTTCGCTGTATAAAGCTCTTCTGCACTTTTTAAGCGGTTGATTTCACAGCCTGAGATTGCAATCAAGATGCAGGCTATTGTTAATGGCATCATGTACTTTTTAAACCGTATAAACACAATCTTCCTCGGCAAACTCAAACAAGTTCGTATCCAGTTCTTGCTTGCGGATTTCCAGGCTTGGAGATATCCCGTGGGTAAGGATTATCCGCTTTATATCCAGATACTTCAGCTTTAATATCTGATCTGCATCCGGATGCCCGGCATCTACTATCAGGGTATGAACCCCTTTTATAAAACCTGCGATGCAATCTGTAGTTCCAAGATCGCTGGAGTACACCAATTCGCCAGCTTCGCCGGAGAACTTTAGCGACCAGGATTTCATCTGATTACTTAAGTTATGCTCTTTGATGATATGCGAGTAGCCGAACAGATGGTCTGTCCCGATCGCAGTTATCCAGTCATAATACAGCTCTGCTTGCTCCATATCCAGCACCAGTAGTTTGAACGGGAACTTCTGGGTAAAAGTGTACATTAGCTGCATGATCTCGATTATTGCTGCGGGACGCTCTGGTAGAAAGAGGTGCAGAGGTTTAGTTCTTCCTGCTAGAAACAGCCATTGCAATAGCATGAACAGCCCGCTTACATGATCGGGATGATAGTGAGTGATAAACACCGCATCCAGCTCATTTGCACCAAGCTTATGCTGAAGCAGCCTTTTGGTGCATCCATCGGCGCAATCTGCAAGCACGGTAGAACCATAGCTTTTTACCAGCACACCGGATAAGTTCTTATCTGCTTGTGGGAATCCAGGGCTTGTCCCAAGGATAATCGCTTCCATATTTAGCCCTTCTGCTTTCTTTGATTTGCAGGAACCACGATCGGTACTTTATCCAGCTTTCTGCCGAAGAACAGGAAAAACACCGCAAACATGGCAGTGGAGATCACTAATAGCTGTCTGTTACCAATTCTGAAGATGATAATCGAGGTGAGTACGATAAGAACATTAATAGTATATATTATGGCGGCGGTTACCTTTATTGAGCCAAGCACAGTATTAATCCTGTGGGTGCTGTGGTCTTTACCGCCTTGCATAACGTGGCGTCCATCCCGCTTGCGGGTAAAGCTAACTAAAGAGATATCGAAGATAGCGTAGGAGAGCAGCAGGACTGGCAACAAATAGAAGAACTTGTCGTTATAGCGGTTGCCGGCGTGCTGTGCCATCAGGATGCCCATTGATGACAGGAAGTAGCCTATAAACATGCTGCCTGCATCCCCTAAGAAGATGCGGGCGGGATTGAAATTGTAGGGTAAAAAACCAAAAGCAGAGCCGGCGAAGCTGAGTGAGATCAAAGCCATCAAAGCCATTGCTTCCTGATTTGCCTGGGTGGTGTTGGTTAGCGCAAAAGCAAAGAAGCCCAAGCCCAGGATACCCGCCATGCCGCTGATGATGCCATCCATATTATCCAGGAAATTCAGGGCGTTCATCAGCCCCACCATCCATAGCACCATGAGGGGAAGGGATAAGTATATACTGCCGAACATCAGCTTAAGTTCCACCAGACTGAAGTTACTTATGATAAAGATAAGGCTTACGGCAAATTGCCCCAGCATCTTTACTATGGGACGCATCCCACGGCGATCGTCAATTAGACCGATGATTACAATAAGGACAGTGCCAGCCAGATAACCAATCATAGGTTTGTCGAAATAGCGTCCCGGAGAGATAAGCACATCGTAAATGCAGAGCAGCACAAACCCAAGCGCAACACTAAACCCGCCCAATAAGGGCACAGTTTTTAGGTGTATCTTGCGGGCTTCAGGTTTATCTACAAAATCCAAGGCATTAGCCATGCGTATGATAAACGGCGTTAACCCATACACAAACAGCCACGCCATGATAAAGACGCTGAGGTATTCGTATATCCTTATATCCATTGTCACTCCACTTTTATCTGTAACGAGCATGAGCATGAAGTGGGGGTTTTTTGTCAATGTTTTATTGGAGTGAGAGCGGAGCACTATCTAAGTCTGGAGTCGAATCGGCTTAACCAAACTATCCCAATAGACTTATTATTTTAGCCGATTGGACTACAGCGTCACTGGCAGCAAAATCGTCAGGAATGAAACCTGAGATAATTAGTTGGGAGACGCTGGAGTCCATCTCACCGCAAAGATTATCCTAACCTTAGAATCAGGAAAGGCGAGATCGACTCCAGACTTGCAATGCAGGTTCTTACAAAAAAAGAAACCCCGGATTTAACTCCGGGGCTTCCATATATTGGTTTGTTTACTTTAGCTAGTTCAAGCCTTAGTTAACAATGACCATTTTCTTGGTTACGTTGCGGGAAGGAGTGCTAAGTTTGTAGAAATAGATTCCACTGCCGCAAGCGTTGTTTTTGCTATCACGACCATTCCAAGAGATATCTGTTTTTCCCTTTACGGATACAGTCTTTACAACCTGACCAATGATGTTGTAAATGGTGAGAGTACCAGTTTCGCCATCTTTGATCTTAACTGGGATACTGGTGCTGGTATTGGCTTTAAAGGGGTTGGGATAGGCATTTTCCATGGTGGTAACGAGCACGGGAGCGTCGTTAACCGGTGCATTCTCAACATAAACAGTGGTGGGACCATGGAAAGCAGTGGTTCCGTCCATTTCAACAATTTCTAACCAGTAGGAATATGTTGTTTGGGCAGATACTTCATTATCAACGTGGGTGTAGGTTGCAGTCTGGCTGGTGTTTGTAGCATCAATCAGAGCTGAGTTGATTTGAACTGCAGTTGCCTGGTCTGCATCTGTGCTACGATAGACATTGTAACCGGAAACACCGGTTTCAGTCTCTGTAACCCAGGTAAGCTTAACGAAGTTCTGTGCAGTAAGGGTAGCAGCAAAACTGCTAAATTCGACGGGGAGGTTTGGTTCTTCTCTGAAAAGGATCGGCTGAACTGACTTGCCACCAGTGAATACAACACCGGGGAAGTACAACCTGCCAGGTCCAACAAGAACATTGTTCGCTGCGGCATGCCATGTACCACTATAAAAAATCCACCCAGACCACATGCCGGCTCCAAGTTCAGGAGCTGGTGCGCTCGGATAATAAACATCCATTGTTATGGCTTCCGGGTAACTAGCTGATGCACCGCTGACAGTTGCGTCTAAGATTACCCCTTCAGGGAGCCCATTAGCAACTACTATAACTGCAGGATCTGCCGGAGTAATTACCAATACAGGATCAGCTGCAAGCTCAAATGTCTTTGTGGCATTCTTTACTATGTTGGCTTTCAGGGCAATAAAGTCATCGGCAACGATTGCAATTGGGTTCACTAACCAGTGGAACCCTGTTGGTGCTGCTGAGATTTCATAGCTACCAAGTAGAAGGTTGGGCTCTAAATCATCAGCATCAGCGAAATTATAAGGAGCACCTACACCAGGAGCACCATCATGACTAATGGTGTATTCACCGGCTGGAACCGTGAAATGGAGATTGTAATTCCAAGTATCAGCTACTGGAAACGGAGGTGCAATCATAGGGACTGCATTGTCTGTCATAGGACCTGCACCGTTAGGAATCACTTTAGTCCAATGAAGAAATTCACCCGAAGCAGTGTGAGTAAGAGTCAGATCAAGCCACCTGCCATCTGGATTTGCGTCAGTTGCAGCACCGGTTCCAGGTAACCAGTTGTTTGCAAAGATAGACTGGTTAACATAAGCAACGACGAAATATCCAGTTGATGGTCCAGTTCTCTTAATACAAAGGTTGCCAGATTGAACATTATAAACAGGGGAGATTGGTCCTTCGGCATTCGCAACAAAAGCCGAAAGAACGTAGCCGGGAATGGGTAGAGTATTAGTAGGCGGACCGGGCATTGAGCCATCAGTTAGAGTTACCTTTTGCTGATAAACCCTTGGGGTACCAGCAAACATAGCGAGTGTTGCTACAATTAATACTGCGATTAATATTAACTTCTTCATGTGTGTTCTCCTTTATTTCTTTGACGTAATAGGTTTAGAAAACATCTTGGCAGGGGATGGAGCAGCCGGAGCTGGCCATGTCAACGCAGAGTTCGTATAGATAAACAACGGCATACCAATCGAAATTTCGAAATCATTATCCCAATAACCGTCACCAGGGGTAGCAGTGAACCAGTCCATAGGGATATCAGGATGATCCCACATGCTTATCATTGCAGCATCCATTGAGTCGCCAATTTCCGATATCATCCACGGAAGGTTTACAGCGGATTGATTTAGTGGAACCATAACGGTATTGTTCCCTGCTTCTAAGGCGTAGGAAGCATTTTCTGGGTAAAGACTGCCTAAGCTGTAAAAATCGAACTCTTCGTTGGCGTACACAAATAGAGCTGCACCATTACCAACCTCAAAATCGTTGTCCCAATAACCTTCACCTGGGGTAGCAGTAAACCAATCCATGGGAATATCAGGATGATTCCACATGCTAACCATACCAAACTTACCTGGGTAGGCTGCATCAATTTCGCTTACTAGAGTGTATCCGGAATTCATGGGCAAGGCAATGAAGTTATTTCCGGCTGCACAATGATATGTTTTGCATCCGGATGGTTCTTAGTCTCATGAA
>CAYSGM010000063.1:0-15721 GCA_964430595.1 uncultured Candidatus Cloacimonas sp.
TCGTATTTGTTCTAAGTCAATTCTTTCTTATACACCACTCTTTAAGACGTTACCGAAAAATCCTCTCTTCTTCCTTGCTCCAAAGCGTTCATCAAGTGATCATCTATTCTTAATCAAGCGTTAACAATTAACGCTTGATTAAGAGGAGATAAAGAAGTGATTAACACCATGAAGCAAGGAAGATGCAAGGAGAATGCCGTAAAATAATATATAGGAATAGCTTAGAGCAGGAACACGGATTTCGCGGATTGGGCAGATTTACATGGACTGTTTGGCGGAATTTTTGTAATGTGGTCTACAGTGATGGGGAGCACCGACAATAACCATAAATGCAAAAGAGACCTGAGCAAATTCCGCATAACAGAGGAACACCGTTTAACAAGTCACTTGACAGATTAGCCAAATCTAATGCCTTGTATGTAAACATGATGCTAGGTGAGGATAAAATGAACCATAACTTGATGATAGTGTTGCCTATGATTACAAGGAGCAATGCTTGTACCTAATCAACAGGGATATTATTTTCAGGCAATGGATAAACTTGCTTTTCATTAGAAATCAGCATGCAAAGTATTATGAAGGAAGATTAGGTTAAACCATGCATTTGATGCTTGTTGCGTTGGCGGTATTTGCTGCTACATACATACTGATCATCACCGAATGGATCAACAAGATGCTTGCTGCCATGATAGGCGGTTTTATCATCGTGCTTCTGGGTATTGTAAATCAGCATACGGCTTTTGCTGCAATTGATTGGAATGTGATCTTTTTCCTGATCGGGATGATGCTGGTGATATCTGTGATGCGGGAAACTGGGCTGTTTATGTTTATTGCCATCAAAACAGCCAAGCTTGCCCAGGGCAAGCCATTGCGGATCATGATGTTTATGTTTATTACGACCGCTTTTGTTTCGGCTTTCTTAGGGAGTGTAACCACGATTATGATCCTGGTGCCCATTGTGATGTTGATCACGCAGGAGCTGAAGATAAACCCTTCTCCCTTCGTGATAACTATGGTGTTGGCTTCAAATATGGGGGGTGCTGCCACGATGATCGGTGATCCGCCCAACATCCTGATCGGCAGTGCCACGGATTATAGCTTCATGGATTTTATTGTAAACCTTACTCCTCCTGTGTTAGCTATTGTTGCCAGCAGCCTGATCTTGATTTACCTGCTATACCGCAAAGATATGACAGTAAGCAATGAAAGCCGTGCCAAACTGATGGAATACAACGAGAAAAACCTGATCCAAAGCAAACGTATGCTGTATTTTTCCTTGTTTGTTCTGGTGCTTATGCTGCTTGCCTTCAGTGTGCAACAGGTGTTGGGGCTGGAAACAGCTACCATTGCCATGGCGGCAGGATTAGCCCTGGTAGCGGTGGGAAGCAGGAAGAAAGTGGAGAAAGTGCTTACTCATGATGTGGATTGGATCACGATATTCTTCTTCATCGGTTTGTTCATGATAGTGGAATCGCTTGTGGAAACAGGGTTTATAGATATCATAGCGGGTAGCGTGATCAATATCACGCATGGTGAGCCAAGAGCCACCTCCATGGTGGTGCTGTGGATATCCGGTATCTTCTCTGCCATCATAGATAACGTTCCCTTTGTAGCTGCCATGATTCCCATGATAGAGAAGCTATCTGTGTATATAGTAGATCCGGCAAAAGTACACCCTTTGTGGTGGTCTTTGTCTTTGGGGACTTGCTTAGGTGGCAATGGCACCCTTATCGGGGCTTCTGCCAATATAGTAGCGGTAGGGATTGCCAATCACAGCGGGCTGAATATTTCCTTCAAGGATTTCACCAAAGTGGGCGCGATATTTACTCTTAATTCTATGCTGCTATCCACCCTGTATATCTGGTTCAGATACTATTAAATTCTCCTGCTGATCAGTCTTTCTTAAGTACAAGCACATTCTCCGCGGGCTTGCTTTGCTTATCCCAGAATTTGAATCCCGCTGCGTGTAATTTGGGTAAATACCGTTTGTAATGGGTGGGGATTATTAATCCGTAGTGCTTGTAGGGGATGAAGAAATACTGGAAGTAGGCTAATTCTGCTTTTATATCCTTGGGGGGAGGCGAAAGCAGGACAATGCACCTCTCTGTGATTCCTGCGGCTAAATACCGTGCTTGAGGTGTTTCGAATAGCACAGCTCTTTCTTTTAGAAAGTCCAGGGATTCCGGGCAATTGTGCACGGTTTGCCAACCGCAAGGTATGTAATCCGGATAAGCACGGAACGCGGACATGTCATAGTCCTCGATGATAATAGGCCGTGTTTGTCTCTTTATGCCATGCCTGTCCAATGTATAGAAGCTCTTCACTTTTTTAAAGCCCAGTTTCTGGGTTAGGTGCAGGCTTTCCACATTCTGGTAGTAGGTGCAGAATTCAAAACTGAGTAAGGGGTCTTTTGCCTTTAGCTGTGCAGCAAAGCGGAACATTTCCCGGTTAATAAAACTGCCGATACCCTTTCCCTGAAAGCGGTTCAGGACGCGTAAGCCTTCGAACCACAACACATGATCGGGGAACAGGCTTAGCTTTAGACACCCAATAACCTTGCCATGATACTCGCGCACAAAGAAATATGGCTCGGAAAGCCAGCGGGGGAGCACCTTGGGCAGGTAATCGCTGCCGTCCCAAATACTGCGGGCTATGGCGAGCAAATCATCCGTATCTGCCGGAGTGGCAAGGCGGACGATGCAATCCGCCAAGTTTAATGGCTTACTCATATCTGCTATTCCTTTGTTACTTTATAAATTGCTTACTCTTACAATATGTTCATGCTTTCATATAAAGTCAAGACAAATCTTTGACGATAACTGATACCAAGCGAAAAAGCCCTTCTTACCTTTTCTCAGCCTATTCCTTCCCTGCTTTCCAATCCCGATTCGCACCGGAGTTCATCGGGGCTTGAACGGGCAAAAGCCCGATGAGCTCATGGTCAGATACCCTGCGGCTCCGCTTGAGAATGCAAGGAGCATGCATGAGCAGCGCAATTAATGCAAGAATACCGAGAATTCCGTTGACAAGAAACAGCAGCACCTACCAATTGCCTTATTCAGAATATTAGGTTGCGTTTATCTTAATGCACCAGATGGAGAATTAAATGCGAAATCATGCTTTGTTTGCGATGGTCTTAGTTGCAATGTTTAGTGCTACATATCTGCAGGCTGCGGTTATTGATGATTTTAAAACCCGGGCATCCACAGCAGAGAGCGAAGTTGCGGTGAAAGCGATTATCCAGGAATACCTGCCTCAGCTTAAGACGGTGGATGAACTGCGGGAGTTGCAAAACGTTTGGCAACAGGTGGATCCCGAAGCCTGTATAGCTTACTTTCGCAGTGCTGCTGTCAAAGAACCTAATTCTCCCATTTATAAGTATCTGGTTCTACGCTTTGAGGAAGATCGCGAGGTGCAGATGGATGGTGCCATTAAGCTCTGCAAGCAGTTTCCGGAGTTTTACTGGGGCTATCGGATACTCTCGGTGAACTTCTCCGAGTGGCTGATTAAGTCGGAGCAAGATGTTGCGGATCCCCTTGCCGGACAGGAAGCGGTGTTAGCTTTGGTGGAACAGGGATTGAAGCACTATGCTGAGGATGCATACCTTAATCTGTGCCAATTTCACCGTTACCGGATAGCAAAGGATGCGAAGAAGGCGGAAGCCTATCTGCTTAAGATTAACGATCCTACCACCCTGTATTCCAATTGGGAGAGCATCAAGGGCTTCATTATCGCCACCGGCAACATGGGTATCTTTGATACGGTATTCCCCAAGATACTCGCCGATGCAGTTGCAAAGGGACAATATACCCAGGAAGAAAGCCATTCCATTGCACGCAGCCAGAAAATGGAGATGCTGGAGAGCATGGATAATTGGGATGGAATAGCCGGGTTGTTTGAAGCTAATGAATTGCTGAAGGATGATCCTGCTTGCTCGGTTTTCTACGAAAAGCTGCTGCTGAAACGTAATACTCACACTACTTTGCTGGATTTGCTTGATGCCAGGCTGGATAAAGGCGAGATAACGGTAAATGACCTAAAGAACGAAACCCGCTACGAACCGCTTTACCCGAACCCGCGCTGGAAGACACTGCTAAATAAAGCTGAACAGAAGTGGCTTGCCGATGAACCGCTACGCAAAGCCGAAGCCTTGAAAAACCGTATCGGCACCCCTGCACCCCTGTGGGAGCTTCCCGATGCCAATGGCAAGATAGTGAAACTGGCGGATTTGAAGGGACAAATAGTGGTGCTGGATTTCTGGGCTACCTGGTGCAGTCCCTGCCGTATGGCGATGCCTGCATTGGACGGCTGGATGAAGAAAAAGATGCCTGCCAACGTGAAAGTATTCTCCGTGAATGTGTGGGAGAATGCCCCGGACAAAGCCAGGCAGTATTTTGCGGATAACGGCTTTGCCATGACCTTGTTGTTTGCCGAGAACAGTATTTCCAAGGAATACGGCTTTAACGGCATCCCCTATATCTGCGTGATTGATAAGCAGGGCAATGTTGCTTACGCGCAGCCCGGCTATAGCGAAATGCTGGAAGATAACCTTAGCTATTGGGTGGAAGCCTTGGCAAAGGAATAGCCATGGAAGAGCTGCGTTTTGAAACCTGCTTTGCATGTGGTAAGAACAATGATCTGGGCTTGAAGCTTAAGTTTAGCTACTATGAGGGGAAAGCGGTGGCGGAATTCGCTTCTCCTGCTTGTTACGAAGGCTATCCGGGAGTAATTCACGGAGGGATAATCAGCACTTTGATGGATGAAGCGATGGCAAAAGCGATTATCCTGGCAGGCAACACCGCGCTTACGGCAACGCTTACCACGCATTTCAGGAAACCACTCAGAACAGGCCTGAAGGTGTTGGTTAGCGGTTGGATAACCGAAGCTAAAAGCAGAACGATAAAGGCTGCTGCCCAGATAGCCGATGCTACCGGGACAATTATCGCAAGTGCGGAGGCAGTGTTTATCATCTCGGGAGGCGGAGTGTGAAGCTTAGAAATCCCTTGCGAAACTATTTAACGCCAAGCGAGCAGCGCATATTTATCTTCTTTGCGGGATTGATAATCCTGGGCTGCTGGCTGGATTTCAGCGGTTGGACTCCGCTGCAAGCTAAAAAGACCGATCTGGATAGCCTTAGGCAAGTGGTAGAGGTGGATGCACCCCTGAATCTGGATATCCGAACCGCGGGTTTGGAAGAGTTGATGACGCTTACCGGAATAGGTGAGAAGCGAGCCAAGGAAATTATTGCCTATCGGGCGAAGCAGCCCTTCACGTCTGTGAACCAGCTCTTGGAGATCAAGGGGATTGGGGCTAAGACTTATGCTAATCTTTTGCCGGACTTGTTGGTCTTTGGGGATAGCACAAATGTAGAAGGTATTGCCAAGCCGGCTGTAAAAGCCAAGAGTAAAGCCGGAAGTGCCGTATCTACGTCTAAAAACGAACTCAGCAACGTGGTTAACCTGAATACCGCATCAGTAAAAGAGCTTTGCACCCTGGTTGGGATTGGCGAGGTGAAAGCCAAAGCCATTGTTGCCTGGCGGGAGGAAAACGGCTCTTTTGAAAGCATTGAAGATTTCACATTGGTAAAGGGAATTGGCGAGAAAACATTGGAGAAGAACAGGCACCGGTTAAGTATAGGCAAATAGAAAAGCACGCCAACACCCCAGCACTACCAAACAAAGAGATTGACATAAACAGCCTATGTTCTACCATGACCCACAGCAAGATATATTATCGGGAGAAGTAATGAAAACAAACGAACGTAGCTGGCAACCAACCCTCACCTTAGCCAAGCTTTTTGAAGAGCAGAACCAGTTTTATGATGCCTTGGCGGCTTATGAACTGATTAGCCAGAATGACGCCTCTCCGGCTGTGCGGGAAAGGATAGAATCTCTGCACCTGCGTATCTTAAGCGACCCCAACAACCGCTACGATCCCCGCATAGAAAAGCTGTTCTCTCCCGAAGAACTTGCCTATCTAAAGATATTACACCACCAGGGCTTCGACAACATGGCAAAAACCATCGAGAAGCTAAACGAAGGTATGCAAGGCTCGGAGCTGATCTTTGATGCCGTGCCCGAGGATGTGCTGGCTGATGAAAGCGAAATGGACACCCTGGCAGAAATGCTTAAAGAGATAGAGCAGCAGGCACAGCTAAACCTGATCTCCGAAGCAGGGGATTTTACCGATTACAGCATACAGGATCTAATGATCGCTATACTGGCTCGGTTCGATAAAACTCAAAGGCTTAGCGAGGTTAAGCTTAGCGATCTTGTGTCGCTATTCCTGGAAATGCAGAACCTTAAAAACATTCGTTAATGAAGCCCAAACAACCTGCCAATCCGAATTCCATCTGCCGGCGCTGCACGCGTAAATGCAAACAGCCGGATAGCGTAAGCTTGCTTGCCTGCCCGAAGTTCGATGCTATCCCGGTGCAGCTTGAGATCAAATTTCCCGGCTTAAGAAAAACCCGTAAGAAAAGCCTGAGCGCTTAATGCGTATTATCACCGGTGCTCATAAGGGCAGAAATCTGTTTCTGGTACCGGGTAAAAGCACCCGCCCCACCACTTCCTTCAATCGTGAAATGATTTTCAGCGTGCATCAGGATTATGAAGACAAGCGCGTGCTGGATCTCTTTGCCGGAACTGGTTCCTTTGGTTTGGAAGCCATATCCCGTGGAGCTTGCTGGGTGGATTTCGTGGAATTTGCACCTGCTGCTATGGCTACAATACTAAAGAACATTGCCTTGCTTGGATGCGGGGATAGCTGCCATCTCTGGCGCAAGAAAGTGGATGCATACCTTAAGAGCTGCACAGATACCTACGACATTATCTTCATGGATCCACCCTATCTGAAGAACCTTGTGAACCCTACAATAAAGCTGATTATCTACCGTGGCTTGCTGAATTCCGGTGGCTTGATTGTGGTGGAGCACTCCCCCAAGGAAGCTATCGATGCGGATTTGTTCCCTCTTCTGGTTAAACAGAAAGGCAGTAAAAGCTCCAGCTTTAGTTGGCTAAACCTTCAATAGATTATCTTTATTACCCGTACAAAAAAGGCATCCCGTAGGGGATGCCTTTTGTTATTGTATCAGGGAGTTTAATTAGTAGTTGAAGTTAACTGATACCATGCTGGCAAGACCGCTGGCGTTTCCACCGATGAATTCTGGTCCGCTGTGCAGAAGGGTTTTACTAAGCACTGTATCGATGGTGAAGTTGCCAAATTCAAAGGCAAGACCCATATTGGCTTCGAAACCAGTTGATTGATAATCAGCGTTTTCAGTAGTATTGTTATCGCCATTAGGATCAGAACTAGAACCATGGAATGCGTATTCTTGGGTTCCACCGATTCTTCCGGTGAGCCAAGGTAGTATCTGGGATTCAAGACCAATGGTGTATGTGGGAATGAACATCCAGGATTCATCACCCTTATCTTCTGAGGAAGAGGCAGGCGGAGCGGAATTTTTCCAGTTCTCTGTATAACTCTCAGACTTAATTCTAAGAGGTTTGAATCCGAAAATGAGCTTGTTGTTTTCATCGAACTTATAGTTCATACCTGCACCAAGATCAAACATCATCGAAGATTCGTCCTTTGTCCAAGTTGTGGTTGCAGATGATTTGTATTCGTTAGATTTGCTGGAGAACATCAGATTTGCAATACCGACAAGATCAAAATTGTCGTTTTCCATAACGAAATAACGACCCTGAGCACCAAATCCGAATCCGCCAAGGGAGTGTTCTTTTTCGTCAAGATCATTGGAATTGCTGGCACCCCATATATCTATGGCTGCACCGATGTCTAACTTTTCATCGCTCATACCACCGCTGATTTCAAAATAGTTGGCACCCATTTCAGCTTCTTTATCGGGATTATTGCCAATGTCTTTTACTCTGCTGTCAATTGCCATACCAAAACCAACTCCAAACTTTTCCATGAAACCATAGTAGAATTGGATTTTCTTACTAATGTCCAGATCGCCAGAGTTGTAGTTGTTTACACCGTTGAAGAAATAAGTATCCACATCAACATCGGTATCTGTATTCAGATACACACCTAAGACGTTGTTTAAGAAAGGAAGATTGGCACCAAGTTTCCAATCGGAACCGGATGTGCCAAGTTCAGCGCGAAGGTTACGTTCATACTGGTTGATCACGCCAGGATAGGCAGAGATGTCTGTGTTATCCCGGATAAAACCAAAGGGATTGCCCAATGCAGCCATTCTGCTTTCTGTGGCGAAAATGCTGCTTGCTGCTAGAGCAAGCACTACGAATAACAGGAGCAATGCTTTGCGATTCATAAGAATCCTCTCATATTTTATTTGCCCGCTCGTGATGCATAAAGCATCTAAGTCAGGCTTGGTGCATATTAATGTGAAGCCAATAAACCTGTCAATCATTTTTTTTGTGAAAATACACTTTTAGCTCTTTAGCACAAAGAGCTGCTGCCTATAGGGACACGAAAATAACTAAGATATCACGATTATGTGCGATTGCATAACGTTTTGCCATACAAAGCATTATGGGTGTTTCTATCATCAAGTCCGCAGTAAACTTGGCTTGGCTGGATACATGAAAATCGCTAACAAGATGTTAAAAAAAAAGTTCTGACTCTACATCAAAAATCTCAGAAAGTACTACCAGCTTTGTTACTTTCTATTCATAAATCAGATACCGATTTCATCTAAAAACACTACGAAAACCCCGCAGCTTCCTTGCATGCACTCCCCTATCAAACCCCACCCATTACCCACAAAGAGGGCAATGAGTGGGGAATGATAGGGCAATGCTTGCAAGCAGGCAGGTGATGTTAAGAAGAAAGATATTGACGAAAAACCGCCTACCAATACAATTACCATAAGTGGATTATGCCTTATTCCACAGGAGATTAGATGCAAATAAACGGAAATGACTACCGCTCGGTTTGGTTCGAGCACCACCGGGTGAAAATGATAGATCAGAACAAGCTTCCGCATGCTTTTACCATTGCGGAATACAGTAACTATCTGGAAGTTGCAGCCGCTATACGCGAAATGACGGTGCGCGGTGCCCCAGCCATTGGAGCAGCAGGTGCATATGCCATGGCATTAGCAGCACTGAATGCGCCTGATGATAAGTTCAGAGCATATATGCGCTCAGCAAAAGCAGAGCTGATTGCCACCCGTCCCACCGCAATTGACCTGAACAATGGGGTTAGTTACGTTTATGAAAGCACCATCAAGTTTATCCCTGATTACTCTCATGCTCGTCAGGTGGCGATATTGGCAGCGAAGGAATTCGCCAACAAAAGTGCCGAAGATTGCCATCAGATCGGCATCGTGGGAGCGGATGTAGTTCCTCATGGTGCCAGGATATTAACCCACTGCAATGCCGGAGCTTTGGCTACGGTGGACTGGGGCACTGCTCTGGCAGTGATTCGCATGGCGCACAAACAGAAGAAGGACATCTTCGTTTATGTGGATGAAACCCGTCCCCGCTTCCAGGGAGCACGGCTAACCGCCTGGGAGCTTGAGCAGGAAGGTATTCCGCATGCCATTATCACCGATAGCGCGGCAGGTTTCTATTTCTGGAAAAAGGAGATAGATTTGGTGATAACCGGTACGGACAGAGTTTGCCTGAACGGCGATATTGCAAATAAGATAGGCACTTACGAGAAGGCTATTCTGGCGCATGAGCACCGGATTCCCTTTTACATCGCTGCTCCGCTTACCACCTTTGATTTCACCTGCAAAGAGGGGACTGATATCCCTATCGAAATCCGTGAGGAAGAAGAGATTAAAAGCATTAATGGCAATTATATAGCAAATCCGGGAAGCCCTGCTCTAAACCCCTCTTTTGATATCACTCCCGCCAAATACATCACCGGGATAATCACCAACAAAGGGATTTTCAAGCCTAAAGACGCTGCCCAGAAGGTGCAGGGATGAAGTTTGACCTAGTAATAGAAGGCGGCTGCATCGTTAGTATGGATGCAGAATACAGGATTCTGGAAGAGCACTGTATCGGCATTAACGAGGGGCGGATAAAGGCTATCTTCCCGCGGTGGAGTTCTGCCTATGATGCGGTAACACGAATTGATGCCAGCGGTTGCCTGGTTATCCCAGGCTTGATAAACGCCCATTCCCACCTGCCGATGACCTATTTTCGCGGGTTGGCGGATGATCTGCCGCTCTACCAATGGCTTCAGGAATACATCTGGCCTTTGGAAGCAAAGCTGGTGAATCCTGCCTTTGTGTTTGACGCTACCTTGCACGGTGCGGCGGAAATGATTAAGAACGGGATAAGCTGCACGAACGACATGTATTTCCACATGGCATCCATTGCAGATGCCTGTACCCAAGCCGGTTTGAGGGTGGTGATCAGCGAGGCTTTGATAGACCCCATGGGTAGCCAGCCTATTGATAACAGTAGCATTGGCAGCAAGGTTATTGAACTTAAACAGCAGTATAAAGGCAACCCACTGGTGGATTTCAGCCTGGCACCGCACTCTATCTACACTTGCAGTAAGGCTACTTTGTCCAAATGCGCGCAAGTAGCGGCACAGAATGGCTTCCTGGTGCATACTCATTTGGCGGAAACAGAGAAGGAAGTGCAGGATTGCGTGGCGGAGCATGGGATGAAGCCGGTTGCCTACTTGCAATCGCTGGGCATGCTTGACATCCCAAACGTGTTGGCACATGGCATCTGGGTGGATGATATGGAAATGGAGCTGTTAGTCAAGCATGGCAACAGCAGCATCGCGGTGTGCACGGAGAGTAATCTGAAACTGATCTCCGGGTTTGCACCGCTGAAAGGATATGCCGAGCACGGGATAAACATGTGCCTTGGCACTGACGGAGTGGCAAGCAACAACAATCTGGACTTGCTGGCAGAGCTTTCGCTTACCGCAAAGCTGCATAAGGCACTAAATAGCGACCCGGGTTTCCTAAGTGCTAAAGACGCCTTTGCCATGCTTACCATAAACGCTGCCAAAGCGCTTGGCAGACAGCAAGACCTTGGCTCGCTGGAGGTTGGCAAGCTGGCGGATGTTGCTATGATATCCTTGGATGAGTTGGAAAACCAGCCGATGTATAATCCCTTCTCGCACCTGACTTATGCCATCACCAGCCGAAGCGTACGGGATATGGTGATTCAGGGCAAGCCTGTAATGCTGGATCGCAAGCTGTGCCAGGTGGATGAAAGTATGATTATTGACAAAGCCAACGAATACAAAGAGATGATACAAAAAGAGACTAGAAAATGAAATCAATAAAAAACCGCAGGGCTATGCACGAGTACTTCATTATCCAGAAGTATGAAGCAGGTATCTCCCTGAAAGGCACCGAGATAAAGTCCATCAGGGCGGGAATGGTGAACTTCAAGGATAGCTTTGCCAAGATAGATGACGGGCAGTGCTGGCTGCAGAACTTCCACATCAGCCCATGGGAGAAGGCTTCGTTCTTCAACCATGAAGCAGAGCGTCCCCGCCGGCTGCTGATGCATAAAAGCGAGATAAAACGCCTGAGAGCCAAAGTGGATGAACAGGGCATGACCCTGATCCCGCTGGAGATATACATCAACGACAAAGGCTTTTGCAAAGTGAGCCTCGCGCTGGCAAAGGGCAAGAAGTTCTTTGATAAACGCGACACACTGCAAAAGAAAGACCTGGAGCGCGAGAAAGCCAGAGATGAAAAATAAGGCAGGCAGATATGCAAGATAAACGACAAGCAAAAGCAGACGAAACGGTAAACCGCATCACTTTTTATATGAACGGCAAACTGGTTACCGAAACTATTCCCGCAGGATTAAGTACCCTGGACTGGCTGAACCAAACTAAGCAGATGTTCGGCACAAAGTGTAGCTGCAACGAGGGCGATTGCGGTGCATGCACAGTGGTGATAGCCTACCCACGCGAAGGGAACATCGTGTATGAATCCATTACTTCCTGCCTGTATCCTGCTGCCAAACTGCACGGCAGACACCTGATCACCATTGAAGCAGTGGGAGAGCCCAATAAGCTGCATCCCATCCAGCAGATACTTCTGGAGCACCACGGCACACAGTGCGGATATTGCACTCCCGGCTTTGTGATGAGCATGTTTGCCCTGTTTGCCACCCATACCCACCCGGATAAGGAGACGATCTTCTCCGCTCTGGAAGGGAATCTGTGCCGCTGCACCGGCTATCAATCCATCCTTGAGGCAGCGGAAGAACTATCCTCCAAATACACCCCGCAGGAAATTGTCCCGGAGTGGTGCAGGCAGGTGGAAGCAGAGCTATTTAGCTTCCATGCTGAAGCCCAAATGCTGATCCAGCCTTCCGGTTCGCCGCGATTAGTGCAACGTTACCTGATCCCGGAGGATTTCAACAGACTGTTTGACTACATAGCAGTGGAGCAGGATGCTGTGCTCATTGCCGGCGGAACTGACCTGATGGTGCAGATGAACATTAGCCGCAAGGCTTTTCCTGTTTTAATAGACCTTTCACGCATTCCCCAACTGCAACGCCTTTATCTGCAGAAGGATGGCTTGCATATCGGAGCCGGGGTTACATACAGTCAATTGCTGGATTCCGGTATAGTAAAAGCTGATTATCCCGTTTTACACAAGCTCATCAGCCTAATTGCCTCGCAGCAGATACGCAACTTCGGCACTCTGGCGGGGAATATCGCCAATGCTTCTCCCATAGGGGACAGCCTCCCTATCCTGCTGGCAATGGATGCCACATTAAGCCTGCAAAGCGAGCTGGAGCTTCGCAGCCTGCCTATGCGGGAGTTCTTTACCGGCTATCGTCAGACAGCCTTGCGCAAGGGTGAGATCATCCGCGAGGTTATCCTGCCTATTATCCTCGCAGCAACTTACCTGAATTGCCATAAGAGTGCCAAGCGTAAATCCGTGGATATTTCTGCCGTTGTTACCGCTATCAGGCTGGAAGCAGCCCATGATGTCATCAGTTCTGCCATTCTAGCCCTTGGCGGTGTTGCTGCTCTGCCTGTGTTATCAAAGGTTTTCCCCGGTTTGGTGCTGGGTAAAAAAGCCCATGAACTGGACATCCCGGCTATTGCAGCAGCGGTGAGCGCAGAGTTTAGCCCACTATCGGACGTGCGTGGCAGTGCAAACTATCGCAGCAAGCTGATAACCAATCATATTGAATTGTATCTTAAGGAAGCAAGTGAGGTGCTATCATGAAACTTGCTAAGCACCTAAGCGGAGCCCTCCACTTAACCGGGAAATCCCGTTTTATTGCCGATGAAGCAGCGGTTGCCGGCATGCTTCATGCCAAATTCTTCTTTTCCCCTGTCGCCCATGCCCGCATCAGGCAACTTGATATCAGCAAAGCTGTTACCTATCCCGGAGTGCACAGAGTGCTTGCCGCTTCCGACATCCCGGGTTTAAACCAGATCGGGCATGTTATCAAAGACGAGCCGCTATTCCCCACGGAGACCATCATGTATGCCTGGCAGCCTTTAGCAATGGTGCTTGCAGAAGATGAATTAGTTGCCGAAGCAGCAGTAAAGCTCATCACGCTGGACTACGAAGAGCTTACCCCCATTCTTGATGCCGAAGCAGCAGATGCGGTGGGGGAGTGGTATGTACCGGAGCGCAGCATAGCATGCGGCGATGTGGAAGGCGTATTCGCCTCTGCACCCAACATCATGGAAGGCAAGACCCACAACACCGGACAAGAGCATTTTTATATGGAAGGTCAGCGCACCCGTGCCATTCCCTTTGAGGATAGCCGTCTGCTGCTGCAATGCGCCACGCAAAGCACCATGGAGGTGCAGGATGTGGTTTCCCACCTGCTTGGCATCCCCGCGCATGACATCGTGGTGGATGTTCCGCGTTTGGGCGGTGCTTTTGGCGGGAAAGAACGTGCAGCCACCATCTGGGCGAGCATGGCAGCCCTGGGTGCATTTGTGTGCCGCAAACCGGTGCAGGTAAAGCTGAACCGTGACGAGGACATGCGTGCCACCGGTAAACGCCATCCTTTCACCAGCCTGTGGAAAGTAGCATACGATAATGAAGGCAGGATACTTGCCTATGACATCCAATTGCTTGCCAATGGCGGTGCCTATGCGGATCTTTCCGTAGCCATTCTGGAACGAGCTATGTTCCACGCGGAAAACACTTATCACATTCCTAACGCCCGCATCCGAGGGAGAGCCTGCCGCACCAATCTGCCACCCAATACCGCTTTTCGTGGTTTTGGCGCACCGCAGGGCATCTTTGTGATAGAAAGCGTCCTGCAGCAAATCGCCAAGAACTTAAAGCTGGATCCCATCGCCATCCGCAAGCTGAATGCTTACCAAAATGGCGATAAAACCCCCTACGATCAGGAGATTAAAGAGTGCCAAATCTCCGGCATTTACGATAAACTGGCTGCAAAAGCGGACTACACCAAGCTTAAAGCCGAAGTAGCATCCTTCAATGCCAGCCACAAAGACCATAAACGCGGACTAGGCATTGTTCCGGTAAAGTTTGGCATATCCTTCACCACCGCTTTGCTGAACCAGGGTTCCGCTCTCATCTGGGTGTATATCGACGGCAGCGTTTCCGTAAGCACCGGCGGCGTGGAAATGGGGCAGGAGCTTAGCACCAAGGTTGCCGTGGTGGTTTCCCGCGTGCTGGGCATCCCGGTGGAGCATATCCGCGTGGAAAGCAGCAATACCCAGAGGGTGGGGAATGCCTCGCCCACAGCGGCTTCCACGGGTAGCGACATCAATGGCAATGCCGCCCGCATCGCTGCCGAAAAGCTGCGTGAACAGCTACGCGAACCTGCTGCCAAACTGCTGGAGCAGAAAGGCGGCACAGCGGTTAAGCCGGAAGATGTGGTATTTTCTGATGCTAAGGTGTATCTGCTCTCCAATCCCCAGATAAGTGTTACCTTTAAGGAACTAATCGGCTTTGCGTATGTGGAGCGGATTCCTTTGGGAGCCTACGGTTATTACCGCACCCCTGATCTGTGGTTCGACCGCGAGATCGGCAAAGGGCACCCCTTCCATTACTACGTTTACGGCGCAGCCCTGGCGGAAGTGGAACTGGATTGCAGATTAGGCGAACATACTATAAAACAATTAGTTATCATCCACGAAAACGGACAAAGCCTGCATGAGGAGATCGACCTCGGTCAGGTTATCGGCGCAGCGGTGCAGGGCTATGGCTGGTGCACGATGGAAGACCTGGTCTGGGACGATAAGGGGCGCTACACCAGCGCCAACCCCTCCACCTACAAAATCCCGGGTATCCGCGACTTGCCGGAAAACTTCCAGGTGGAACTGCTGCCTTCTCTCTCCAAAGAAGCCACAGTTTTCGGCTCCAAAGCCACCGGCGAACCACCCCTTATCTATGGTCTGTCCGTGTTCTTCGCCCTGCAAGCTGCAGTAAGGGAAGTGATGCCGGATACGGTTTTAACCTTCCCCGCCACACCAGAAGCCCTTTTGCTGGCATTGGAATAAACTTACTCCTTCCTTGCTTTCCGAAGTCAAACCGAATTGGGGTTCATCGGGAGATCATCGGGCTTTTGCCCGTTCAACCCCCGATGAACCCCAATTCGAATCAGAAGTGGATAAGCATGGTAGCTGCGGACATCCTATCTGCAAGCAAGGAAGAACGAACTTTTTTTGTTTGACTCTTGAGTTTGGAGTTCAAACCGGCTTCGAAACCCCTGAACATACAATAATTTTAGAGCCGGCTTGGACTTTACATGAAAACATAACCTTATAAGTGCGCAATAGTCTAAGTGCCTAC
>CAYSGM010000064.1:0-15389 GCA_964430595.1 uncultured Candidatus Cloacimonas sp.
GCTGATATGAGTGAGTATCTAATTTGAAGTGGTACCGCTGGATCACACGGGACGTGTGATATTCCGAACGCAGGAACCGCACTATCCGGAATCGCAGACGTCACGTTTGCGCGTGGTTGTAGGGCTGGTACGAGTGACTATCTAATTTGAAGAGGTGCCGCTGGATCACACGGGACGTGTGATATTCCGAACGCAGGAACCGCACTATCCGGAATCGCAAACGTCTCGTTTGCGCGTGGTTAGCAGATTACTTAGCGATAACCTGTTTCAGAACCCAACTTTTGGCACCCTGGCGAATGCGAAGAAAGTAGATGCCGGAAGGAAGATTGGGGGATAAACCAGTGCTGTTAAATTCCGTTAAGCCAGTCCCGGTATGCAGTTTGCGCCCTTTGATATCATATAACTCAAGGCTGAAAGGTGCTCCGCTTTTATTGCCAACTGCAAAGCTGCTTCTGCTCGGATTGGGGAAGCTGTTGAAGGCGGGAGGCGGCAGGTAGTTATCCTCTACCCCCACCCAGGCACCGGCACTGGTAAGCTGAATATCATCTAAAAACAGGGCAAAGGCATCCACAGAAAGGCAGTTCCAGGCAAGGTGGATGCGCTGTCCGGCATAGGCAGAAAGATCGTAGGTGTAGGCAGTCCACTGTTCGGGAACAGCAAGATAGTTGCCCGGATTGAGGGCGGTGAAGGATGCGGGGGAGGCATCCGAGGTGGAGACAAGCACTTTTAGCCTTTCCAGACCGTAATCTGCCATAGCAGAGCGAGCTTGAAAGGTGAGGGAAGCATTTTGCCCCAGATGGATGCCGGGGCTTATCAGCCAATCGTTATTTGGGGGAATCAGGCTGCTCATCGCCATCAGCATTTTAGTACCGGAAAAGGGCGAGAAACCGCTGAGGGGAGGGATAGTTTCTCCGGGAGCGAAGGATATCCAGCTATATGGTTCTCCTTCATGCGGGAAGGTTACTGCGTCCCATGTCCAGGTGGAAGAGGCATCCAGATCCAGGGTCTGCCAGTTGGGGATGATGGAACTGAAGGCGGCACACGCCTCAAAGCCCTGGTTGATAACCAGATCAGGCTGTGTGTTTGGAATGGTGACGCTGATAAGATTTGATACCCCGCTCTCGGTGGCGGAGGAGTTGATAGCTGTTACATGATAGTAGTAAGTGAAACCTGCCATTACATTTACATCGGAGTAGGCGCATTGGGTGGTGGTGGTTAGGAGCGCGGTGTTTCGATAAACTTTGTAGCTTCCTGCAATGCCTGTTTGGGGAGCTTGCCAGGAGAGTTGCACTGCTTGCCCGTTGAAATATCCGCTGAGGTTTTGAGGGGGAGAAATGGCTTCTCCTGTGGTCTGGAAACTCCAGATGGGGGATGGATATGCCTCGCTGTCGTGATAGCCCACAACCTGCCAAAAGTATTGCCGGTTATACTGCAAAGGGTTTTCCAGTTGCCACATGGCACCGGGGATGTTGTCGGCAAGCAGCGCAAGGCTATCGGGACGCGTGCCAAGGCTAAGGGAATAGGTGTCGCAAATGCTAAGCCAGGAAAGATCAGTGTATATGGAAACATTGGAGGCAGCATCCGCAGGGCTTGGTTGCACCGGGTAATAATGCTGTGGCTGCATGCTTAAGCGCAGGTTTGAGCGGTGAGTTTTGAGAGTGAAACCGGTGGTGGGCGGGCTGAAGGGATCGGGATTGATGTTCATGTTTTGGAACTGGATTGCCCGCTGCGCATTTGTGTTGCTGCAGAAGAAGTCATCTGCGGTGTTGCCGTAATCTGAACCATTCTCATCTACTGCCAGCACCAGATTGCGGATGCCATCATACAGGAAAGGGGTGGCAAGCGATATTTGCAGCCAACCGCTGCCCGGTAAGCCGGAAGTGAAATCCCCTTCGGAAAGCATCCCGCTAAACACAGTGGAAAGGCTATCAGCAGGAACCCAGCCGGACATAAGAGTACGCTGGCTATGCCCAAGGTATATCGTTAGCTGCCTGTTACCGGGGAAGAACAACTGGCTGGCTACATTATACTGAAAGTGGATGGCATCAATGCTGCCGCCAACTCCGATCTCGGAAGCAAGGAAAAGCTGTTGCGAGTAGCTGTAAGGAGCAGCAGGCTCTATGGGCAAGCCCTGGTTAAGCACCGTCCCGCTGCCGATACTTATCAGCTCTGCTCCCAGTCCCATAACCAGGAACAGATTGACAGCAACAAGCAGCAGACGTTTCATTTCCTAAGCTTCCACACGCTCACCTGTACCTGCTTCAATTCCCAGCGGCGGGCGCTTAGTCTCAAGCCCTGAAGCAGATCAAAGGGAGGTGCAAGCAGTTCAAAGCGACTATCCAGGATGGCAGCAAGTCCCTGGAAGCTGCGTTGCGGTTCGCCATCCTTGCGGAAACCACCCAGGCGGTTGGCAGCGGGAGTAAACTCGTCCTGCCAGTTATAGGCATCGGCAATCACAAGCAACCCACCGGGATTGAGCCTTTCGGTAATGGAATCCAGGAAGCGAACCGGGTTGGCACTGCGTTCCAGCACGTTTTCGGCAAGCACGAAGTCATAAGCGGTAAACTTGGACGGCAGATTTGCGCTATCGGCTTGCCAGAATTCACACTTGTCGGCTGTTTCGGCTAAGCCATATTCTGCAAGGCTCTTTTCTGCGGTGGCAAAGATATCGCCTTCTTCCACATTGTAGTAGCGGATGATGCCTTCTTCCTTCATCTGTGAGGCTAGGCGAATGAGCCTGGCGGTGGAATCCAAGCCTGTAACTTTGGCAAAGTGCTTTGCCAGTTCGAAGGTGCTGCGTCCGGTTTTACAGCCGAAGTTTAAGGCGGAATCGTGCTTCACTTGGTCAATATATGGCAATAGCTTCCAGATAAGAGAGGTGTGGAAGTTATCTCCCCAGGGGCTTTCTTCCCAGTTTAAAGCACACCAAGGCAGGATCTCGGGATCATGCTCGTAAAGGCTGCTTTCGGTAGAAACTGGATTGTTGCTTTCCACATAGCGGAAGCCTGCATGTTGGAAGAAATGCCGCCGGAAGGCATAACGTGCGCTGCGGAGGGCTTCATTGCCGGTGGAGATAAATGATCCTCCCTTGATTAGGTTGTGCCTGTTATCAAAGGTCGGCACTGTGAAGTCGTCGTAATATGGGTGCACCTTAAAGCCGGGAAAAGCTGAAATAGGAGTCTCTGTCCACTGCCACACATTCCCGATAAGATCGTAGAAATTACCGAAACGGAACATGTTTACCGGACAGGTAGAGGCATAATGCTCCAGATTAATGTTCCCTGGTGCTTTTTCCCAATAGGGCTGATCGCTGCTGATATGTGCATCTCGTAAGCAATACCACTCCGCCTCGGTAGGCATGCGGATGGCTTTGCCGTTGCATAATGCCATCCAGTTACAAAATGCTTTGGCTTCCAGATAATTCACTTCCACGGGGTGGTTCCAGGGCATGGGGATAACGCTGGCTATGGTGCGCAGCATCCAGTTTCCGCCCTCATCACGTAGCCAGAAATGCGGGTGTTCAGGTTTCCCGTAATTGCGCCACGCCCATCCTTCTTCGCTCCAATATTCCTTTCTTTGGTATCCTCCTGCCTCCACAAAAGCAAGATACTCTTTATTTGAAACCAGCATGCGTGATGCTTTAAAATCCCCAACCTTGGTTTGTTTAGTGCCGTATTCGTTGTCCCATCCATAGAGGGGATCACTCCAGGCTTTACCCAGCACCATCTCTGCTCCGTGAACATCCAGCAATTCATTCTCCGGTGCTTCACCACTCTCGCTGCAGATTCCCCAAAACTCAAGCTGGCGTACTTCTTCCAGCGGAAGCTGCCTAATCAGTACCGATGAGGTCTCCAGATGGATACGCTGATGTTCTATCCCCATCATAATTGCCCACCAGGGGCTATCCCAGGTGATTCCGTTCTCCGGCACATGCAGATTGCTAATCAGTTCATCCACCAAGCTCCGCACAGCATTCCTGTATGCCCTCACTTCGGGAATGGCAGGCCAGTTAAAGTGAGTTTCGTTCAAATCATCCCAGCTCATTTCATCCACTCCGATGGCAAACATGGATTCATACTCCGGGTTTATGCGCCGGCTGATGATGTGGGCTATATTAAGCTTGTTTATATAAAATACTGCCGTGTGCCCCAGATAGAACACCAGCGGATGCCTAAGGGGATCTGCCCGCAAATAAAACCCGCTATCCCTTGCCACACACTCGTAAAGCTTGTCTTCAATGGCAAATGTCTGGTGCAGATAATGCCGGATTTTCTCCCGGAGCTCATCTGGTGAGCCTTGGTTAAATACAATTGTCCTGATTCCTTTTATATCATCCATCCCGATTCCTCTATGTTTCAAGTATAAACAGCTTGATCGCCTCTGCTTTCCCTTTCAGTTCCACCTCATGGTGGAAGTTGAACTGCCTGTATTGCTCTGCAGTCAGCCGTGCGAGAGTAGCCTCGGAGATCATCAGTCTATTTGGTAGGGACGATTTCTCTATCCTTGCCGCCGTATTAACCGTATCCCCTATCACGGTAAGGTCTTTGCGGTCAATTGTCCCCACATCACCTTGCACAACCAAGCCGGAGTTTATCCCTATTCTGATTGCTATGCTGCTTTCGTTATTCTCCGCGCGTATCTTGTTTAGTTCCGGGATACCGGTTTCCAGTATTTTTATTGCGCTTCTCACGGCGTCGTTGGCATCGGTGAACACCGCCATGATAGCATCCCCGATAAACTTGTCTATATCCCCAAAACACTCCCTGGTTATCACATCACATATCCCAAAGAGGTCGTTAAGCAGCCCTACAGTTGCTTCAGGACTGTTCTTCTCGGCAAAGCCGGTGAAGTTTACCACGTCCAGATACAGCACACTAAGATCCAGGATACGGGTTTGACCAGTATGCCCGGTTCCGCTTATCCTGCTTTGAATATCGCTGTAGGTAGCAGTGGATACGTATTTGCGGATCAAGCCGTTAAACTTCTCCTGCATGATGCGATAATCTTCCTGATGAGTGATATCCCTAAACACCTCAATTGCTGCCACCACCACGCCATTTTCGTCCTTCACGGTGGACACATGGGTTTCCACCGGGAAGCGCTTGCCGAGTTTGGTTTTGGGATACACTTTTGCGCTGGAGTTTCCCGCACAGGCAATTGCCTTCACTATGGGGCACACGCTTCGGCACATCAGGATTCCATTTTCATCTATATGGTTCAGAATATCGTCTTTGCAGCTTTTGCCTATTACCTCCGCGGAACTGTATCCCGTCATAGTTTCCGCTGCCTTGTTCCAGAACAGAATCTTGCGGTGGGAATCAACCACATAAACCCCGTCGTAGAGGTTATTAAGTGTTCGTACCAATTCGGAATCAGGATTTTGTAAGTCCAACAAAAACTGCATGGTTACTCCTTTTTCGATATTAATGCTCATTCTTGGGGGATAAGCCCGGTGAATAGCTTATCCAAAGCATGCACATGTTTCTTCACGATTTTACCCAGCATTTTGTTATCCGGGTGGATTATGCTTTGCCCATTGCTGTTTATCCCGCCTACTTCCACCAGAAAAGCCATAGTTCCCATGCTATGGAAGAAGAAATTGCGGGCATTGCCAACTTCGGAAGCCAAGCCATCCGGCACATAGTATGTCCCCGGCGCATAATCCTTTTTTACACTTGCCGCATAGCTCTGGGCAAGCACTTTGGTCTGGTTGAATAGGGGGCTGTTGTTACCCCGCGCCGGCAAATATACCTTCTCGCAGAATGCACCTGAAGCCGAGCTGTGCAAAAAGATGCCAATCTCGAAGTTCTGCTGTTGCGCCAGAGCAATAATCGCTTTAATCTCACTTTCTGAAACCGGCTCTCTACCCTTGTAAAAGGGGCTGTTCACGTTTATGTCGGTATCCAGATCCCAGAATACCGGATAATTACGGTTCAAATCCACCCCATCGGTGCGCAGGTCTAAACGCTGGTTCCCGTCTGTGTCGGTATTGTTTTTCCGCTTGAACTGAAACTGCCCGGAACTTACTATCCGAAAGCCTTCCGGGTTCAGGCTGGGAACAATCCAGAAACGATACTGATTCAGCAGCTTTTTGTATTCCCCGCTTTTCGAATAACTCACTATCAGGTGTTCCGCAAAGGCGGTGGAGATATTCACGCCCATCACCTCGTCCCCGTGATGCTGACCGATTATCAGTTCATTGTGGGTTGCGCTTTTCGTCCCAATTTCCAGGGCGTATATCGGCAGCTTTTCAGTGCCACTAAAACCGATTATCCTTAGCTGCGTTATTTCAGGATTCAGGCTCACGATGCGGGATAGCTCATCAAACAGCTTTTCCTGCCGGATATAATCAGAACCAAGCGGATACATATTCCCCTTCGCCATTGCACATGAGGCAAGGCTGATAAACGCCAAAACGGCAAATACCAAGTGTAATATCGTTTCAAACTTCATAAGAACCAAGCTTATCATTAGCGGTTTTTTAGTCAAGCAACTCCTTTATCAACTTTGAGCTGCATAAACACAATCCTCATAGTAGTGTGGGGGACAGTTTTTGGTTTTTGGGACAAATTTCTGATTTATTTTCGGAAAACGTAGGAATAGAGAGATTCAGTAATTGGTTGACATATATTTGGCGTGCCGGAGCATGGTGCTATAGATAGATACAGCAAAGCGCAACGGGAATACGATGAGTTTAGCCAATATCGGAGATTCCCAAGCTACTAGGTTATCGGGTGCACAAGTTCCACATGAATGGGAGTTTAAGTATGAATCCAAATTTGCCCGCTAAGGGCGAGTTTCTGCTTTATCAAAGCAAAGATGGCAAAACCAGGCTTGAAACCAGAGTGTTCAATGAGAGTGTCTGGTTATCCCTGAAAGAGTTATCCGAGTTGTTTAATGTAGATAAATCAGGCATCAACAGACACTTGAAGAACATCTTTGCGACCGGGGAACTGGAACGGGATTCAGTTGTTGCATTTTTTGCAATAACTGCAAGTGACAGGAAAACATATCAGGTAGAGCATTTTAATCTGGAAGCAATCATTTCGGTTGGCTACAGGGTTAATAGTATTGTGGGCACTCATTTCCGCCAGTGGGCAACTCAACGCCTTAGGGAATACATCGTCAAAGGCTTCACCATGGATGATGAACGGTTAAAAGAGCGCGGGGGTGGTAAGTATTTTGAAGAGCTGTTATCCCGGATCAGGGACATTCGTTCTTCCGAAAAGGTGTTCTGGCGTAAAGTGCTGGATATCTATGCCACCAGCATAGACTACGATCCCCGTGCCTCGGTATCCCGCGATTTCTTCAAGGTGATCCAGAACAAGATGCACTGGGCAAGCCACGGACACACAGCGGCGGAGATCATATTTGGCAGGGCAGATGCCTCCAAACCCAATATGGGCTTAACCAATTGGCTTGGTTCCGAGCCTCGCAAAGCTGATATCGAAACTGCCAAGAATTACCTCATGGAAGATGAACTGAATATCCTGAACCGCATCGTTACCCTGTATCTGGATTTTGCGGAGTTACAGGCACTTAACCGTAAACCCATGCACATGCAGGATTGGGTGGCTAAACTGGATGAATTCCTAAAGCTTAGCGGTAGAGACATTCTGGAGCATGCAGGCAAAATAGCCCATGAAGAAGCCTTGCATAAAGCCCGGCTGGAATACGATAAATGGCACAGTGAGCAAATAGAACAACCTACCGAGGTGGAGAAGCACTTTGTGGAAGCAATTCAAATGCTTAAGCGGCATAGAAAAAAAACTGAGAAAGATGTAACATAGTTTTGTAAACGGTTGTAAAAGCGGGTTTGTAACCTGCGTAACAGGGGGGGGGATTTTAACAAAGAGTAAAAGAGAAAAGAGAACAGACAGGTTTGAGGTTTTAGGTTTCTGGTTACAGGTTTCAGTGATGTACTTCCACATGCCACCTAACAAAGACCTCTTTTCCTCTTTCCCTCTTTTTTAAAAGCCTCACTGTAACCTGACACCTGTAACCTACCACCTCACCCCATCACTTCGCCATTACCATCTTCCGCGTAGCTACCACCTTCCCATCCAACTGCATGCGCATAAAGTATATCCCGCTGCCAAGCTTATTACCACCGTTATCGCAGCCATCCCAGATTAGCATATGATCTCCGCTGCTGTAATGCATATCTGTAAGGCTGCGCACCTTCTGCCCTTTCACGTTGTAAAACTCGCAGCTAATGCGACCCTGCTGCTTGGTGTTAAACAGCAAGGTAAGCTGCTCCGTGAAGGGATTGGGGAAAGTGCGTAGCTGCACCGCCACAGGGCTAAGCTCATCATCCACGCTTACCGGATAGTTCCATTCGTAACAGCCCAGGTCAACGGCGGTGCCATAGATGCGCGGATTACCTGCCAGATCAGTTTCCGGCAGTTCCAGCCCGGTGGCGTCGCCCATATCCCGGCAGATGGAGCTATTGCTAAGCCTGTAGCTTAGCGGATTATCTGCCACACTGCTGCAAAAACCGGGATCACCGGTTAGCACCACATCATTAAAGCTAACGTTGTTAAACGCCTCAAAACTGGTGGAAGCCGGATAGTTACGGATGAAGTTATTATTAAACTGAAGCTGAGAAGTGCTGCCCATGCTTTTGATCTCCGCAGGAGTGTTATTATCAAAGATGCTATTACTTACCACAAAGTTCCCGTTAAGCTGCACAGCAAAATTAGCACCGCTGTTATTAGCGAAAGTGCAGTTATTAATAATGCCGGGATTATTGTTAAAGTTAGCTATGAAAACAGGAACTGCGCCTCCTGTCTGGTTATTCGCAACCAACACATTGTCCAGCTTCAGTTCGCGGGTGGAAGCCTCGCCATTAAAACCTATACTAATAATATTCGGTTCATTGTTAGATACAAAGTTATTGACGATCTTAGAGTTTTTCATATTCAGTTTATTTCCGCTGAAATAGAATAGCGTGCTAGGATTATCTAACACTCCTCCAGTAACACTGCAATTGTCAATTGTCAACCCATCTAATTCTAAATCCACAACCAATGCAAAAACCCCTGATTCTCTCAATGCATTATTGCCATAAATCGTAACATTCATCAAGGAGCTATTTGAGTAATAGTCTGTATTTGATCCAAGGAATATCCCACTAGTTTTTGATAACTCGACACTATTTATATAAACATCTGAAATGCATCCTCTTCGTACAAATCCGAATTTGATCGGGCTGCTGATAATAGGGTTATTATCATGATACAAACTTAAACCTTCCAACACTGGAAGTTCAATACGCTGAGCACGGATTGTTGAACTATAGTCGGAATTGATCAAATTCGAGATACCAATACCTGCTCCCTGAAGCGTAACATAAGATTTAAGACCTATAGGAAAGAACTGCCCATCTTCTGAAGAATAATCACCAGCTGCAAGATGAACTGTTTTGGGGTTGAGGCTATCAGCATACACTATTTGCATAGCACGAAAAATATTCTTGAGTGATGTAGACGGGCTCACACCATCATTTAGATCGCTGCCTTCAGGGGAAACAAATAAATCCGCATTTATCTCAGTCAAAAAACCTCTTTGAATATCAATTCCTATAAGAGACCCAGGATCTGATATAACGCTCTTTGAATAGGTTACGTAATAGTCATTATGATAGTTAACCGTTCCCATATCGAGATATATCTCCAGATTCAATCTTGTATTTAATGCAAGAATGTCTTGGCCTTGACCTGCAATATTGTTGAATACACTGGAACGGTTGGTTTGATCGAAATATACTCTGCCTTGCCAGCTTATTAATACCCCCCCCCCTATAGAAGCAAAGTTCTCCATTATCGCACAAGCCTTCATATATACATTACTGTTGTAAAGATATGCTGCCCCTCCTATATATGCTGTGTTATTACTTACGTCACATGCAGATAAGTCAAAGCACTCTGCATTTTTAATCAATAAGCCCCCACCAGAAGATAGGAGTTGACCCACATCATAGTAGCTATTTTCTCCACTTCCATTCTGGATCGTAAAACCATATATTCCGCAGTTGGTGGTAGCGGTAACAGACTTCACCACAGAATCGCTGCGATTGCCGTCAATAACCGTGCTATCACGGTAGGCTGAGTTCCCAGTGGTGTATTCTAGGCTATAGATAAAAATGTTCTTCCCGATGTAGTCAATGTTTTCCATATAAGTGCCGGGATACACCATGATGCTATCGGTGTGTGCGGAGGCATTTATAGCAGCCTGAATCTGGGTGAAATGCCCGCTGCCATCCTGTTTGACAATCCAGGTTGTGGCACCAAGGCTAACGCCAAGCATCAGGCTTATTGTTAGGGTTAGTCGCTTCATTATCATTCCATTATCTGTATGTGAGAGGAGCTTACTTGCCCCTCTCACACATGGTTCTTGCTATTTCATCAGCAGTAGCTTGCGGCTAAGCTGGTTTCCCTTATAGGATAGCACGGCAAAATATATCCCGCTGGATACCCGGCTGCCTGTGTTGTCTTTGGCATCCCAAAGGCAAGTGTGGCTTCCGGCATTATAGCTATCATTTATCAGGCTGCGTACCTTCTGCCCTTTCACATTGTAGATCTCCAGATTTATGTCTGCATTCTCCGGCAAGCTGAAGCGCAGGGTGGTATCAGGATTAAAGGGATTGGGGTAGTTACCCAAATACAGCTTCGGAGCTGGAGTGTCGTTTATTGAGCCTGCGTCCATTTTCAGCATGTAGAATGGCTTGCGCTCGCTTATCACAAGGGCATTGTTTTCATATTTCTCGGTTTCCATGTTCCAGGTCTGATAGCGGGGGGTGGGATTGTAGGCAGCTTTACTATCGTAAAACACTCTTAGTTCCAGTTCTGCTCCATAACCAATATCATCCAGGATATAAGCTGGTATCTCCACGCTGTTGCCACCTACCACGGCAGCACCTTTGCAGATTCCTTCCAGATACACTGCTGCTTCCTTGGGTATATCCGTGCCATTAAACTCCACATATACAGGGATATAATCCATCTTCTCGGTAAAGGTAAAGGCAGAAGGCTTATCCTTGATGAATTCCTCACGTTCCGGTGCATCGTCATTCCAGGTGAACACCGCATCATCAAAGCACTTTACGATCACCATATCACCATTTTTTAAGGTAGGAGGTTTGGAACCGGGGTAAGATATCCCTATCCAATCACTTCCGGGGCTAACGGTGAGTCTGGCAAGTGTCCAGTTCTGGGATTGAATGTACCACAGGTTATCCAGCACCCCGGCAAAGGCATCGTAAGGATGCACGGTGGTTTCCCCGAAATAGCCAAGCCAGTTCTCGTTATCGGGGATTTTGTCTCCGGGATTAACTCTGGCTTTCAGGGTTATCGGCAAGGATAAATCCGGTTTCCCGGCAGGAGAAAACAGAAACACCGGTTCTTCTGAATATGGATTCATTTGGAACTTGTAGCCCTGTTGTGGTAAAATAGTATGGTTTTCGCCGTTCCACTCGGACATCACGCTTTCAATCCATTGAACCTGTCGGTTGCCACGTTTCCATGATACGCGCGTCAGAATAAACTCATCACGTATCGGATGAATGAACTGAAACATTTTGTCTTTATGTAGTTTTCCTTTCTCAACAGCAGGGAAGCTCATCCATTTTATCCCGTTTCTGTCACTACCGGCTGGGAAGGCGTAGGTTATATATTCTACAGGCTTTGTAGTGCTTATTGAAGCTATGTTTAAGTTACATCCGCTTTTAGCTCGCATGGTTACTGCATAGAACTTGTCGATAGCATCGTAGGTAAGTTTATTGTGTAAGTAGCTTTGGGGCAGCAATCCCGCTTGTTCGGGAAAGTAAAGCTGTGCTGAGATCAAACTCGAAATACAAACAAGCAAGGCAAGGAGTCCACCCCTGATAAACATCTGTGTTCTCGCGTTCATCAGGAAGAGCAGGCTTCTCTTAGCATAGCAGCTATCTTGCCTCCATCTTTTTATTTTCATGTATCGAACCACCCCATTCTGTAGTTGTTTCATGATGTTTGAGTGCAAGTAAATATGTCAACATATTTCTGCTGTTTCTAAGTTTGCTTTGCCCAATTCAGGCAGTTATCGCTAAGCAGATGGAGTTCAAATGGCTTAGCTTATCTTCATGCATATCAATTAGTTAGATAGCCGTTTGGACTTCATCGTGCGCTATCGCATCGTAAGTCTGGAGTCGATCCGGTTTAAACAATCTTCAGCATAATTGATATCTATTTTAACCGGATGGACTACAGCGACACCCTGCCCGTAGTTGTTCGCTGTAGTCCATTTCGCCGCTAAGATAGTCCCCAATTCACGGCAAATAAAGGCGAAATCGACTCCATACTCACGGCGCTAGAATCTCTCTTTCATCTCCCTTCCTTTCCGCTGGTGCACCAAACGTGGTCTGCCCATGATCTCACCGGGATAAATCATGGTGAGATCATGGGCAGATGGCTTGCGGAACAGGTGCGGATAAGCAAGGGGCATGCATGTAGCTGTTAGCGGTTTTGTCCCTTGTTTATGCTATTGCGGTAGGTGTTTATTCCACAAAGTAGGTGAAGCTTCTATACTCATCGCTTTGCAGTTTACCGTCCAGATACAGCTTGTGGTTTGTCCAGTTTCCCTGCGTGTCATATTCGTATTGGTGGGTTTGTTTGGTGGTTCTATTGCTTTCGGGTTCGTAGGTTATTTTCTCCAAGATGTTGCCCTGGTCATCGTAGCTGGTGTTTATCTTGTAAGTGATCTGTTTTTCCTGGGTGATAATTTCTTCGATGGGTTGGTATTGCTTGTTGTATTTATACTCGAACTTGCGGATCTGGTTGTGCTTTGGATCGGCGGTTATGCATTCCTCCAGGTTGTATTGTTCGTCGTAGCTAAACGCTTTGTAGTGGGTATATTCCATGTTGCCGTTGTAACAGTGTTCTTCAGCGACCGCGCCGGTCTCATCATAGTAGTATTCTATTGCCTGGCTAAGCTTGCCATAGTAATCGTAAGTCTTTTTCGTGGAAATCTGCTTAGCGGCAGTATAGGTGTAATCATGAACATAGGTGCTGGTAAGGCTATATTCCTTGTGTTTTGTCAATAAGCCGCTTTCGTCGTAAGTGTAATAATCGGCATTCAGAACTGTGGCGGTATCGTCTGTTTGCTCTCTTGATATCAGGCGTGATTCGCTGTCGTAATTATAAGTTACCGTGCTATATAAGGCGGTTCTCCCCCCGATTTCGCAAAGGGTGATCATGCCGTTCCCGCCAAACAGCGTGGCGGAGCTTTCTTCTTCCATAATCTGGACTTTTCCCTTCAAGCCCAGTGCCTGCCAGTCCGTTTGCACCGCACTACACAGAGCTACAGACAGCAGCACAAACAGCATCAAAAGTAGCTGCTTTTTTCTCATACTAAACCTCGTAGATATTTATGAATGGGTAGGTTAAAATCAGTTCTCGTAATAGGAGATGGTTCTGCTATCGCTTTGTTCCAGCGCACCGTCCAGATACACGTCGAACTTCAGCCAGTTTCCCTGCTCATCATATTGGTATTCGCGGATCTCCTGTGAGGTGGTGCCAATTACGGGTTCGGTGATGATCTTTTCTATCAGGTTGCCTTGTGCGTCATACACGTTATGGCATTTGTAGGTAAGAACGGTTCCCTCGTAGGTCATTTCCTCGCTAAGCTGTTTTTTGCTGTTGTAAGCATAGATGATCTTTTTGGTAAGCTGGTTGTCACTGTCGATTTTACGGATTTCCAGCACGTTGCCATTCTTGTCGTAAGTGTATTCCTGAGCCCAGCTTAGCTTCATGTCCTTGTCGTAGTGGCTTTCCCGGGTGTGGTTGCCGTTTTTATCATTGATGTATTCGGTGGCGTGTTTCAGGACGCCATCCAGATCGTAAGTCTTGCTCCAGGTGTTTTGTTTCTTGTCGTTATAGCTAAGCTTGGTTACTTCTGTGGAGCTTATGTCATCGCGGGTTATTTCGCTCATCAAGCCTGCGGCATCGTAGGTGTAGCGGGTTTCGCTGATGGTGCCTTCCCAGGAATCCACGTCTTCGATGGATGCAAGCTTGCCGTCGCTGGTGTAGGTGTAGTTAACTTCACCGTTGCTATATTCGTCGTAATAATAGGTCATGGATTCCAGATAGCCGGTGGGGGAAAATATGTAAGTGTTGTAGAGGGCGGACATTGTCTTCACCTTGCCCTTAAGGTAATAGGCTTCCCAATCGGTCTTGGTGACGGCGTGTAATCCGGTGCTAAAGATGGCAATTATGGCAAGTAGGATCAGCGCTTTCTTCATGATAAACCTCGCAGTTTTTACTTTGCGCAAAGAAAATGGCAACTAAACGGGATGTCAAGATTAAACTTGCGGAGTGGGATAAGCAAAGGCGGAACATCGCTGCTCCGCCTTTGGATATTATTATGTTATTGTGATTTAGGTAAGTTTCTTGTAGGCTTCGAATCTATCCCTGAAGAATGCTCCGGCGATCTGGTTAAGATCTTGGGCGCGTTCGGGGAAGAGCTTTTTCAAGCCTGAGTAACGCTTTTCGGCATCCATGAATTGTTGCACGTTGAGGGTAGGCTCTTTGCTATCCAGGGTGAAGGGGTTCTTGCCTTGTTGCTTATTCATCGGATTGTAGCGGTAAAGCAGCCAGTATCCGGCATCCACGGCAAGCTTTTCGTGCTTTTGGCTCATGCTCATATCGATGCCGTGCTGAATGCAGGGGGCATAGGCGATAATGATGGAGGGTCCGGGATAGGCTTCCGCTTCCTGAATTGCCTGCATTGCCTGGTTCTTGTTAGCGCCCATGGCGATGGAGGCTACATACACATAGCCGTAGCTCATCATCATCATGCCAAGGTCTTTCTTACTGGTGCTTTTACCGGATTCGGCAAAGCGGGCAATGGAGCCCATGGGGGTGGATTTTGATGCCTGACCGCCGGTGTTGGAATATACTTCCGTATCCAGCACAAAGACGTTTATGTTCTGGTTGGAAGCCATCACGTGGTCCAGTCCGCCGTAACCGATGTCATAAGCCCAGCCGTCTCCGCCGATTGCCCAGATTGATTTCTCTACCAGGTAATCCTGAAGCTCGATGGCGCGGCGCATCAGCTTGGCACAGCCTTCGCAGGCGGTTTCCATGGCTTTGGGAAGCAGGTCTTTCAGCTTAGCTGCGCTCTCCTTGGCAGGGGCATCCACGGCGTCCCAGGCTGCCAAACGGGCACCAATGGTTTCCTTCAAAGCAGGATCGATGTTCTTTTCCATCAGGTGTTCCAGAGCAAGCTTGAGCAGCTTGCGGTGGGAACGTACTGCCAGGCGCATGCCATAGCCGTATTCTGCGTTATCTTCAAAGAGGCTGTTAGCCCAGGCGGGACCCTTGCCGTCCTTGTTTTTGCAATACGGCATGGTGGGG
>CAYSGM010000065.1:0-15176 GCA_964430595.1 uncultured Candidatus Cloacimonas sp.
ACCATGCCTGGCGAGGTGACACCAATTCCGGCAGCTATGAAGACATCCCCGGCTTTTGCAAAAGTGCCACGATAGATGATATCAGAGGACACAATCACATCCTCACTCCGGGCAGATATGTGGGCGCAGCCGACATTGAAGAAGATAACGAACCTTTCGAGGAAAAGATGGCAAAGTTGACCGCTACCTTGAAAGATCAAATGGATAAGAGCGATAAACTCAATAAGTTGATTTGGGATAATTTGAGGGATATTGGATATGGCGATTGAGTGGGAAACTGGTAATCTTGAGCAGATAGCATTCTTTTCTAATGGCAGATCCAGTCCTAAGAGGAACTGCGATGATCACTATCCGGTTTTTGGTTCGAATGGTATTATCGGGTATTCTAATGAATTTAACTCACCCCCCAACACATCGATTATCGGTCGTGTAGGTTCATACTGTGGATCGGTATATTACTCAAATGAGGAGTGTTGGGTTACGGATAATGCAATAAAAGCAAATGCAAAGCCAGGTAACGATCCAAGATACCTCTATTACGTACTTTTGTCCATAGGTATCAATAGATACAGAGCTGGATCAGGACAACCTCTGATAAACCAAAGTATCTTGAACTCAATTTCCATAAACATCGCACCTCATACAGAACAAATAGCCATTGCACTTATCCTTAGCGCCTTAGACGATAAGATCGAACTAAATCGCCAGATGTGCAAAACCTTGGAGGAAACTGCCCAAGCTATCTTTAAAAATTGGTTTATAGATTTTGATCCTGTTCATACCAAAGCTGCAGGGATGCAACCCGAGGGATTGAAACCGGAGATTGCAGCATTGTTCCCTGATTCCTTTGAAGATTCAGAGTTAGGAAAAATACCCAAAGGATGGATCATTTCGAGATTAGGAGATCATTTTCATCTCACTATGGGACAATCACCTCCTGGAAACACTTACAATGAGGATGGGACAGGAGATCCATTCTATCAAGGTAGATCGGATTTTGGTTTTAGGTTCCCCAGGAATCGAGTATATTGTACTGCACCAAAACGGTATGCTGAAAAAGGAGATACACTTGTTAGCGTCCGGGCTCCTGTAGGCGATATCAACATGGCTTTTGAGCACTGTGCAATTGGTCGAGGTGTGGCTGCTGTTAGACACATTGGCGGAAGCTCAATCTTTACGTACTATTCAATGAAGCAACTAAGGAACAACTTTGTCAGTTTTGAAGCTGAGGGGTCTGTTTTTGGATCGATCACAAAGGGAGATTTTTTGAATCTGCCTTTCATAGCACCCTCTATTGCCCTCATTGAAAGTTTTGATCAGTCATTTGCAGTATTGGAGAATAGCATTGAGAGCTATGAGTTAGAATCGATAACACTGACATCCATTAGAGATTCTCTTCTCCCAAGATTAATATCTGGGGAGCTTAAAGTTAAGGACGCGGAGAGAATTGCAAGCAGGTTAATATGAGTAGTGGATTACATCCATGGGCTTATGGCCCTTATGAGCTTTTATTGCATGCTGAATTGCATATGAGAGATGGTGATGATTTTGATCGGCGTATAGCAATGATAAGTTACGATAATGCGATTGAAGTAGCAATAACAACCTACTTATCATTAAATCCCATACAACGACAAGGTAGAGAATATCAAAATACTGATGTAGACGCATGGATAAGAAATTACCACACTAAGATCGACTTTCTTTTTCAAGAGGTCGCACATCGAGCCGTGCCTTGTTCTTTTAGTAAGGCAGAAGTTGTTTGGTGTCATGATATTCGAAATAAGCAGTATCATGGTGGCAGTAACACAATACCACAGAGCAGAGATATGCAACATATAAGACACATTGCCTTCTGGATTTTTTCTTTTTTATATGATATCGAGAATGCAGAACAAATAGTATTAGCGGATATCGAAAGAAACGAAAGTAATAGATTGCCCTCCAAGAACAAAGACCAAGACGTTTTAATTGATAAGGTCCATGGTGTATATGAGATAGCAGGACATAACTTTTACACAAGTGATATTTTGTATGCTTTAGACCCTATTCTTTACAGTGAGATAGCCACAGGGGTTGCTACAGAAGATACCCAGAGTGATGAAGAGGAATACCAAACATGAGATTTAATAATGGAGTATTTTCAGAATCAGTAATTGAACAAGCAGCTTTGGCATGGTTAGAAAGCATAGATTACTCAGTTGCTTTTGGACTGGATATCGCACCTGATGGTACATCGCCAGAACGAAACAATTATGGGCAGGTCGTTTTGCTGGAACGACTGCGTCACTCTTTGCTATCCCTCAATCCCAAAATACCGCCCGATGCAATCGAAGAGGCATTCCGAAAATTGACTCAGCCAGACTCACCCTCATTAATCCTCAACAATCATACCATCCACAGGTATTTGATAGAGGGAGTTCAGGTAGAATACACAAGAGCCGATGGCAGTTTTGCCGGAGATTATGTTCAAGTAATAGACTTTGAGCATCCTGAGAATAACGACTTCTTGGCAATAAACCAATTCACTGTCGTGGAAAACAAGCATGAGAGACGCCCGGATATCGTGTTGTTTGTAAATGGTCTTCCACTCGCAGTTATTGAACTTAAGAATGCTGCAGATGACAAAGCTACTATTTGGTCAGCTTTTAACCAGATCCAGACATATAAGGATCAGATACCCTCTTTGTTCACTTACAATGCTGTCCTCATGGTGTCTGATGGTTTGCATGCCAGGGTAGGGACATTAACGGCTAATAAAGAATGGTTTATGCCCTGGAGGACAATAGAAGGCGAGGATCTGGATGATACGCATCACACCCAGCTTCAGGTAGTGCTGGAGGGAGTTTTCAATAAACAGAGATTCCTCGATCTGATCAAGTACTACATTGTGTTTGAAGACGTTGGCGGGGGTGTGCTGGTTAAAAAGATGGCTGGCTATCATCAATTCCACGCTGTAAAACACGCAATCCAGTCTACCGTGAGGGCAGCAAAGCCTGGAGGAGACAAACGTATCGGTGTTATCTGGCATACTCAGGGTTCTGGTAAAAGCCTGACAATGGCTTTCTTTACGGGAAGAGTAGTTCTTCATAGGGAACTGGAAAACCCAACCATAGTTGTCATTACAGACCGTAATGATCTGGATGATCAGCTCTTTGGAACATTTTCCCGCTGTCATGAGCTGCTGAGGCAACAGCCTGTTCAAGCCCAAAGTCGAGACCATTTAAGAGATCTGCTTACAACAGCATCCGGTGGAGTGATCTTTACTACAGTGCAGAAGTTTTTTCCCACAGAAAACGAACGTGCCCACCCTTTGCTTTCTGATAGGAGAAATGTGATCTTGGTTGCTGATGAAGCACATAGAAGCCAATATGATTTTATCGATGGTTTCGCCAGGCACATGCGGGATGCCTTGCCCAATGCTTCTTTCATTGGCTTTACTGGAACACCCATAGAATTGACGGATGCCAATACCAGAGCGGTTTTCGGCGATTACATCAGCATTTATGACATCGAACAAGCCGTGCAAGATGGAGCTACAGTTCCAATCTATTACGAAAGCAGATTGGCTATGCTTGAACTCGATGAAGTACAAAAGCCTACATTAGATGACGAATTTGAAGAGGTAACAGAAAATGAGGAAGTCGAAAGCAAAGAAAAACTGAAGACCAAGTGGGCTACTCTGGAGTCACTGGTTGGCTCTGAAAAGCGCTTGAAGTTGATTGCCGAAGACCTTGTAAAGCACTATGCAAGCCGCAAGGAAGTTCTCAAAGGGAAGGCTGTAATCGTATGCATGAGTAGACGTATTTGTGTGGAACTCTACAATGCGATTACTTCTCTACGTCCTGAGTGGCATAGTGTTGAAGACGGTTCTGGAGTTCTGAAAATTGTCATGACCGGCTCACCTACAGATCCCGTTGAATGGCAGCAGCATATCCGGAGTAAAGCAAGGCGTGAAGAGCTTGGTAAAAGATTCAAGGACCCAAACGACCAGTTCCTGATCGCAATAGTTAGGGACATGTGGCTTACCGGCTTTGATGTGCCATGTTTGCACACAATGTACATTGATAAACCGATGCGGGGACATGGGCTTATGCAGGCCATCGCCAGAGTTAACAGGGTGTACAAGGATAAACCAGGGGGTCTGATAGTTGATTATATCGGTCTTGCGGAGCAGCTGAAACAAGCACTATCCAACTATACCGAAAATGGTGGCAAGGGGCAAACCGCCATTGATCAAAATGAAGCTGTAGCCCTGATGCTAACGAAATACGAGATATGCTGTGATATGTTTCACGGCTTTAACAGAGATATCTGGATCACTGGCACTGCCCAGGACAGGCTTTCTCTGTTGCCCCGAGCCCAGGAACATGTTCTTAAGCTTGAGGAAGGCAAGAATCGTTTTGTGAAGGCTGTTATTGAGCTAACAAAAGCCTATGCTCTTTCCGTGCCTCACCAGAAAGCCCTCGAGATTAGCGATGATGTGGCTTTCTTTCAGGCTGTAAAAGCGGCTCTGTTGAAAAGCCAACCAGATAAGCAGCGTTCCCAAGAGGAGATAGACCATGTAATCCGGCAGATCATCTCAAAGGCAGTGGTATCCGACGAGGTTATAGATATCTTCTCCGCTGCCGGCATCAAGAAACCGGATATATCGATTTTATCGGATGAGTTTCTGGCCGATGTCAGAGGCATGGAGCACAAGAACCTTGCCGTGGAGTTATTGAAGAAGCTGCTTGATGGTGAAATCAAGATTCGGGCCCGCAAGAATGTTGTGATGGCTCGTTCGTTCACAGAGCTTTTGGAGAATGCCATAGCCAAGTATCACAACAGAGCCATTGAGACTATCCAGGTGATTGATGAACTGATCTCGATTGCCAAAACCATGAGAGAAGCAAGTAACCGGGGAGATAAACTTGGTTTATCTGAAGATGAAGTTGCATTTTATGATGCACTAGGCGTCAATGATAGTGCGGTAGCGGTACTGGGTGATGATCAGCTCCGTATGATCGCTCAGGAAATCGCAAAATCAGTAAGGAATAATGTCAAAATTGATTGGGCTATCCGAGAGAATGTGAGGGCAGAGATGCGAGTGCTCGTGAAACGGATTCTGCGAAAGTATGGATACCCACCAGATAAGCAAGCCCAGGCTACAGAGTTGGTGCTTGAGCAGGCTGAGTTGATTTGTAGAGAAGAGGATGGGGATACGTTGTGAAGATCATGGTATCATCCTATCCTAATACAAAGATAACATTTGAAATCAAGGAGTGCTTGTGTTGATAGCAGTATTTGTTATAATGGCCGTTCTATTCATTATTGGCTTGATTTATGGGTTTAGTAAGAGCAAAGAAAGTCGAAACACTATCAAACTAGTGCATGACTACCTTAAAGAAGGTTGCGGATTTCAGACTGGCAGCTTGTATTGCAGTATTGAGGATAAGGTCTTCCTATCAGTAGATGAAGCGAGAGAGAAACTAAGTGAAATCACTTGGAACTCAGGAAATCCAAACTACAAGATCATAGACGGTTTTCTTCCAAGCAAGACATTCATAGCATTAACACAACAAGAGGACATGAAAGGTATCATTAATCCTAATGATTGTAAGATATTTAAGATGGACCCGTTTGCTTCGTTAAAAAGAATGCAAGAACTTAGAGGGTTCTCCATAGACGAAAAAAACATGAAGATATGTCTAATTCAGCTTTGCAGTACAGGTCTTAAGCACAAGATTATTGGATTTAAGGATTTAATGGCTTGTGAGATTGTGGAGGATGGAGTATCAGTTACAAAAACTTCCAGATCGAGCCAGGCCGGTGGGGCTCTGATAGGTGGGGTACTTCTAGGTGGAACCGGAGCAATAATAGGTGGCTTGTCGGGAAAGAAAAAAACTACTCAAGAACTTCAATCCATTACTCTTCGGCTTACTATCGATGATTTAGAGAACCCCTTCTTTGACTGCCTTTTAAACGTTGTACCCCTTAAAGATAGCCCAGCCTATAAGAAGAGTACTGAGGAATTAGCTCTCCGTTGGCATGCAGTTATGGAAATTCTTATAAGAAGAGCAGATAAGGCGGATGGTCAAATGCTAGAATCAAAGATCAGTGAATAAATACTCAATGAATCCATGCAATAGTCGTAGTCCTGAGTACACTCCTTCAGTCTTAGGCGAATGCATTACTGCGGTGATGGACTAATAGGTTGATAAATCATTCCGATAGAAATAAATAACAAAGGAGTTAATCATGAAGCCAGCCATCTATTTAGTGACATGTATCATAATGCTGTTTGGTTTGATGGGTTGTGTTACTTTCAATCAAGCACTTTATGACTTCGAACTTCAGGAAGTTGAACGACCAGCACAAGCTAAAGAAAGGTACGGAGAACAAAAAATCGTAACTACGCAAGAAGCAGGAGTAAATAAGTATGTATTTGAAGATGAAATGGTAAGGGTACTGTGGCTGCCTACAACAGACGCAATCCATTTCAGCTTAACAAATAAGACTAATCACTCAATCAAAATTATATGGGACGAAGCGGCATATGTGGATGTATATGGTAGCAGCCATAGAGTTATGCATTCAGGAGTCAAGTACATTGACAGAACCAACCCCCAACCTCCAACCATCGTTGTCAGAAACGGCTCAATAGAAGATCTTGTTTTCCCTACTGACAATGTTTACTATTCAAGTGGTCAGTATGGGGGATGGAGAGAAACACCGTTATTCCCTAGTACAGCTTACTCCGTTGAAGATCTGAACACAAAGGTCGAACCATACAGAGATAAGACTTTCCAAGTTCTATTGCCATTACAGATTGAAGATGTAGTGAATGAATATATCTTCGTCTTTAACATTAAAAACATCCAGATCAAATAGCTCTAAATGGTAGACCGAATACAACTTAGTGCCTTAAGTTGGTATCAAGATATATTGATAGTTAAGGAAATATAGTAAGAAAGCACTCATACAATGATTGTTTGAGTCCTGCATTTCCAATGAAAGGGCGGAAATGGAGTATGTGCTCCTGAGACACCTACTGGGTTCATCTCTGAGTCGTATTCGATCTGATCGTCTTTGATCCAGGGTGCAAGGGCTTTGATGTATTCACGGGCATCATCCAGGCTGCTGGACTTAGTATCCAGAGCCATGAGATTGTCCATTACTTCCAGGGCATCGTTTAGGGGATAAACCTTGTCCTGAGCAGCCAATGCCCGGCAGATGTCACTGGTACGGTCATCGAGGATGTTAATAAATGGATTCCGGATCAAGTCCGGAATGACGAGTATCTGGCTTTGGCTTTTTTGTAGCCTTGTAGCCTTCCGAATTCTCTGATCCTGAGTGCAGTATGCTCTGCCAGTCCCTGCCAGTAGTGGGATGAACGATGTACGATTTACGATGTACGATGTACGATGTAGAATGTACGATGTAGAATGTAGGATGTAGGATTGACGTGGGGACGTGGGGACGTGGTGGCGGGCAAAGATCTCTGGATTCTTATACATTGGAACTGCGAGTATAACGCGAATCTTTTGTGTTGACATTATTTGGCTGTTAGGATGGAAATGACTTAGTGCTTAATTAAGAACATGGAGATAAGAAATAGAGAGTACTGACAGCACTGTATATGTGAGAATTAATGCCCCTGGAGGATTAGGTGCGTAGATTGGTGTTTATCGTTGTAATGCTTGTTTTAACTGCGCTGCATGCCCAGCAAGCCATTAGCAGTATTCTTGAACAAATCCGTTTGGAAAATATTGCATATGAGCGCGATGCCGCAGTGTGCGACTCATTGATATCCTGGCTAATGGAATCTGAACCTGGATATGCAGAGAAGGATTCCTCGGAATCCAATGATGAATACTTATCCAGAATCACAACCTATGCTCCCAAGATCATTGGTTTACGAAAGCAATACACTATGAATCATCTGAGTATTCTGGATAGTCTGAGAGCCTTGGAATTTGATCGACAAATTGCTTTAGATATGGAATTCAGAGAGTATAACAGCGGTCTAGGCCGTGTGTATTTATGCTTCAGAAGTCCGGATTATCCACTCATCGAGTATTTCTGGGGGGACATGGAGAATGGCTTTGCGGAATACATTCGTAACAATCCGGATAGTTTATCATTTGTTACAGATGTTTATATCAATGAACAAGATAGGTTGGCACTTCGCCGGGTAATTATACAATGCCCCCGGGGTTCCTATGAAGCAGTTATAGATCCGATTGACGGGATTAGATCTGGCTTAAAAGTATGTTTCAGTGATGATGGAAGATCCCTGGCATACTACGACCGCACAGGTAGGAGCGGTTTTGTAGATGCTATATTAGATAACAATCGGAGAATAGGCTTTTCAGAGAGGGGGCGAATAAACTGCGTAGCAATTAGTCCGGATGGCAGGTTGTTAGCAATTGGGGGAGGACAAAGCACTGTCACTTCGACAGCCCGGATATACGAGGTTCAGACTGGAAGAATAAGACCGTTGCACATGCCGTAATACATGACGCGCATTAGGTTTTATCTCCCTGCTCAGCGTACCGTCATTCCTGCGAAGGCAGGAATCCACAAGTTTGTTAACCAGATGTTGAACAACTGGTTGTAACTCCCATGGATTCCTGCCTTCGCAGGAATGACATAAGGTAAACCTTGGGGAAAAATGGGTGTACTTTGACTGATTTACGCGGCATTATCTGGAAAAGGTTATTATTCAATGGTCTTTCTCGGCTTATGAACGCTGAGGGAGACGCGTTGCTCCGCATGCACGCTACCGAAGTAATTGGTAAGCTTGTCTATTGAAATAACTTCCATAATCAAATCTCGCAGTTATAGTAGGAAAGGGAATCGTGACGTTTTTTACTATTGCAGTGAATGTAGGCCGGGATGTCAATGAAAATGGTGAGAACTCTACTCGCATTCCTACCCTTTTTACAGAGATAAACAGTATGGCAGACAAAGTGCTTGACATTATCTTACACATTTGCGGTATAGTAAGCTATGGCATGCTCGATACATTAGGTCTATTAAGTCATTGATAAGCATACAAGATATAACACTGTAACAAGTTGATAAAGGGATCCTGCTCTGAAATCAACTCTGAAGTAAATCTCTTCAGAGTAGCTTCAGAGTTGGTTTACTGTATAGGACAACTGCTTGGTATTGCAACCGTTAGACAAGGATAGATTTCTTGTGCATACCACTTTTTTACCATAACGTCCCAAATTGGAGTTCTCAATGGAGCTGACAAACTATCTATCCCGAGTGGAAAGTAAAACTCTCGAATTCAAGCAGAATTGCTACTCATTGAAGAATATCGTAAAATCTGTGATAGAATTGAAATCACCAATCCGGGGACACTTCCCTTCGGTATGTCGATTGAAACTGCCTTATCCGGAGTGTCAAAGCTAAGAAACAGGGTTATCGGCAGGGTTTTTAAGATAGTGATCTGCTCTCTGCCTGTAATGCAGCTTGATGTTACTGGGATCAGAATGGAAGGCGGTTGTGAATGATTCCTGAGATAATGTAAGGTTAGCACTGAAAATCAGCTGAGGAAAGCCCCAGTAATGAACCGGGGCTTTCCAAACTAACGGTCTATCAGTTAATCGTTAATTCTGTATAAAATTCAACGTGGTTTCTTGGTCATTTCCTTTCTGCATAGTCCCGTGAATCTCAGCACTTACAAGACCTGCTACATTAACGGGAGGGAGAATAATTGGAGGCAATCCAGCCTTCATCGTTATACTTGATAATACTTCCCTGATATACGGCAACAAGTGTCCCTGAGCGTATGAGTTCAAGAAAGTATCAAGAGGCATATTGATCGGTTCTACTGCTTCGAAATATGCGACAAACTCAATAACTGCATCAAACACCTGATTGTCAAGACTGTCCTCTACTTCGCTCATTCCAGTTGCATGAAGAGATAGCATGCTTGTTCCCTTGTTTTCAGAGGAAGTTTGTTTCGAATAGGAGAATGCGCAATTGACAGATATCTGATTGAAGTTCACTGGCCTTCTTTCGAAAAGGCACTTTGTCATGAATATCTCGTTGGTATTAATTCCGGGTTGTTTTGATGTATCCATCTTATCCTCAAGCTGCTAAGGAGAACTCCTCTTTAGTAGCTGCATCTTCTTTGTTATTTTCTAATATGTTCTTCTGTTTAGTGATCTCTGGTATGCAAATCGATGAACGATAGACTCTTGATACATTCATCCAGTCGATCACAGCCCGGTTGTTAACAAGGTTACACAACTCCATAGGGAGAATATTCCATGAGCCTGACGGTGATAGAGAGTCAGGAATTTCTTTGTAATCTTTAGATCTATCGTATTCAAAACTGACATCATAGATATCATTTTCCCAAAGAATTGAGTACAATAGCTCACCTGACTGATTACGGAATTCGAGGTCAGTTAACTCGTTATCATTCGTATGCCAAACAATCCACTCTTCTTCAGAGCGAGTGTACCCATATGAATATCCCGGGAATAGCCTTCTAATTCCAGCTATGAACTTTTCAATGTGAGTGTTTTGGTCTTTCATGTTATCCTCATATTACTAATCCTCGCGGGACTAGGCCGTTGAATCTGCTCAATACTAAGTAAACTTCTTTCACTTTTGTTTCTATTGTGTTGAAATCATAAGATCTGCGAACATAACAATAGTGCGGGGAGTAATCCGCCTTATTCCTTGATCTTTTAATAGTAGTTATATAGCTTAATGTAGATACATCTTGAACCATAAAGCCAGGCTCCTTCTTTATGTTTTCCAAGAATGAGTCAATAGTGCTTTGATGGGTACCCGGTACCTGGTCAGAAGGCATTTTAGATAATAAATACTCTATCATAATCTCGTATATAGAATAATAGTACCTGCTCACGGCTACATTTCTTTTCTTGGAGCTTGATGCTGTTTTTGCAAGTTCATAATTATCACGTGCTTTATCGTGTAAAATGCTCATAACGCAAGACTTCCTATTGCTGGTAAATGAATAACCGAAGTGTGTTGCCAGCATACCTGTTGGCGTTGATTGGTCAAGGAAAATTCTGTGATAGGAGAGAACGGTGTGTTTTGAAAGGAGTCTAGGAAGGTTCTTAGATTACCTAAAACGGCTTAAGAGAGTTTATTGGTCTTCCCAAGTGTAATCGAAGAATAGTTATTGTCCAGCAATTGCGTTTGAACGTACATGTGATGCAACAATATGGGGACTGTAAAATCTGACATCCGGACTACTTCAATATCTCATTGGAGCCAGTTGTTAGTTTTCAATAGAAGATGATAACATACCAGTTCCATAATTCTACCATCAGATTCTATGATAAGATCGCTGTTTCTTGAAGTCTAAGTCCCAGTCCTATGAAGAGCAGTAACCCAAGGCAGACTCGCAGGTCTGCATCTACACATAGAAAGCACATGAGTATCAAACGGGTTTTCTACAGGTTCTCATGGGGAAGAATGTATAATCGGTGAGACATGATATCAGAGCCATTATGACAAGAAGCGCGGTCTCACAATTCACTAGACATTCACCAAGAACCCGGATACAGCTCCGCTGGTCTTATCTTATCTCATCTTTCTGCAGGTTTCTCACAAAAATGCTTGACAAGTTCTTGGCTTCACCTATTCTATAGTCAGAACAGTGTAAAGGAGACCACATGCTTATTGAGTTCAGTGTCCAGAACTACCGCTCATTCTACAAGCAGGTAAGTTTTAGCATGGAAGCCAGCTCCAGAGCCGAGCATCCCGGCCATGTGATGGAGCTTGCGCGCCAGAGGATTCTAAAGACCAGCGCTTTCTATGGGGCAAACGCTTCCGGAAAGAGCAATCTGCTCCGGAGTTTTGCGTTTATGAAGAATCTGGTTCTCAATTCCTCCAAGGATACTCAGACTGGAGAAGAGATAAAAACAGAGCCTTTCCTGCTCAACTCAAGTGGAGCAGAGGAGCCCACCCGGATGGAAGTGGTTTTCCTGGCAGAAGAGACCATCTATCGTTATGGTTTTGCCTGCAGTGCCAAACGCGTGGAGAAAGAATGGCTCTTTGCCAGATCAACCAAGCCTAAATCCCGTGAGTTACAAATGTTTGAACGTAGTGCCGGAAGCGAGTATCAGGTTCATCCCAGCTTCAAAGAGGGCAAGGGATCGCTTTTGATGTTTCTGAAAGAAAACACTCTCTTGCTCAGCCTGCTGGCTCAGTTCAACGGCAATATCTCTTCCCGTATCGTGAAGTGGTTTACAAACACAAACATCTGGAATATTGATACTTATATGCCTGTTCACACCTCGATACTGGTGCAAAAAGGTTTGGTACCTCAGGATTGGGTAACCGAATTTCTGCTCAAGGCTGATATGGGAATCAAGGGATTCCAGATCAACGAAGAGGATCTCTCTTTGGATAATGTTAAGAGAGTTCCACAAGCTATCAGACAGGAAGCCAGCAAGTTCATCAGCCTCTTTATCAAGACACAGCATGAGTATTATGACGAGAGTAGTAAGCAATTCAAATCCGTGATCTTTGATCTGGCGTCCCAGGAATCCGAGGGAACCAAGCAATTCTTCAGTCTGGCAGGCTTGATCTACCATACCATTAAACAAGGCGGAAGGCTTTTCATTGATGAGCTGGAAAACAGTCTCCATCCCTTGCTTTGCCGGATCATCATCCGTCTGTTTCAGGATCCGGAAACCAATCCCAACGGTGCTCAATTGATTTTTACCACCCACAATACTACTCTGCTCGATAAAGCCTTCTTCAGAAGGGACGAAATCTGGTTTGCCGAAAAGGACAGCACCTGCTCCACAGACCTCTATTCACTGGTGGAGTACAAGCTGCTCAAAGGCAAAGCCCGAAGTGATTCCTCATACGGCAAGGATTATATCCGGGGAAAATACGGAGCTTTGCCATACATCAATTATAAGGATTTCGCCCGGTTGTTTAGGTCGAAGTAGAGGGGATTGTGGGTAAACCAAAAAGACGCGAAAACACGAGGAGAATTCCTCCAGATCTGATCCTGATTGTTACAGAAGGAGAAAGGACAGAGCCCCTTTACTTTCAGAGCTTTCCGCTTCATCCCATGAAAGTTGTTCGGATCAAGGGTACTGGCACGAACACTCTTTCCTTGATTGATGAGACCGTGAAGGAGCTTCTAAAAGCAAAGAAGTGGTACTACGAAGAGTATGGGTTCAGACTCAAGGATACGGATATTGTTGTATGGTGTGTGTTTGATCGGGATTCCTTTCCGGCTGATCAGTTTGACAATGCAATTGCAAGTGCTAAAGCCAGAGATTACCACGTGGCATATTCAAACGAGGCTTTCGAGCTCTGGTATTTGCTACACTACTCACATATCTCCAGTGCCTTATCCAGGTCTCAATATGGTGAACTCCTCACTCATCATCTTGGGAAGCAATATGCCAAGAACGATCCCGGCATGTATCAGGTTCTGAGGCAATACCAAGCCAATGCCATCAGAAATGCAAAAGCCTTGCTTGACTCATATAAGCCACATGTCCCCCACAAAGACAATCCCTGCACCACCGTTTTTGAATTAGTCGAATACCTGAACCAGTTTATCAGAGGTTCATAGGCAAATAAACTGAGCTTGAACTGCACACAACCTCAGCTTCTGCCCCATCAGACCTTTAAAAAACTTGACATAAATTCGTGATAACCACCTATTGCGCATAAATAAATACGATAAGGAGATGAACATGGATATTGAAACTAAAAACAAAGGACACTTCACGAACTAAAGCCGATCCTTACCAGGAAAAAACTGAACCAAACTTGAGGCGCGAATAAATGGCTGAACGCGCTACAAATATATAGATATACGGGATCGGCGAGAGAACCGTTCCCTGCATCATACCAGAAAAAGCTCTGGGGAATTGTTCCTCAGAGCTTTTTCTTTATTCAGCCAAATGGAGCATAATAACCAAACTCTGTGCACTAAGGCAGCAAAGACCAGGCTGTGATTCATTACTTGATTCCCGGCAATAAAAAGAATAAATGGAGATATCATGTATCAATTGCATGAGCTTGGCTGGAACGACGCTTGGGAAAGCACTTTTCAGCCATATAGAGAGAAAGGACTCATCCCCGCCCGATTGAGCAGGGAGATGAAGAATAGTTACTTTGTGATTACCGAAAGCGGAGAAGTACCCGCCAAGCTATCTGATCTGCTGTGGAAAGCAGCAAAAAGCCGGGGAATGCTCCCAGCCGTGGGTGACTGGGTGGCTGTTCAACAAAAACAAGCCAACGATCCCTATGTCATAATGGAAATTCTCCCTCGGAAAAGCTGTTTCTCCCGCAAGGCAAAGAATACCTTTGGCAGGAACTATAGAAAACCCGGAAGTTCCGATGAACAGGTGATCTCGGCCAATGTGGACCTTGTGTTTCTGGTGGTATCCCTCGATGCGGATTATAAACTGCGCAAAATCGAGCGCTATCTGGCAATCATCAGCGATAGTGGTGCACGAGCTGTAATTATCCTGAACAAAGCAGATGTTTGCGGCGACTATGAAGACAAGGTGGAAGAAGTGAAGGCACTCTACCCCAATCTGTCGGTTCATGCCGTCAGTGCCATTGACCTCTGGGGTCTGGAAAGCATCCTCAGCTATCTGGCACCCGGGGTAACGATCTCGTTCATTGGCTCATCCGGTGTGGGTAAATCCACTTTGATCAATGCCTTAACCGGAGAAGATCTTCTTGGTGTGGGTGAGATCCGCCAGGCGGATGGAAGAGGACGGCATACCACAGCCCGCAGGGAAATGCACATTTTACCCCAAGGCGGAGTATTGATCGACAATCCCGGTTTGCGGGATATCAAGATCATCGGCAGTAAAGACAGCCTGGAAGGCGTTTTCCCGGATATCACGGAACTGGAAGAACATTGCCGGTTCAGTGATTGCCAGCATGATACCGAGCCCGGCTGTGCCGTAAAAGATGCCATCCAAAGGGGTGATCTGGATGAGGAACGCCTGGAGTCATTTCGTAAGCTGCGCAGTGAATTGGGGAACCTGAATAGGCGAAGCGATCAACGTAAAAAACAGATAGATGCCCTCCGCTACAAGGAAAGGCGACGCAGATTCCGTGAAGACCAGGCGTAATCCGACTCTGAGCGCCCAGATACGACACCCATGTGACACCCATGTGACACCCATGTGACACCCATGTTTCTTCATGCG